>DATBAM010000108.1:0-43700 GCA_036271535.1 Steroidobacteraceae bacterium | reverse complement strand
CGATCTTCTATACCCTTCCCGGTTCTGCTTTCGCAAGGACGACGCTATGACGCAAGACGGCCTGGTATCCCAGCTGAGCCTCATGTTCCGGGCGCTCTGGTCTTCTCCGGTCCGCAACCGCCTGCTGCTGCTGGGCGGCGGCATCTGGGCCGTCATCATCGCCACCGCTTACGGGCAGATCCGTCTCAACCGCTGGAATCAGCCGTTCTACGATGCCCTGTCGCGCCGCGACTTCAAGGACTTCGTGTGGCAGCTGGCGGTCTTCGGCATCATCGCGGGAATCCTGCTGGCGCTGAATGTTGCCCTGAGATGGCTCGGCGAGACGCTCAAGCTGAAGCTGCGGGAGGGCCTGGTGAAGGATCTCATCGGCGAGTGGCTGCAGCCGCGCCGCGCCTTCCGCCTCGCCAACGCCGGACCGATGGGCGTCAATCCGGATCAGCGCATGCATGAGGACGCGCGCCACCTGACCGAGCTGTCGTCGGATCTCGGCATCGGGCTGCTGCAGGCCGCGATCCTGCTGGCCGCGTTCATCAACGTACTCTGGAACATCTCGCAGGGCTTCTCGCTGCGGTTCGGCGCGCGTGAATGGATGATCCCGGGATACATGGTCTGGGCGGCCGTGCTCTATGCGGGTTCGGCATCGCTGCTGAGCTACTGGGTGGGTCGCAGCCTGGTTCCGCGCAATGCCGAGCGCTATGCCCGCGAAGCGGATCTTCGCTACTCGCTGGTGCGCATCAATGAACACATCGATTCGATCTCGCTGGCCGGCGGTGAAGCGGACGAGGCGCGCAGGCTGAGCGTCGATCTCGATGCCGTGTTGGTCGCGATGCGCAAACTGGTCACGGGCCTGACCAACCTGACCTGGATTACCGCTGGCTACGGCTGGTTCACCCTCGTCGCGCCGATCCTGGTCGCGGCGCCGATCTATTTCGACAATCGCATCACCTTTGGCGGACTGATGATGGCGGCGGGTGCCTTCACGACGGTGCAATCCTCACTGCGATGGTTCGTCGACAACTTCAGCACCATCGCGGACTGGCGCGCAACGCTGCTGCGCGTGGCCAGCTTCCGCCAGGCACTGCTCGACACCCATGAGCTGCACGGCGCCGCCAATCAAATCGCGATCGAGACCGGGGAACCCGGGAAATTTGTGATCGATCGACTGGAAATTGCATCCCCCAGTGGCGCCACTATGCTCGAGGAGAATCATATCGAGCTGCAGGGTGGCGAGCGGATGCTGATCGTGGGTGAGACGGGAACCGGGAAGACGCTGCTGTTCCGCGCACTGGCGGGACTGTGGCCGTGGGGCGCGGGTCGTATCCGTCGGCCGGGTGAGGAACGGCTGCAGTATCTGCCTCGCGTGCCCTACCTTCCTCCCGGTGAACTGCGCGCGGTCCTGGCCTATCCCGACGCTACCGGTGACTATCAGGACGAACAGTATCGACGCGCGCTCGAGCGCATGCAGCTCCAGGACCTGGTGCCGCTGCTGGATCAGACCAAACGCTGGGACCAGGAGCTGAGCGACGAGCAACGCCAGCGCGTGGTGTTTGCACGCCTGGTGCTCCAGACGCCGCGCTGGCTGCTGATCGACGAGGCGCTGGACCTGGTCGATGAGCCCACCTTGAAGCATTTCCGCGAGCTGTTGGACGACGAACTCAAGGAAGCCGGCATGATTCATATTGGCAAGCAACCAGCCGACGAGTCGATCTACCACCATGTCGTGCATTTGGTGAAAGATCCCGATCTGCATCGCCTGACGCGCGGCCACGCGGATGATGGCAAGGGTTCCAAGCGCCGCAAACGTCGCGGAAAGGAGCCGGCCAATGTCGCGGGTTGAGGCGGTCAGCCTGTTGCAGTTGTCTGACGAGGCGCTGCTGGAAGAGGTGCAGCGTCAGTGTTTCTCCTTCTTCTGGGAAGGAGCGGACCGCCACTCCGGCCTGGCGCCCGATCGCCGCAGCATCGATGGTGGCCCCGGCGAGGTCCCCATCACGATCGGCGGCTCCGGCTTCGGCATCATGGCGTTGATAGTTGCGGTCGAACGCCAATGGATCACGCGCGCCGAGGGGCTGCAGCAGCTGCAGCGCATGCTGAATTTCCTGACCGGCGCGCACACCTATCACGGCGTGTATTCCCACTTCATGAATACCCGCAGTGGTGAGACCGTGCCGCTGTTTCCCAAGGACGACGGCGGCGATCTGGTCGAGACGTCTTTCCTGTGCATGGGACTGCTGTGTGCGCGGCAATACTTCGATCTCGACAACGCCGCCGAGATCAGTGCCCGAACCGCGATCACGCAGATCTGGGAACGGGTCGACTGGGGCTGGTACACGCAGGGTGGCCACCCGGTGCTCTACTGGCATTGGAGCCCCAACTTCGCGTGGGATATCGCGCACGAAGTACGTGGCTGGAATGAATGCCTGATCACCTACGTGCTGGCGGTGGCGTCGCCGACCCAGCCGGTAGACCCTGAACTCTATGATCTCGGATACGCCGGCGGGCGCTACTTTCGCAACGGCGCGTCCTACTATGGAATCGAGCTGCCGCTGGGCGTGCCCTATGGCGGATCGCTGTTCTTCGCCCACTATTCGTTCTGCGGCCTGGATCCGCACGGTTTACGTGACCGTTATGCTGACTACTGGCAGCAAAATGTCGCCCACGTCAACATCAACCGGGCGCACTGCATCGCCAACCCGCTGGGACACAGAGGTTATGGACCGGACTGCTGGGGCCTTACCGCCAGCGACGACCCCACGGGATACATGGCCCACGCACCGGACAACGACAACGGCACCATTTCCCCGACTGCAGCGCTCGCGAGTTTCCCGTATGCGCCCGAAGCCTCGATGCAGGCCCTGCGTCACTTCCTCGCTGTGTACGGTGACCGCATCTGGAATCGATACGGTTTCGTCGACGCATTCTGTGAGTCGCGCGGATGGTATGCGCAGACCTTCCTCGCGATCGACCAGGGACCCATCGTGGTGATGATCGAGAACTTCCGCAGCGGACTGCTGTGGAAACTGTTCATGGCAGTCCCCGAAGTGCGCCGCGCACTGCGAGCGCTGAAATTTCAGAGTCCGCATCTGCAGACAGGAGCCTGACACATGACGAGACCCGTCGACGCGAACTTGAGCGCATGGGTGGAGAGCCAGTACGCGCATTGTGCGCACGCGATGCTCCGCAGCGTCTCGGCGGTGGACCTGGTCAAGGATCGTCCGGGGTTCGGTCACCGTATTCGAGCCAGCAAGGGCTCGGTCATCGCCTCCCCTGTACTGGGCTCCTACGACCCGGATCCCGATTATTTCTTTCACTGGCTACGTGATTCCGCCGTCGTGATGGATGCGCTGCGTCTGTTGTACGAAGACGGTCAGGTCAGCGACAGCGCGCTCATGCAGTTCGACGATTTCATCACCTTCAGCCTGGAACTCGGCAAGCTCGACGGCCGGACCCTGGTGCGTGACCGGAGCTGGCGCAACCAGGTGGCCGCTGACTTCGAGAAGTTTCTGCGCGCCGACGTGGATCTCGAAACCGCGCTGGGTGATGCCGTAGCGGGGGAGACCCGATTCAACCCGGACGGCACCCTGGACATCTCCAAATGGGGACGCCCGCAGAACGATGGCCCGCCTTTGCGCGTCCTGACACTGCTGCGCTGGTTCGACTCGGTAAGTTTCGAAGAGGGGCTCGATGAGCGTGCCGCTACGCTGCTGCGGGCGGATCTCCACTACACGCAGCGATACTGGCGTGATCCGTCCTACGACATCTGGGAAGAGGAAAAGGGACTGCACTACTACACGCTGAGCGTCTCGGCCGCGGCGCTCGAAAAAGGCGCCGACTGGCTGGAGAATCGCGGCGACGAGGTCACCGCCGGCAGCGCTCGAGTGCAGGCCCGTATCATCCGCGAACTGCTGGATAATTTCTGGGCGTCTGAGGACGGCTACTACCGTTCGCGGGTGCTCGAAGGCGGCGCACGCTCGACCAAGGAACTCGACATCGCCGTCATACTCGCAGCCATTCACGCACCCGGTGACACCCCAAGACATTCGGTACGCGATCCACGGATGCAGGACACGCTGCGCGCGCTCGAGCGCCTGTTCACCGCAGACTATCCGATCAACCAGGCATTGCCGGTCCATCGGGCGCCGGCGATGGGCCGCTACCATGGCGATGTCTACTATTCAGGGGGCGCGTATTACTTTTCGACGCTGGGAGCGGCCGAGTTCTGCTTCCTGGCGGCGGCGCACGGCGAGCCCAGGGAATGGCTCGCGCGCGGCAATGCGTACCTGGAAACCGTCCGCACCTACACACCGGCAGATGGTGAACTGTCCGAACAGTTCGATCAGAAAAACGGGACGCAGACATCCGCCAGGCAGCTGGCATGGAGCTATGCTGCTTTCATCTCGTGCACAAACGCACGACGCACGGCCATGAACATGGAAAACCAGGTGTAGATATTGGATCAGAAGATCTATGTAATGCTCTGGTTTTATTGTATTTTCTTAACAATAACCTGCGCTGATGGTACCAGCGTAAGCGCGATCGCGAGCTGATGAGCGAGACTCCGGAAAGTAATACCAGCGCGTCGCCCGAGCTCGAAGAGGCGGCCCAGATGGGCCTCTTCGCGCAACTGGGCCTGATGCGCCGCTCGTTGATGGCATCGCACATCGGCAAGCGCATCCTCGGGCTGTCTGCCCTGATCTTCATCGTCGTCGTTGCGACCGCCTACGGCCAGATCCGCCTCAACGAGTGGAACAAGCCATTCTACGATGCGCTGTCGCGACGAGATTTCATGGATTTCCTCTACCAGCTCGGCGTCTTCTTCGCGATCGCCGGCAGTCTGCTGGTTCTCAACGTGGCGCAGAAGTACCTTGGGGAGACACTCAAGTACCGCATGCGCGAAGGCATCGTCGGGGATCTCATCCGTGACTGGATGCAGCCGCAGCGCGCATTCTGGCTCGCCAACGCCGGTCCGATCGGCGCCAATCCCGATCAGCGAATGCACGAGGACGCCCGTCACCTGTGCGAGTTGTCCGCGGACCTCGGGATCGGCCTGCTGCAGGCGCTGATCCTGCTGATCGCCTTCTCCGGCATCCTCTGGGGGCTGTCGAAGGGCTTCGCCATCCACGTCGGCAATCGGTATTACCTGATCCCGGGTTTCATGCTGTGGGCGGCAATTATCTACGCCACGGTCGGCTCGATCCTCAGCTACTGGGTCGGTCGTTCCCTGATCCATCGCAACGAGGAACGCTATTCCCGCGAAGCCGATCTGCGTTTCTCACTGGTGCGGGTCAACGAACACGTCGATGGAATATCGCTGGCCGCGGGCGAAGCGGACGAGACGCGGCGCGTCCAGCTGCATCTGACGGCGGTGCTGGCAGCCACGCGCCGTCTGGTAGCGGGACTGACCAACCTTACCTGGGTGACCTCCGGATTCGGCTGGGTCACCCTGGTAGCGCCCACGCTCGTTGCCGCCCCGCTCTACTTTACCGGCAAGCTCTCCTTCGGCGGCCTGATGATGGCCGCTGCGGCGTTCACCCAGGCGCAGTCATCGCTGCGCTGGTTCGTGGACAACTTCAGCGTCATCGCCGACTGGCGCGCGGCGTTACTGCGCGTGGCAAGTTTCCGGCGGGCACTCAACGCGACCGAGTTCGTGCGCCACGTCGCCAGCACCATTTCTTACGTCGAAGGCCAGCCCGGTCGCCTGACGATCGACCACGTCGAGGTCGTCTCGTCCACGGGCTGCGATCTGCTGCGCGAACAACGGGTCGAGGTGCTTGCCGGCGAGCGGGTACTGATTGCCGGCGAACTGGGCACCAACAAAACGCTGTTGTTCCGGGCGCTGGCAGGGCTATGGCCCTGGGGAAGTGGCAGCGTCGTGCGACCGCAAGGCGAAGCCATCTACTATTTTCCGCGCGGAACGCCCTATCTGCCGCGCGGCACCCTGCGGGAGGTCCTGGCCTACCCGATGAGCGTAGAGCGCTTCGAAGGCACGGCCTTCCCGCACGCGCTGGCGCGGCTGGGACTCGAACGTCTGACGCCGACACTGGACGAAACGCGGCGCTGGGATCGCGAACTGAGCGCAGACGAGCAGCTGAGCCTGGCGTTCGCCCGGGTGCTGCTGCAGGCACCGCGATGGCTGCTGATCGATGGCACGTTGCAGTCGCTCGATGGCGATTCGCGCGACCGCGTCTACGATGTCTTCAGCAACGAATTGAAGACCACCAGCATCGTAAATATCACGGGGGGCACGGGACAGGCACCTGAACCGCTTTTTTCACGCGTCGTGCATCTGGTGAAGGCGCCTCTGGATTACGTTCCGGGCGGCGCCGCCGCCGGCGCGGCGACGCCGCCGAGCGCGCAGGCCGCCACCCGGGTGGTGCATGCGCGCCGTTAGCACGCGTTCGCCTGCCTGGCTGCTCGCAGCACTTCTCGGGCTGCTGGGACCACTGTTGCCTCCTGCGCTGAAGGCGGCCCAGAACTTCGACCTGCATGTACCGGGTTCTCCCGGAGATCCTGCCACGGCGGATGTCATGCGTGATCTCGCAGAGCGGGTGCTTCCCGTCTACGAGGAAGCCGACCATCAACGCTACCTCGCGACACTGTCGGCGCTCCAGCTGGCGGCGGGCAACTATCAGGCGGCAGCGAACACGCGGCGTGAACTGCGCGACATCCGCAAGGGCGCCGATCCTTCGTACCCGGTCGATCAGTCGATCGCATACGACATCTACGCACGCGCACATGTCATCCAGGCACATGACAAGGTTTCATTCGAGGTGGCATTCAATCAGGCCTACCGCGACATGGTGCCGACCCTCAGCGATAAGGATGCCTATGCCGTCATCTCGCAGCTAGAGACGCCTCCGCTCGTCTTCCAGAACGCGCTGCAGAAATCGTTCACTCAGCTGCAATCGAAGTCCTCGGTCGATCTGCCCACGGCGCTGCAGCTGATCTGGGAATACGTAGCTTACGAGGGTTCGCGGGGCATCGGTCCGCTGATCGGCGCACTGGCCCGGGAAGATGACGAACGGCGCTACATCGTCGATCCGAACGTCCGGATCAAAACGCCCGACGGCGCCACCCTGACAGCAGTAGTCGTGCGTCCGCGCTCAGCTGCCGGCAAGCTGCCAACGCTGCTCGAGTTCACGATCTACGTCTATCCCGTGAATGACGCCAAGGAATGCGCCGCGCATGGCTACGTCGGCGTCGTTGCCTACGCACGCGGTAAGCGCTCCAATAGTCAGCAGGTCGAGCCCTTCCGGCACGACGGCGAGGATGCCCGCTCGGTCATTAACTGGGTCAGCAGGCAGGGCTGGAGCGACGGCCGCGTCGGCATGTATGGTGCTGCCTACAGTGGTTTCACCGCCTGGGCGGCCGCAAAGCGTCCACCCGCCGCGTTGAAGACGATCGTTGCCGCGACACCGACCGCCCCGGGCATCGACGCGCCCAAGGAAGGAAACATCTATCACAACGCGGCGTACCGCTGGGACCGATACGTCACCGATACGCGGGACATCGAGACGGCGCTGTCGAACGACGACCCGCGCTGGCGCGAGATGAATGAGAACTGGTATCGCTCCGGCGTATCCTACTGGGATCTGATGCAGGTCTACGGTCGCCAGCAGCCGGATTTCCTGCGATGGCTGTCGCATCCGAGCTATGACGGCTTCTGGCAGCGCCTCATTCCGTACCGTACCGACTTCGCACGGGTGAATATCCCAATACTGACGATCGCCGGCTATTTCGACGGTGGCTCATCCGGATCGCTGTACTACTTCAACGAGCACTACCGGCACAATCCGCACGCCGATCAGACACTGGTCGTGGGTCCGTACGACCACGGGGTCCTGCAACACGAGCCGCTGCCGACACTGCGCGGGCTCGATCTCGATGCCACGGCCCAGATCAATCTGCGGGAGCTGCGCTATCAGTGGTTCGACTACGTCCTCAAGAAAGCACCCAGACCGGCGCTGCTGCAGGACCGGGTCAATTTCGAGGTCATGGGTTCCAACGAGTGGCAACATGCGCCATCGCTCTCCGCGATGGCCAACAGCACGCTGAAAATGTATCTGGCACCGCGCCAGACAGCTGCCGGCGACGGCGCGGGCGAAGGCCAGGGCGACGGCAATAGTCGTGGCGTGCTCACGACGCAGGCCGCCGCCGACGGCGCCGTCGATCAGATAATCCACATGGATGACCGCAGCGATGCCGACTACGTAGCGCCATCCGGGTTGCGACTGCCGGCGCTTCCCGCGCACAACGCGATCGTCTACGAAAGCGAGCCGTTGACGCAGCCGATGCAGATCAGTGGGCCACTGTCAGGCGTGCTGGATCTGATCCCGAACCGCATGGATGCAGACATCACGCTGGCCATGTACGAGAAACTGCCCAGCGGCGAATACGTTGCACTCTTCGACCCGCCGTATGCTTTCCGCGCCAGCTACGCCGCCGATCGCGTTCATCGCCACCTGCTCGTGTCGGGAGTTCGCCAGCAGCTGCCGGTTCGCATCGAGCGCCTCACTGCCCGCAAACTGCAGAGCGGCAGCCGCCTGGTGCTGGTCCTGGGAATCAACAAGCGTCCGGACGAGCAGATCAACTACGGCACCGACACCGATGTCAGTGACGGAACGATAGACGCCGGCCGCGATCCAATGCAGATTCGCTGGTATGGCGGCAGCTACATCGAACTGCCGGTCCGGCAACAGTAATTTCACATTCAAGGTCCGATTCCATGAAGATGCTGGCCCGCCTGTCCTGCCTGGTGGCATTTGGCAGCTTGACGATCGCCGACGCCATGTCTGCTCCCGCAGCTCCCGTCATGCCCCCTGCCCCCGTCGTTCCTGCGGCACGCGACGTCCTGCGCGCAACACTCGACAACGGACTTCGGGTCATCATCGTGCGCAATACGCTGGCACCGGTCGTGGCGACCTCGGTCAACTACCTGGTCGGATCGGATGAGGCCCCTGAGGGCTTTCCCGGTACGGCGCACGCCCAGGAGCACATGATGTTTCGCGGCAGCCCTGGATTGAGCGCGGACCAGCTCGCGAGTATCGGCGCCATCATGGGAGGCAACTTCAATGCCAATACCCGCGAGAGCCTTACGCAGTATCTCTATACGATCCCGGCCGAAGACGTGGATGTCGCGCTCCACATCGAATCGACACGCATGCGCGGCGTAGTGGACGGCCAGGACGACTGGGATCACGAGCGCGGCGCCATCGAACAGGAAGTCGCAACCGATCTGTCGAGCCCCGCCTACAAGCTCTACGAACGCCTGCGGCAGATCATGTTCGACGGTACGCCCTATGCGCACGATGCGCTCGGCACGCGTCCGTCGTTCGAGCGCACCCGCGCTTCGGACCTCAAGGCCTTCTACGATCAGTGGTATGCGCCGAACAACGCAGTGCTGATCATCGTCGGCGACGTGGAACTCGAGCCGACGATGAAGAAAGTGCGGGATCTGTTTGGCGACATTCACTCGAAGACTTTGCCCGCCCGACCCACCTGGCCTCTGCGACCCGTGAAGGCACAGCACTTCCAGGTCGACACGGACCGGCCTGAAGGGATGCAGATGATCGCGATGCGCACCCCCGGTCTCGACAGTCCGGATTTCCCGGCCTTCGAAGTGCTGGCGGATGTGCTGAGCAGTCACCGCTTCGCGCTCTACGGCCTGGTTGCCGACGGCAAAGCGCTGGATGCCGAGTTCTCGCTCGATCCGATGCAGCGGGCCGGGCTCGCCTATTCGACCGTATCGTTTGCCGCCGGGACGGATCCGAAGAGGCTGGAAAACGAGGTGCGCACGATTCTAAAGGACGTTGCGACGCGTGGTGTGCCGGCCGAACTCGTCGACGCCGCCAAACAGCAGGAGCGCAGCGAGGCCGAATTTCAGAAGAATTCGATCGCCGGTGCCGCTTCGATCTGGTCGGAGGCAGTCGCGCTCTATGGTCTGGAGTCGCCGGAAGACGATCTGCAACGCATCGAAAAAGTCAGCCTCGCCGACGTGAACCGGGTAGCGCGCGAATATCTGAAGCTCGATACAGCCGTCAGTGCCGTGATGATCCCGCATGGATCGGGGCGACCGGTCCCGGCCAGCGGCGGCTTCGGTGGCCCCGAGAACATTGCACTCGGCGAGGCCAAGCCGGTCGCTCTGCCGGATTGGGCGCAAGTCGCCTCGCAGCGGCTGCAGGTACCGGAGCTGACGACGCTACCAATCGTCACCCGATTGCCCAATGGCCTGACGCTGATCGTGCAGCCCGAGCGGATCAGCGATACTGTCAGCATCTACGGTCACATTCGTACTCGCCCCGAGGTTCAGGCGCCGCCGGACAAACAAGGTGTCGCGCAGTTGCTCGACGCATTGCTGCCGTTCGGCACGCAGCAGCTCGACCGCGTGGCGTTCGAAGAGGCACTGGATGAGATCGGTGCACGCGAGGAGACTGGACCCGATTTCTCCATCGAGACGCTGAACAGCCATTTCGATCGCGCCGTCGAACTGCTCGCCGCCAACGAGCTGCATCCTGCGCTGCCGGATACGGCCTTCAACGCGCTGCGGCCGCAGTTCTCTCAACTGGTCGCCGCCCGCAACCGCAGCCCGGGTCATCTCGTGCAGCAGGGTCTCAAACATCTGCTGTTCCCGAAAACCGATCCCACCCTGGTCGAGGCGACCCCGCAGAGCGTCGGCTCACTGACTCTGCAGGATCTTCAGACCTACCATCACGACACCTTCCGTCCCGATCTCACATCGATCGTGATCATCGGCAAAGTGACGCCCGACCAGGCCTTGAGCGCCGTGACCAAATATTTCGGTGACTGGCGTGCCGAGGGTCCGACGCCGTCAGTCGATCTGCCATCGGCGCCCCCAAATGCCGCTGCGCAGTTGGCAGTCCCTGACGACAGCCGCGTCCAGGACGATGTAACCCTTGCACAAACCGCAGCGCTGACCCGCAGCGATGCGGATTTCTACGCACTGGAACTCGGCAGCGCCGTGCTCGGCGGCGGCTTCTATTCCACGCGACTGAGCGTCGACCTGCGCAAGAATGCGGGGCTCGTCTACTCGGTGGACTCCGAGTTGCAATCCGGACGCTCACGCACGATCTACATGGTGCGTTATGCGTGCGATCCGCAGAATGTCGGCAAGGCCCAGGATCTCGTGATCCGGGACATCCGCTCGATGCAGGACACGCCGGTCGATCAGGAGGAACTGGATCGCGTCAAGGCGTTGCTGCTGCGCCAGATCCCGCTGAACGAGTCCAGTGTGGAGGACATCGCGCACGGTTTTCTGCATCGCCAGGACATGAATCTGCCGCTGGACGAACCCTTACTCGCTGCGCATCGCTACATCGAGCTGACACCGACCGATGTGCAGAGCACGTTCCGCAAGTGGATTCGTCCGGACGCGCTGGTGCGGGTGACGCAGGGTCCGCCGCCGCAATAGGCGACGCTATAAGATTCCCGGTATCAGCTCCCGCAGCGTCTCATCGTCGAGACCCCCGGCCCGCAGATGGGCAGCCACGCTCTGACGATCGGCGGTGCTGCGATTCTGGCTGCCCTTGAACTTGCCTTCGACTTGATGCACCTGGACCTCGACGCCCACGATGGCATGCAACATCCGGTCGAAGTAGTCGGCCGGCGCATCCGTCACCTGCCATGGAGTGTTCTGCGATCGCTCGTGCGTCAGGGTCAGCCGATCGACCAGCGCTCTCAGCCAGAGTGGATCCTCAATGATGCGCACGAGTCCGCGCATTTGTACCGTGGCGTAGTTCCAGGTGGGCACGACCCTGCCGTCGTCGTGCTTGCTCGGGTACCAGTTGGGCGAGATGTAATGCTCCGGACCGTCGAAAATCACCAGCACCGCCCTTGTCTGCTCGATGTTCCGCCACAGGGGATTAGCCTTGGCCATATGCCCCTGCAACACGCCAGCGTCGTGCTGCCACAGCATTGGAAGACGATCCGCCGTCAGCCCCTGCGCGCCACTGGTAACCAGCGTCGCGAGCGGATGTCGCTCGACGAACCGGTGCAGGATGTCAGGCCGGGACTCGAGAAAGTGCCCTGGAACGTACACGTTTCATGACCTGGGTACAAAAGCCGCACAAGTATAGTAGGACGCGACATAGCGATCGTGCACGGGGCACAGACCATCATCGGCACGCACCGCAGCGTGCGCGGAACTCAGCGCTGCCAGTCCCGGCAGCCGCGATTCCAGCTCCCCGGCGGCGTGATTGAAGTGTGCGCAGTTCGCGCACACTCGCGCCGCGGTAGCCGCTACTGTCCGAGCCTGTTCCAGAAATCACCGAAGACCTGTGTCGACAGCAGCAGCCCGAGGCTCACGTTGACGATCACGCCCACCGTGAAAGCGAGGAACGGCCGAACACCGACCTTGACGAATTCGCGCAGCCGGGTCGTGAGGCCGATTGCCAGGAATGCGATGGTGAACGCCCAGGTACGCAGCGACTGCAGCGGCGCCACCAGCGCCGGCAGTACGGTCTTCTTGTAACTGGCATAGTCGTAGCCCCTGATTACCAGCGTGACAAGCGCCGACGCAATCAGAAAGCCCAGCACGAACTTGGGGAAACGCCGCCAGATCTCGCCGGCTTCGGCGCGTCCGCGCACGCCAATGGATTCCCAGCGCGTGGTCGCCACGATCGACAGCACGAAAGCCCACACACCGATCCACACATCCCGTCCGATGACCTTCATCAAAGTAAAGGCATTGACTGCCGCACTGGCACTACCGGCGATCCCCGGAACATTGCCGGCATAGCCGCCGTAGGTCTGCGCCGCGGCCAGACCCGCGGCGTCTGCGAATTCCGAGGTTCCGATCCAGGCGCCCGCAACGCCGGTCGACAGCCCGAGACCCCGCGCTGCCAGCGGCAGCACGAAGATCATGACGATCGCCCACAGCACCACGAGCGAAATAGCGACCGACACCTGCTCCCTTTTCGCGCCGACCGCACCCGCCACCGCAATCGACCCCGAAACACCGCAAACCGCGCCGCCGGCGCCCAGTACGGCCGCAAGGCGCCGGTCGAGTCCCAGCAACCGTCCGACGCTGAAGATCACGCCGAAGGTCGCCAGCGAGATGATTCCCGCCTGCAGCACGGCGACCGGTCCCGCCCACGCAATCAATGTCAGCGGCAGGCCGGCTCCCAACAGCACGATGCCGGTCTTGATGTAGAACTCGACGCGCAGACCCGCCTCACTCCAGCGCGGTACGCCAACGGTGTTGGAGATCAGCAGTCCCAGCGCCAGTGCGACCAGCGGCGGTTCCAGGTTGTAGCGGGACGCCTGATCCCACTGACCGACGAAATACAGCGCCAGGGCAACGACATACAGCAGCAGGAAACTGGCGACGAACTGCACCGGGGAAAACCCGAGCGATCGCGCGCCGATGCCGAACAGGACCGCCAGCAATACGAATTGCGCGGCATATTGCCCTGCGTGATCCCGCAGCTGGACGGTCACTTCCGACCACTGATGCCATTTCTGCGGGGCCAGCGCGATCCACTTGATGCTATTGCCGCCGGTGAATAGTGCGACCGCGACCACGACGAGCCCGAGCCCGATCCAGATGGCCCACCAGTCGTCCTGACGTATCAGGTCACTCCAGCGACTGCCCGTACGGGCGTCGCTGACCGGTCGGGGAGCGCCAGCGTCGGAATGCGTGCTCTCGGCGAGGTTGGACATGGGGCTCCCCGTGGTTCGGGTTATAAATATTTAAGGGCCCGCCAGACTATTGCAGATACGTGTGCCAATCGATTGACGATCTGTCATGTAGTATTGCGCGGCTGTCATGTTGACCGGGGCTGGGTAGGCTGTCGCCCGACAGGGACCCTTCTGATCGACTGACATACCGGGTAGCAAGCGCGTCAGATGATGCGCTTTGGCATAGGCGCTTAACAGGTAAAGAAGTCGGACATGACGAAACTAGACAAACCTCTGCGACGCGAAATCGATATCAACGGCGAAGCCCACGTAGTGGTCATTTCGCCGGAAGGTCTCAAGCTGACGGCCAAGGGCCGACGCCGTGGGCATGAGATCACCTGGGCCGAGCTGGTCAAGGGAGATGCCGCACTCGCCACCTCGCTGAATGCCTCGCTGGATGCCACCAACGAGTAGCCACTCGTCAGATCCCGTTCAGATGCATGTTCGAGCGTGACGCATGCATGACCTGAAGCTGGGCGAAATCGACCTGCTGCATACCTTTCGTCCCGACACACTGGTCGGGGCGTTGATATACCTGGTGCTGTTCAGCGTCGTCGCGGCGTTCCTGTCGCGAACGCTGCGAACTGCCGTTCACGCAGCGATGACGCGTGGTGGTCATCTCGATCGGACCACCATCAGTTTCCTGCAGCAGATAGGTTCCGCCCTGATCTGGGTTCTGGCGGTGATCCTCTATGCGCACCTGATCCCGGAATTGCGTGCGCTGGGAACGGCGTTGCTAGCCGGCGCGAGCATTGCCTCGGTCGTCATCGGTCTTGCGGCACAGAGCACGCTCGGCAACCTCGTGGCCGGCATTGCGATTACCATCTATCGGCCTTTCCGGCTGGGTGACATCCTGCAGATCTCGGCGCCGACCGGCACCGAGATCGGCGTGGTGGAGAACATCTCGCTGGGCTATACCACCCTGCGATCGAACGACGGCCGGAATATCGTGCTTCCGAACGCTCTCGCCGCCAGCCAGTCGCTGATCAATCTGAGCTCTATCTTCGTGCCGGGTCAGGTGACGGTATCGCTGCATGTCAGTCGCGACGCCGATCTGCAGGCGGCAAGCGAGCTGGCGGCCGAGGTAGCGAAGGACACGCTGGGCAAGGAGGCCGTCAAGGGCTGCTATCTGACAAAAATCGAAGCCAGCATCGCGACGCTCGAACTGCGGGTATCGATCGCCGATCCGGCACAGCGCGAGACGCTCAGAGCGCATCTGATCGGCGCACTCGCACAGCGCTTTGCTCAGTTCGCGCAACCCGCCAATGCCGATCGCCCGAGCTTCGGCTGATCGACGCGCGATCGCTCAGGAGCCGCGCCGCGGACCGGTCGGCTGCCAGCCGCCCCCCAGGGCTTTGTAGATACCGACCAGGGCGGTTGCCTGCTGCTGCTGACTCTGAGCAGCCTGATCCTCGATGTCAGCCACGCTGCGCTGGGCATCCAGCACGTCGATGAAGGAACTCATCCCCGCCTGATAGAGCTGGGTAGCGCGCGCCAGCGCCAGCTGCTGCGACAGCACCGCCTGGCCAAGCGCGGTGCGTTGGGCGGTTGCAGCAGCGTAGCCCTGCAACGCATCTTCGGTTTCGCCGAAGGCCTGCAGCACGGTATGACGATACTGAAGCACACTCTGCCGGGCCGCCGCCTCGGCCGCGCGCTGATTGGCTGCCAGGCGGCCACCTTCGAAGATCGGGGCTGTCAGCGACGCACCGACGTCCCAGTTCCAGCTGCCCCGGTGCAGCAGTTGATCGAGTTGCGTGCTGACGAAATCGGTGCCGGCGGTCAGCGAAATGCTGGGGAAGCGTTGCGCCTGCGCCTGACCGACGGCCGCGGTCGCAGAAGCGAGCTCCCGTTCGGCCTGCTGAATGTCCGGACGATTCTGCAACAGCTCGGACGGCAGCCCCGCAGGAATCACAGGCACGGCGTCCGTGGCAGTCCCGGCATCCGTCGCTGCATCGGATGCCGGAAAGTCGTCCTCCATGGACTCCGGCAGCCGGCCCAACAGCACGGCAATGGCGTGGCTCGACTGCAGAATCTGCGCTCGCAGCATCGGTGGGTTGGCTTCGGCGGTCTGCATCTGAGCGTTGGCCTGCGCCACGTCCAGATCGCTTGCCATCCCGCTCAGATGCCGGCTGCGCGTCAGCTCGAGCAGCGAGCGGTCGATCTCGATGTTATGCAGGGCGATCGCGAGGCGCACCTGCCCCGAGCGCAGGCTCAGGTAGTCGTTGCCAAGCTCGGCCAGGGTCGCCACGATGACACCACGTCTCGCCGCCTCCGCAGCCTCAGCCGAAGCGTTCGCCGACTCCACCGCCCGACGTGTCTGGCCGAACAGATCGAGTTCCCAGCTGGTATCGAACCCGAGCTGATACAGATTCAGGTAGCTCGGCAGCTGCAGGCTGGATCCCGACGCCGGCGCCGTGCCGGATGCTGGCTGCGGTTGCGTAAGGTCACCGACCGAGTCCGGCAATTTGACGCGATACGCCCTGCCCGTCCCGGACGCGCTAGGCCAGCGCGCGCCGGCAACTTCGTCGCGCTGCGCCCGCGCCTGAACGATGCGCTCGCCCGCGGTCTGGATATCGAGATTGTCATGCAGCGCGACCGCAACCAGTTCGTCGAGCTTCGGATCATGAAACTGCTCCCACCAGCTCGCAAGCACCTCGACATCCGTTGCCGTGGCAGCGCTCGTGGGAACAGGGGCCCGCCATTGCGCAGGTGTCGCCACGTCCGGCGGGCGATAGACGGGGCCGACCGTACAACCGTTGAGCAGCAGCAGGCAAAGCGCGATGCGGACGCACGCGGCTGCGCCGGTGGTAGGCGTCCACCGCGCCGTCATGCATGCGCTCCTGGCTGTTGCGCGGCACTGGCCACCCGGGCGCGCATCAGCAGTGCCAGGGGAGCCACCACCAGCGCACAGATCCCGGAATACACGAAGGTGTCGATGTACGCCATGATCGACGACTGCCGGATCAGTGTTTGATAGAACTGTCCCTGCGCTTGGGCGCTCGCCTGCATCAGCGTACGTCCCAGGCCGAGCAGGGTCTGCGTATGCTGCGCCAGCGAATGCGTGAAGCCCTGCTCCAACACGCTCAGGTGCGCGGCCAGATACGCCATGTGAATCTGAGAACGCTGCGCCACGCTCGCTGCCGCCAGCGAAATGCCAACGCTGCCGCCGAGGTTGCGGGCCATGACGAACAGCGAAGCGCCGGCGCTGTTCTGGGCGGGCGTCAGCGTCGCGGTGGTAGAGACGCTGATAGGCGCGAACAGGCACGCGATTCCCATCATCACTGCGATACGCGCCCTCATCAGCCAGAAGAAGCCGACGTCAGGCGACAGGGTCGAGGTATAGAGACTGCCTAGTCCAAAGGCCGTGAACCCGAAGGCCACCAGGTAACGCGGCTGCACGCGCCCCATCGCCTTGCCGACGAACGGCAGGATCATCGCCGTCAACAGCGATCCCGGAGACAGAACGAGTCCCGCAAGATCCGAGGTGTAACCGAACCGCTGCTGCACCAGCTGCGGCATCAGCAGTGAATTGCCGTAAAGCATGCCTGCGAAGATGAACATCAGCAGGCAACCCAGTGCAAAGTTGCGATCACGGAACAGCGTCACATCGACCACCGGATGCCGGGCGATCAACAGCCAGAGGACTGCTCCGGCGATGCAGATCAACGCCAGCGCAGCGAACATGCAGATGAACGGGCTCGCGAACCAGTCATCGATCTCGCCGCGATCCAGCACCAGCTGCAGCGATCCGAACCCGAGCGCGATCAGTCCCAACCCGGGAAAATCGATGTTACGCGCACGCGCTGGATCGGCGCGTGCCCAGGGCGGATCCTCGACCACCTGGGTCACGGCGAATGCGGCCATCGCACCGACCGGCAGATTCACCAGGAAGATCCAGCGCCATGAATAATGATCCGTCAGGAAACCGCCCAGCGTTGGGCCGAGTACCGGGCCGACGACGGCCGCCACGCCGACGATCGAGAAGGCTCTGGCGCGCTGGGCCGGGGGGAAGACATCGAGCATGATGGCCTGCTGCGAAGGCTGCAGTCCGCCGCCGAACAGACCCTGCAGAATGCGGAACACCACCAGCTCCGGCAGGTTGGTCGCCAGGCCGCACAGCACTGAGAACAACGTGAACGACGTGATACACAGCACGAAGAAACGTCGGCGGCCAACGATGGCCGACAGCCACCCGCTGATCGGCAGCACGATGCCGTTGGCGACGAGATACGACGTAATCGTCCAGGTAGCCTCGTCCTGACTGGAAGACAGGCTGCCTGCGATATGCGGCAGGGCAACGTTGACGATCGTGGTATCGAGGACCTCCATGAATGCGGCACTGGTCACCACGAACGCCACCAGCCACGGGTTGTGAGTCGGTCGCCAGTCGTTCATCGGGTGCGCACGTCAACGGTCGGAATGACCGACAATCCCAACGGCAATGCCCAGTCGGCAGGCAGCCCCTGGTCGATGACGATCTTGACCGGTACTCGCTGAACCACCTTCACGAAGTTGCCGGTCGCGTTCTCGGTCGGAAACGCGGTGAAACGCGAGCCGCTCCCCATCTGCACGCTGTCAACGTGAGCCGTGAGCTTCAGCTGTGGATAAGCATCGACCGTGACCGTCACCGGCTGACCGGGGCGCATGTCTCTCAGCTGACTTTCCTTGTAGTTGGCAGTAATCCAGACTTCCGGTGTCACGAGATCCATCAGCGATTGATTCGGCTGCACGAAATCGCCCATCTCGACCGCACGCTTGGTGACACGGCCATCCTGCGGTGCGCGCAGTTCGGTGTAGCCACGATTCAGCTGCGCCTGTGCCAGCCCCGCTTGCGCTGCCGCCACCTGCGCCGTCAAACCCTCGACCTGTGATTCGGCGATCGCGATGTTCTGCGGCGCCAGTCGTGCGGTTTTGACGCGTGCCTCGGCCTCCTTGACCTGCATCGCCGCGGCCTGCTCCTGAGCGCCAACCTGGTCTGTCTGCTGTTGCGTCGTTGCCCGAGGGTCCACCTGGCGCTGACGCATGAGGTCGGCGTGAGCCTTGAGGTAATTCACGCGTGCGGTCTCGAGCACGGCCTCGGCCGAGACCAGGTCCGAGGGCTGAGAGGTCCGTGACACCTGGACGTTGAGTCGGGCGGCCGCCAGCTGCGCCTGCGCCTGTGCCAGTTGCGCCTCGGCCTGTCGTACGGCCGTTTCATAGTCACTGGGATCGATCTCCACCAGCAGGTCGCCTGCATGCACGAACTGATTGTCGTTGACAGCGAGCCTTCTGACATAGCCGCTCACCTTGGGCGCTATGCCGATCGAGCGTCCGTCCGTGAAGGCATCATCGGTGCTGATCCGTCCGCGATCGAAGATCAGGTACCAGATCGCCACCAGTGCGGCCAGTACCACGGCAATGACCAATGCGATGCCGATGACCCGCCGGCGATGTGCGCGTTCCTCGGGCGTCGCGCTCGCTTTCTCGGTCTTGGCGGTCTTGTCGGCTTTCTGTGGCTGGGAGGAATGTTGATCGGAGGCGGAGTTAGAGTTCTGATCAGTGTTTTCGGGCACGCCGGTCGCTCCGCTGCATCAATGAGACCTCGAGATCGATAGCTGCGAGAACGATGATGATGGTCCGGTCGTCGCTTACAAATCAAGCCGGGACGGCCGGGGTGGCAGCCTTTTCAAGGTCCCCGGCGTACCCGGCGCCCTTCAGCGCCAGGCGGGCCGCCCGGATGCCGCTCGCGAGGCAGGCGGTGCCGAAGGCACCGCGGGCGATGCATCCGATGACACAGTGCCGCCCGCTGAACTGACGTCATTTCGCTTCTGGTCTCTTTTACGCTGGTTCTGCGTCAACACGAACGTGAACTCGGCACCGAAGAAGAATATCTGCGAGGAGTAATAAACCCATGCCACCACCACTACCAGCGATCCGGCAGCCCCATAGGCGGACCCGACGCCCGCCTTGCCGAGATACAGGCCGATAAGCATCTTGCCGAGACTGAACAGCGCCGCGGTCACCAGACCACCGATCCACGAATGACGCCAGTCGGTTTTCACCTGCGGGATGAGTTTGAAGATCAGCGCGAACAGCGCGGAAGTGGTGGCCACGGACAAGAGATAGTCGAATGCATGCAGTACCCATTCGGGCAACGGCAGCGCACTGTCCATGATCGTACCGAGCGCGGACAGCGCCGCGCTGAACATCAGCGAGATCAGCATGAGCAGGCCGATGGCAAGCACCAGGCCGAACGAGAGGAAGCGTTGACGTACGATCGCCCACAAGCCGGTAATTCTGGACGCGTCGGCTTCCCAGATCTTGTTCAGCGCGGATTGAAGCTCCGAGAACACCTGCGAGGCGCCAAACAGCAGCGTGATGATGCCGAGTACGGAGGCAACGGATCCGGCTTTGACATCCTTTCCGTGTTTGATCAGATCCGCGACGGCTTCTGCACCCGCTGGGCCCAGCAGCCCGCGAAACTGATCCATGATGTCCTGTCGCGCGTCGTGAACGTCGATGAATAACGATGCGATCGCGATCGACAGGATGACGAGCGGCGCCAGCGACAGCACCGTATAAAAAGCGAGCGCCGCACCGAGGCGGGTCGCTTCGTGCAGGTTCCAGGCAACCGCGGTCTGCCGCAACACACGCCAGGCCGGCAGCGCCGGACGAGGCACGAGTCGCTCTGGAGCCAGGCGCCGAGAAAGTTCCTTGAAGTTCATGGCATCGCCACTTCGAGTGGGCTGTTGAATGGTCGCGGATCGGGCGTTAGCACCGTGTCAGCTAAGGCAGCGTTCAGCTGTCGGACGGTAGCGCCGACCCGGTGCCGTCTCACGTAAGATAGGCCCCATGAACGCACCTAACCGGGGCCGCGGATCCCAGCCCGGCGAGCAAGGCGATGTTACCAATACGGGCGCTGCCGATACCGCCGCTGCCGATCCGGCCGGCGACGGGCCGGTCGCAATTCCTATCGATGACCTGAGCGAAGACGCCTTGCGGGGCGTGGTCGAATCCTTCGTGCTGCGGGAAGGGACCGACTACGGCAGGCACGAGTATTCGCTGCCACAAAAGGTCGACCACGTACTCTCCCAACTGCGTCGGCGCGAAGCACAGATCGTCTTCAATCCCCTCGACGAAAGCATCGACATCGTCACGAAACGACGCTAGAAATTCAGCAGGCGGCGCTATCACGCAGCGGTGGCTCGAACGTACCGATGTTACCTAATGCGTGTTCTGTGACCGAACTATGCTTTATGACTATTACGGCCGTAGGTTCACGATACTCACGTCATACTCCTCCGTGAGCCTGCCCGGTATGCAGGTCTGGAGGACACAGCCTTGTTCCGCCGATTCGCTCTGACGGGCCTGTTGGTAGGGGGCTGCGCATCTATCATCGCCGGTGAGCCGGGTGGCGCGGTGCCGTCGGCGCACGGGCCGATGCTGATGCTGTATATCAGCCGTCCGATCGGCGGCCGCGGCTCGACACCGATCTACGGTCTGCGGCTGGATCAGTCATCCGGGTTAGCCGGCAACGAATTTGCACCCCTCGCGATGCAATCGACGTCGCGCCGGCGTCCGCTGATCGATGTGCAACTGAGCAACGTTCAGCTTCAGCGACCGGCAGACCTGCGCGTGGAATTCGGGCGGCGACTCACCTGGGACGTACGGCGCCGGGAATTCTCGCTGCCGAGCACGCTGCAGTCACGCACGTTCACGTTCGTCGCGCGCAACCCCTGAGACTGCTTCAGGCCGGCTGACCTTCGGCCGCGCCGATGCTGTCGGCGCTCGTCTGCCGAAGACTGGCAATGGCAGCCTTGAGCTGATCGGCATTCACCGGCTTGGTCAGATGTAGTTGAAAGCCCGCCTCGAGCGCATCGGTCCGATCCTCGTGACGGGTGAAGGCCGTCAGTGCGATCGCAGGCAGACGGTTCGCGTCGTAGCCCCCGGCGCGCAACGCGCGGATGAGCTGATAGCCATCTTTCTTGGCCATGCCGATATCGCTGATCAGGATGTTGGGCGGCGCGTGCGCGACCTGCGCGACCTGCGCGAGTGCCTCATCGGCGCTGGCCGCGACGCTGACCTCCGCGCCGGAATCCGCCAGGATACGTGCGATCAGCGCACGCGCGTCGGCATCGTCCTCGACCACCAGCACATGCAGGCCGGGCAGCAACACTGACGTCATCTCGGACAGCGAGCGCCCCTGTTCCTGCGTGAGCGGCAGCCTGACGCGGAATGTGGCTCCCGTGCCCGGTCCTTCACTATGAGCTTCGATCGTGCCGAACTGCGCCTCCACGAGGTGGCGCACGATCGTCAGCCCGATGCCGAGTCCGGCGTGACTCTTGCCTGCCCCGGTCTCCTGCTGACTGAAGCGGTCGAACAGGCGCGGCACGAACTCGGGACTGATGCCCTGTCCGTTGTCGCGGACCTCGATCTGGTAAAACTCGTGATCGACCCTCGCCGTGACATCGACGCGTCCGTTGCGGGGTGTGAACTTGATCGAGTTGCTCAACAAGTTCCAGACGATCTGCTGGAGGCGGGATTGATCGGCCATCACGCGCGCCTGCGGATCCTCGATGTGCGTGAAGATCTTGAGGCTCTTGGCTCTGGCCTGCGACTCCACCACATCGACGGAAGCCCGAACCGCGCCAGCCGGATCGACCACTTCCAGATCCAGGCGCATCTTGCCGAAGCGGATGCCAGCGAAATCGAGCAGATCGGCGATGAGATGAGTCTGCACCTGCGAATTGCGCTCGATGGCCTCCAGACCCTGCTGAATGATGGGCGTGGTTCCCGGTGTGCGGCCCAGCACTTTCGACCAGCCGAGGATCGCGTTGAGCGGGTTGCGCAACTCGTGCGACAGCGTCGCCAGGAATTCGTCCTTCAACTGATTGCTGCGCTCGGCCTCGGCACGCGCCAGTTGCTCGCTCGCCAGCAATCGCTCGCGCTCGACCTCGGCACGGCGCCGCTCCGTCACATCGGTGGCCACCGCGATGCGCGCACCGGTGTCGGTCTCACTGGCGATGCGCCATTCCACGTCGGCAACGGCGTCATCACCACGCTGCAGAGGCAGCATGCCCTGCCACTGACCAGTCTCCAGAAGGTCGCCGGTCAGACGTTTGAATTCGTCTTCCTGTCCATCGGCGATCAGCGAGCGCAGCGAATGCCCGACGATCTCACCGCGCACCCGCTTCGCGATGCCGCAGAAGGCCGGATTGACATCCCGACATACCAGATCGCCGTCGAGCAGAACGATGCCACTCGAGGCCAGCTCGAACACTTTGCGAAAGCGCGCGTCGGCAGCACGCTTGACCACGTCGGCCTGCCGCGCGAATAGCAGCGCGCGCACGGTCGCGACCAGCACTTTCGGATCGGCCGGATGCGTCAGGTAGCTGTCAGCGCCGGCTGCCAGCCCCTGCGACATGTCCTCGACGTCCATGAAGGTCGCGGACAGATGCACGATCGGCAGATAGGCCGTGGTACTGCGCGCGCGCAACTGGCGGCAGACCTCGAAGCCATCGACGTCCGGCAGGTTGATGTCCAGTATCATCAGACCGACCTGATCGGCCAGAGCCAGGGCCTTGCCGCCGTTGTCGGCCTCGAGCACATCGAAGCCCGCAGCACGCAGCATGCGCGAGGTGGTGTACAACGACGAGGCGTTATCGTCGACCACGAGTATCTTCTGGCGCTCGACCGATGGTGGCAGCGATCCGCTCACATCCGCTGCGCCACGGGCGTCTGCCCTTTGTACTGCACCGGGATGACCACCCAGAACCGCGAGCCTTCGCCCAGCGTGCTCTCGGCGCCGACCCGGCCGCCCAGCAGTTCGGCAAACTTACGCGCCAGCGAGAGGCCAAGCCCGGTCCCACGCAGGCGACGTTGCAATCGCGTATCGATCTGCACGAAGTCCGCGAACAAGGTCGGTAAGTGCTCGGCCGCGATACCGATGCCGGTATCGGTGACGGCGAATTCGACCTCGGCCTCTCCGATCAGCGTGGCCGTCACACGCACTTCGCCCTGCTGCGTGAATTTCAGCGCATTGCTGATGAAATTGCGCAGGATCTGCGACAGCTTTTTGTCATCGGTGAAAAGCCGCGGGATCGACTTCGGTTCCTCGAGCGAAAGTGACACGGACGAGGTCAGTATGATCGGTTTGAACATGCCGCGAAGTGCCGAGAACAGATCGACCATTTCGAACCACTCGGGCGAAATGGTAATGCGACCAGCATCGACCTTGGCCAGGTCGAGCAGATCGTTGACCATCTCGCTCAGCTCCAGGACAGAGGTTCGGATGAACCCAACCTGGCGTTCCTGCTCGACCCCCAGCGGCCCGTCCATCCGCGCCAGCAGCATATCGGTCAGGCTGGTGATCGATGTCAGCGGCGTACGGAACTCGTGGCTCATGTACGACAGGAAGCGGCTCTTCAGTTCCAGCGCCTGGTTGAGTTCAACGGTCTTGTCATCGAGCTCCGAATAGAGCGCGACCACACCGCGATTGGTTTCGTCCAGTTCCTCGCGCAGGGTTGCGCATTCTGCTTCGCGCGCGGCGAGTTGCTCGGCTAGCTCGGTCATGTCCGGGCCCGGTGTGGGGGATCGGGCACTCATGCGCTCACCACCAGCACCGTGGAATCGTCGCGCTCGCGCGCATGATCCCGATAGAGAATTGCCGCCACGATCGCCGGATGGCACTGCAGCAACCCGGGCCTGGTTTTCAAGTCCCACCGGGCCGACACGCCGTCGGAATGCATGATCGTCAACGCACCCCTGGACCGTTGGTAGTCGAACTGTTGTACGCGCCGCACCGTGACGCCGAGTGTCCCCCCGTGAGAGACCATGCCCTGCGACCGTTCGGTCGACACCAGGCTGCCGCCGATGTTTCCGACTCCGGCGTACTTCACCGTACCATCGGACGCCAGCGCGGCACAGGCGGCAGCGGCGCCGCGACCACCCGCCGACACGCGATGCGCTCGTTCTATGATTTCGCGCGGCGCGTCGAACGGCGCCGTTTCGAACGCGGACAGCGCCGCGCGCGCTGCCGTCGCCGCAAGACTGCCGTGACCGAGCCCATCTACCATCATGATCGCCGCGTCGCCTCCCCGCACCGCCAATCGCCAGCCGTCACCACACTCGACCTCGCCTGCGACGGGAATACTGACCGCGCCGAAGCGCTTGCCCTGCAGCGTCATTTTGCGCGTATCCGGCCCAAGGCGGGCCACCACCACGGTACCCTCGCTGCCTACGGAATAGATGTCAAATTCGTATGTAAGACGCTTCACGGCCCCCAGTCCGGTGCCGGCCGATCCGGCGGTCGAGTAGCCATCAGCCAAACAGCGCTGGATGTCCGCCATGCCCGGACCCCGGTCGATTGCGAGCAACTCTACCTGGGCGCAATCGGCTTGATGGACGGGCTGGATCAGCAGCTCACCGCCACCCCCGTGCTTGATCAGGTTGGTCGCCAGTTCGGTGGCTGCGATTGCCACGCGCCCGATCGCGGTCGCATCGAACCCGAGCCGCTGGGCCAGCAGGGTCGCCTGACGGCGCGCCTCGCCGACTTTGCTTTCCTCGTCGATCAGGTGGCGGATCTGAGGCGTCGCGCCGTTCAGCTCCACGTCCAGCGCGGCACTCACTTCCAGCGCGCGATGCTGACGCGGGTACCGCCGCCGACGCGCGTCTCGATCTCGAAATCGTTGACCAGGCGTTTCGCTCCCGACAGGCCCATCCCCATTCCATGGCCTGAAGTCCAGCCATCCGTCATAGCGATTTCAAGGTTGGGAATGCCTGGGCCTTCATCGGCAAAGACCAGCCGAAGTCCGCGGCGTTCCGCGGTGCTCAGCAGCTCCCAGCGCATGACCCCGCCGCCACCGTAGATCAGCGCGTTGCGAGCCAGTTCGCTGGCGGCGGTCACCATCTTGGTCTGGTCTACCAGCGAAAACCCCTGCTGCTGCGACATTCTCCGCACCAGCTGGCGGGCGAGCACGATATCGCGCTCGGAGCGCAGTGGCTCTTCTCCGGCAGTTGCGGCTTCAGCGCTGCTCATCAAGTCTGCCGATTTCGCCCCGCAACAACTGCATACCACGCTCGACGCTGAGCGCGGTGGCCACCCCCGGCAGCGACAACCCGAGTTCCACCAGTGTGATCGCCACCGCGGGCTGCATGCCGACGACAACGGTCGCGCAGTCCAACACGCGCCCCATGCTGGAGATGTCCGACAGCATGCGCCCGATGAACGAGTCGACCATTTCCAGCGCCGAGATATCGATCAGTACCCCGCGGGCGCTATGACGCTCGATCGACGCGGTCAAATCGTCCTGCAGCTGCAGGGCCAATTGATCGTGCATATCGACCTGAATCGTGACCAGCAGCAGGTCACCCATCCGTAATACGGGTATTCGCTCCATACGGCCGTCAGCGGGTCACGCTGGCGCCAGTGCGCTTGAGCGCGAGCGACAGCGCATCGGCAAGGGTCGCCTTGGTGATCACTCCCTGCAGATCGACACCGAGATGGACAATAGTCTGCGCGATCTGCGGCCGGATACCGCTGATGATGCACTCGGCTCCCATCAGCCGCAGCGCGGTGACCGTCTTCAGCAGATGCTGTGCCACCAGCGTATCGACCGTCGGTACGCCGGTGATGTCCAGGATCGCGATCTGTGAACCGGTCTCGACGATACGCTGCAGCAGCGACTCCATCACGACCTGGGTTCGCGCGGAATCGAGCGTGCCGATCATCGGCAGCGCCAGGATCCCGTCCCAGAGTTTGACCACTGGTGTCGACAGCTCGAGCATCTCGCGCTGCTGACGATTGATCAGCTCTTCGCGCGATCGCTGGAAGGTCGAGACGGTATGCAGCCCGAGCGTATCCAGCAATTCAGTCGCCGCCCATATCTCGGTGGCCAGCAGCTCGGCGTCCTTGCCCGCCTGCACCCGCAGCTGTTCGAACAGCGGCCGCTTGAGAGAGAAAATGAACGTCGCGGTCTCGGACGACGAGAAACCCTGTTGCACGCGCGAGCGGGAAATCCCTTCCAGAAAATCGCGCAGCGGCTTGGAAGCGGGATCGGCCAGATCGGCGGCATGTTTGTTCTTGCTGGCTGCAGCCAGCAGGGACAGGAACTGTGCGCCCTGCTGTTCGAGTTCCTCGCGCGAGATGCGGCCCTGTGCGGTCCTGCTGATCGTCTTGGACAGATCGGCTATCCACTCCGTGCGCAGTTCAGCCGCGCGCGTCTCCAGAACCTTAATTATCAGATCGTTCGATGCCATCTATCGATTTCCTCCGAACCCCCGACCGGGCGCCACCGGCGCCCGCCACGACGGGAGTCAAGTCACCAGTTCGAGTTTAAGCGGCAGCGTCGGCAATGCCGGGCGCCTGTCCCGTCAGCGGCCCAGCTCCGTATTGCTCTTGTGCCGAGCGTGAATCAACCGGTTAGGTCAGCCGAGGCAGGAGAATAGTCCTAAGCGGCCCGCCCTCACAACAACATGGATCATACGCGTCGCCCGATCAGGGCACCCGTACGACGACCGTGCCGGCAATCTTGTCGTGCCAGCCACGTTTTTCACGGTCGACCGTGATCCAGAAGAAGCCCAGCCCCACGACGATCAGCGAGACGAAGCTGCCCAGCGCACGCACCAGGGCCGTGCCCCAATCCATTGGCTGGCCGTCCGACCGAACCACCTCGAGGCTGCAGATCAGCCCGCCCACCGTGCTTCCCCGAACTTTCCACATGATCGCCCCGTACGCCGCCAGCACCATCAGGAAAAGGTCATCGTGGGCGTGCGACAGGTCCAGCAGAACTCCCACCAGCACGCAGTCGATGAACAATGCCCACATGCGAATCCAGAGCCCGGCGCGGGGTAGCAACAATGCTTCGGCCGGCGCAAGACGACCGTGGCGAGGCGCGGGCGGCGCGCCGGATGGTGCAGCTCCTGGGGGTGGAAGTGTCGACGGCGGTGGCGAGCCTGCCGGGATCTGTCCTGTCCCCGCCCCGGCTGAACCGGCGGCGGCAGCGGCCGCATCGATGCGCCGCGACTGCGAGTGCGCCAGCAGCGCGTAAGCCACCACGCCCAGCCCGACGAGATCGAGCAGCTTGTAGACGATGAAACCGACGCCGGGGATGACATAGAGCGCCAGCACGATCAGGCCACCGATCAGCACGCTGCGGGCAGTGCGCGCGGGCGTCGACAGCTGAGGTACCTCGATCACACGCCGGCCGATCCACGCCAGCATCACGATCTTGCCGAATACCTCCACCAGCACCACCGCAAGCAGTATGAAAGGAACCGCGATCACACCGACGATCGTGACCACCAGGATCACGAGCAGGACCGGGATCCCGATCATTGCCAGGAGCGCTGCGAATAGCGACGGGCCTGGGTGCTGCTCGAACGTGCGCGCGCATCGCTCGACGCTGCGATGAAGCAACAGCGACAGCAGCAGGTACAGCGCCAGCACCCCCAGGGCCACTATCCACGCCCAGTACACGCGCGTGTCGAGCGCCAGCGGACGACCGAGCAGCAGGCAATGCCGGACCCAGGGATTCTTCAGCCGATCGAAATAACCGTCGCCGCCGACGATGACATTCCGCTCGCCACCCACCACCGCACCCGGATCACGCTTGAGCGCACCACCGACCACCGTGACCTGTCCGCCGATCACGGCATGGGGACCCAACTCGACATTCCCCAGCACCGCCACGACATTGCCACCCACCGAACTATCGATGTACGAACCGCCGAGCACCGACACCACATCCTGTCCCACCGGGCCGGTCACGTGCGTGCCGCCGAGCACCGACACCACGGAATCACCGACCTCCCCTGCGCTGGTTGCGGACCCCAGGATCGCGACCACGTCGTTCGCCTCTTGCCCTGCATCGAGCGTGGCTGAGTGACCGATCGCGACGACCCCGTTGTTTCCGTCGTCGTCGTCGTCATGATGGCGCGTATGGGCGCTGGCGGTCAGCGCGAACGTCGCCGATATCAGCATCAGCACCAGTAGCAGCCAACGCCGGGTACCGGCCCTGGTTGTGCGCGTCTCGGCGCGTTGCCGTGTCGTATTCATGTTCATCCGCGCGCCTTCATGCGTTGTCCAGGCTGCGATAGACGGTGACCCCGATGCCGGCAAGCGTCACATACATCGTCAGCAGCAGACCGATGCCACCGTAGAGCCACAGCGCGGGAACCTGATGCAGCACGACGTCCGCCACGCGTTGCATCAACTCGCCCATCGTCACGCAGGCGCTGCTCAGACTTTGTAAGCTGGCCAGCACGGAACCAGGCTGCAGCAGTTGCGCGGCGGCCTGGGATGCCCGGGACCAGGCGAGGCCGCCGATCAACAGACGTCCGGCAATCAGCGCCCCGCCGAAAAAAGCCAGCTTCATCGCCAGCGGCCAATGACGCAGCGATCGCTGCCACCACGGCAACGCCGCGCGCCGGGTCAGTTCCGACAGCACTCGTGCCTGCAGCGACGATGGTGCCTGCAGCGGCGGCTGCTCCGCGAGACCTGCTCCGATGAGGCGCTCCAGCCGCTGTTGCTGCGCTTCGATGTCGGACTTCATGTTCCGCTCGATCGACCGGCGTCAGCGAGTGTCTTCGCCAGTCTGGCGCGGCCGCGCAGGATATCGGTCTTGACCTTCGCCAGAGAAACGCTCAACGCACGAGCGATATCTTCGTAGGCCATCTCTTCGAAATGGAACATCACCAGCGGTACACGCTGATGCGCCGGCAGCTGCGCCAGCGCCTGTTCGACCAGTCGATGTCGTTCCGTTGCCGCCAGATCCTCGAACAGCGTGTCAGGCACCGCGACGTCGATCACCGGGTCATCGCCTTCCTCGTCGTCCCGCCGCAGTTCGGAAAAGAAGCGCCAGCGTTTGCGATAACGCGACAGATGATTCAGACAGCTGTTGGTGGTAACCGTCTTCAGCCATCCGCCCGCGGTAGCGCTGCCACGCAGGCTGCCGAAGTGCTCATAGGCTTTCAGGAACACGTCCTGCGCTATGTCCTGCGCCTGCGCGGGATTACCCGTCATACGCGCGGCAGTGGAATACACCATGTCCTGATAGGCCTGCATAAACGCTGCAAACTCGCTGGCTCCGACGGAATCGCTGGCATCTGTTGGCACGTGGTTTTCAAAGCTTTGAACACAGAACCCCGCAGCAACTGGAAAGTTACACTTTCCCGGCAACAGCCATGAACGAATTCAGTCTTTGCATCAGATAGTTCATTTAAGTCTATTTATTTATTACATTTAATCTAAGCTCTATTCGACGGTCACCGACTTGGCAAGATTACGGGGCTGGTCGACGTCGCGACCGCGTTGCAGTGCAATATGGTAGGCCAGCAGCTGCAGTGGCACGTTCAGGAGGATCGGATCGATCTCCGGAACCGACCGCGGTACCGTGAACTGCCCGGCAACGGCAAGCGATTCCTTTCCGGCATGGACATTCCTCTCATCGGATTGCGCGGCGTGTGTGATTGCCACCACCGGCCCACGACGCGCCTGGACCTCGGCGATCGTGGACAGATTCTTTTGATAAAGCTCATCGCGCGGCATGACGATGACTGTGGGCGTCTCCGGCGTGATCAGTGCGAGCGGCCCGTGTTTCAGCTCCGAAGCCGGATACGCCTCAGCGTGCAGATAGCTGACCTCTTTGAGCTTGAGAGCCCCCTCCATCGCGACGGCGTAGCTGGCTCCGCGTCCGACGAAGTACGCATGCTCGCAGCCGACAAACTGCTCTGCCAGCGCCGCCACCTCGGCCTCGCGAGCCACCAGCGCATCGATCTGATCGGGCAACGCGCGCAGTGCCGATAGCACTCGCTCGCCCTGGCCGGGCGACAGGTCCCGCAGCCTGCCGAGATGCAGTGCCAGCAGGGCCAGCGCCGTCGCCGTGCAGGTGAACGTCTTGGTCGCGACGACGGCTATCTCCGGCCCGGCGTGGATATAGATACCGCGCCCGCATTCGCGCGCGATCGTGCTGCCGACGACATTCACGACCCCCAGTACCCTGCCGCCCTTGCGCCTGATCTCCTGCACGGCCGCCAGCGTGTCGAAGGTTTCGCCTGACTGGCTGACAGCGATGTAGAGCGTGTCCGGCTCTATGACCGGATTGCGATAGCGAAACTCTGCCGCCGATTCAGCCTGTGCCGGTAGTCTTGCCAGCTGCTCGATCAGGTGCGCGCCCAGACAGGAGGCGATGTACGCCGAACCGCACCCGAGCAGGCGAACGCGCCTGACTTCCAGCAGCTCTCGGGCAGGCAGATCGAGGCCACCCAGGTGGCTGGTCTGAAAGCGCGCGTCGAGACGGCCGCTGAGCGTGCGACGCACGGATTCACCCTGCTCGGCAATCTCCTTGCGCATGTAGTGGGCGAATTCACCCTTGCCGTACGCCTCCTCGGTCCAGTTGACCGTCAGGGGAATCTTGGCGGTGCGGCCACCATCGAGCGTCATCGTGCTGAAGCCGTCGGCGCGCACCGATGCAATCTCGCCATCATCCAGATGCACGACACTCTGGGTGTGACGTACCAGCGCACCGGCATCGGAAGCGACGAACATCTCATGCTCTCCGATCCCGATGACGACAGGGCTGCCGTTGCGCGCCACCACGAGTTCCTCCGGCCGCTTCGCGTCGATCACCGCGACACCGTAAGTGCCGGTGATCAGCTTCAGCGCAGCGCGCACCGACCCGGCCAACGTGTCAGCGCCCGCGGCGGCGATCAGATGCGCGAGTACCTCGGAATCCGTGGCGGATCGGAACACGATGCCCTGCGCCTGCAGCTGCTGTCGCAGCGCGTCCGCGTTTTCGATGATGCCGTTGTGGACGATGGCGAAGCGCTCTGTGGCATCCATATGCGGGTGCGCGTTCGCATCACTGGGCTCACCGTGCGTGGCCCAGCGCGTATGGGCTATTCCCGGCGCGCCCTTGAGACGCTTCGGCAGTTGCGTCTCCAGATCACGCACCCGGCCTTTGCATTTGGCCACACGAAGCTGCCCGGCTGCCACGACCGCCACGCCTGCCGAGTCATAGCCGCGATACTCCAGCCGCCTCAGGCCTTCCAGCAGGATAGGCACGCCATCGCGGTTGCCGATGTAGCCGACGATTCCACACATGTAAGTACTCCGCCAGTTCTCGAACAGCTTCACCCGTAGATCAGTCGACGCACCTGGCGCAGGCTCAAAGGGGCGACACCGAACGGCCGCTGCCTGATCTCGCCGGCGATGCGTTGATAGATATCCTCGTTGCTGAAGCCTTCGCGCTGCAGTTCGCCATGGCGCCGGTGGGCGAAACGCTCCACCGGCTCATCAAGAAATGCGATTACCTCGCGCACCAGATGGCGCGCTTCTCGCTCGCTCAGGCGGGTCGTCAGCGTCAGTCGCTCGACCAACTCATCCAGCACGAACGCTTCAGCCACGGTGGGATGCTGCAGCCTCTGACGGTTAGATGTCCATTATTCTGCCCGAATTCGGGCAGAATTTCTAGCGGGCTGTCGGAAAAGAGAGGACGTTGCTGCTGTACGTCTCGACGACCTCGCTGAAGGGCGTGCCGTCCGGGAGAGTCAGTACGGCCCGATGCTCCAGCACGGCGGCTGGAATCGTCAGGTCCCGGTGGCCGCCTGTCGCACCGCTGTTGTCCAGCATCTCCCACCCTTCCGGGAGCGGCGCCCACAACAGCACGGCCGACTGCGTATGGCGTTGGAAGTGCAAAGGCTGCACCACCTTGCCGAAAGGTTCATCGGACTGGTCCAGCTTCCGCGCCATGTCGCCCGTCAGTCGACTCGGCACGTACCAGTTGTCCGCCTCGGATAGCTCGACCTGACCGCAGCGCAGACTGACGCGGCGGTATCGGACCAACTCATCGTTGTCCACCTGAAGCAGCGCGCGGACCGCGGCGTCCGCGGGCTTTGTCACATCCCGTATGCGTTGTGCACTGATCTGCGCAGGCGATGCCAGGTGATGCGCACTGCACCAGTGTTCCAGTGTAAGGGTCGCGCTGTCATGACTAAGAAGGTCCGCATTGAGCGTCTGCAGCAGTGCCAGTACCTGTACGCGCCCGAAGAAGCTGTCCGGCCACGAAGTCTGCGTCGCCTCCGGTTCAGCCGCCCGCGCTGCCGCCGGAAACGCACCGGGGAGTGCCGCGAGCATCAGCGTCGCAAGGACGGACCCCGCACGCTTTGCGCGCTTCACTGTCCATCTCCCTCGCGCCCCTCGGCGAGCAGGCGGACCTCGCGTTGCGGGAACGGAATTGAAATCCCGCGCTGATGGCAGTCATCGACGAGCGCCCGGCTCAGTTCGTCGATGACGATCTGTATATCGGCGACGGCGACCCACGGCCGTACGGCGATCTGAACCGAACTTTCCGCGAGCGATACGACCTGCACCAGCGGCGCCGGCTCCTTCAACACACGGCCGTTGCTGCGAACGACGGCAGCAAAGGCCTCGACCGCATGACTGAGTTCCACTTCGTAGCCGACGCCGACCAACACCTCGGCCTGACGGATCTGCCCGAAGTTGTGCAGTATCTCGCCGACAATCTTCCGATTCGGCACCACTACGTGCGAGTGGTCGATATGCAACAGAATCGTGTTGAAGAGCGAGATCTGATTCACCTGTCCCTGGACACCGGCGACTTCGATGTAATCGCCGACGACGTAAGGCTTGGTGAAAATGATCGTCAACCCGGCTACCAGGTTACTGAGCACGCCCTGCGTCGCCAGAGCCAGACCCGCACCTGCAACGCCCAGGCCGGCGATCAGTGGCAGCAGCTGGATGCCGAGATTCTGCAATGCCAGGATCAGAAAGAGGACGAACACCAGCACGCGCAGCACACGCAGCAGCAGTGTGCGCACCGGCGGCTCCAGCGCGAAGCGCTTCAGAAAGCCCTCCGTCAGCTTCGCCAGCCATCGGCCCACGAAGGCGCCGACCACCAGCACCAGTACGGCTACCAGCAATCGGGGTCCAAACTGGATCCCCAGATCGAGGACCTGCGTCTTGACGTGATCGAGCGCGTCCAGATTGCTGTTCAACGTGCGACCGAGATCCTGCGTCATGCTTGACTCCCTGAACTGCCGGGCTTCCAGGCGGCTATTGTAGGTCAGCTTGCGGCTATACTCGGCTCGTGCATCCTGCAGAGTTCGCCATCCTCGGCGCTGGCGCGATGGGTTCCATCGTTGGCGCCCACCTCGCACGAGCCGGCCATAGGGTCGTTATGCTGGCGCGCCCGGGGCGCGCTCACAATATCGAACAGCACGGCCTTCGCATCCGGGGCTTGTCAGAGTTTTCGCAGGCGGTGGAAGTCATCAGCGATCCGTCGCGGTTCAAGGGCGCGGGCACTTTGATCGTGGCAACCAAGACGCACGCGACCATGTCGGCGCTCGAGCCCCTGCGCCATTCCGACATCGACATCGCTTTTTCGATGCAGAACGGTTTGATGAAGAACGACCAGCTGATCAGCGTCCTGGGGCGGGACCGGGTGCTCGGCTCACTCGCCGACGCCAGCGGCGAGCTGCTGGCCAGCGGCGAAGTACTCTTCACTCGCAACGGCTGTCTCTATCTGGGCGAACTCGATGGCAGCGGCGGCACGCGCGCCGGACACACCGCTGCGACCATCCATCAAGCCGGCGTTCATGCCAGCGCAGTGGCTGACATCCTCAGTCTGGAGTGGTCCAAGTTCACTTCCTGGGCCGGACTGATGGTGCTATCGGTAACCACACGTGCCAACAGCTGGAAATACCTGGTCGAGCCCGACGCGGCTCGCGTCCTCGTCCGCCTGGTACGCGAGGTCGTCGCGCTGGCCGCGGCGCGTGGGATTGCGCTGTCGGACCGCTCGACACTACCGGTCGCGAGTCTCGGCATGGGTACGGAAGATGAAGCCATCACACTGCTGCACGAACTGGGAGAGCGCATGCGCGTGAACGCGCCGGAGCATCGCATGTCGACGCTGCAGGATCTGCTGGCGGGGCGCGCCCTCGAAGTCGAGGAAACCTTGGGGTATGCCGTCCAACAGGCGCGGGCCATTGCACTGCCGATGCCACTGCTGGACGCGTTCTATCATCTCATCAGTGGCATCGACGCGATCCAGCATCGCGCGCGCTAGCGATGCTTCAAGCCGGCGAGAGGCCTATTGGAGGCCGAACAGCGCGAACAGGTGCTGATCGTCGATCCATCGCGCGCCGACAACCCAGCCATTCTCCCTGGCGACGCGCTCGAATCCTTCGACATCATATTTGCGCGAACTCTCGGTGTGGATGCTCTCTGCCTGGTCGAACTCGAACTTGCGCCCGGACACGAGCACACTCTGCGCCCGGGTGCTGACCAGGTGCATCTCGATCGCCGATTCCCGCTCGTTCCAGCGGGCGCTGTGGCGGAAACCCTCGATCGCAAAATTGCCACCCAGTTCGCGGTTGATCCGACGCAACAGGTTGAGATTGAACAGCGCTGTCACACCCGACGCATCGTCGTAGGCGGGCAACAGCACTTCCAGGCTCTTCTTGAGGTCGACGCCGATGATCGCCCGCCCGTCGGCGCCGACGTGGCGGCGCATCCGCTGCAGGAAGGTGGCGGTCTCGGAAGGGTTGAGGTTGCCGATGGTCGAGCCGGGAAAGAACGCGACACGGCGACCGGATGGAATCCACGCCGGCAGCTCGAATGGCTGCGTGAAGTCGGCGACGATGGAACGCGTGAGCAGATTGGGAAAGCAATCACGCAGTCGCGTCACCGTCTGATCGAGAAAGTCACCGGCGATGTCTACTGGCACGTACAGACGCGGTGCCGCGAGCGCCTCGATCAGTATCTGGGTCTTGATGCCGGCGCCCGCGCCATATTCCAGCACGATCGGCCGATCGCCACAGAACCGCGCCATCTCGGCGGCGCCGGCGCGCAGAATCGAGGTCTCAGTACGCGTCGGGTAGTACTCCGCGAGCTGCGTGATCTGCTCGAACAGTTCGCTGCCGCGGTCGTCATAGAGCCAGCGGCTCGGCAAGGTCTTGGGCGATTGCGCAAGTCCCGCCAGCACATCGGCCCGGAACGCGCCGTGTTGCTGCTGGGACAGTGCCGTTGCGAGTTCAGACATCAGACGTCCTCCGCCAGCCTCACACCGCTGAACTGCCATCGCGCCTCAGGCGGGAAGAAGTTGCGGTAGCTGGCTCGAATGTGGTTCATCGGGGTCACGCAGGATCCTCCCCGCAGAACATACTGGCCGCTCATGAACTTTCCGTTGTATTCGCCAACGGCGCCCTCGCTGACCTTGAATCGCGGATAGGGCAGAAAAGCGCTGCGCGTCCATTCCCAGACGTCCCCATATATCTGCTTCAAACCTGAACCCGACTCGGTCGGCGGCTGCGGCCGCAGCCGGCCGGAGTCGAGGAAATTGCCGCGGATAGCAGTCGTGCCCGCCGCCAGCTCCCACTCGTTCTCGGTGGGCAGGCGCTTGTGTGCCCAGGTGGCAAATGCGTCGGCTTCGAAGTAGCTCACATGGGTGACCGGCGCGAGCGGATCGACCGGCTGCGCGCCGCGCAACGTCATGCTCCAGAATTCGCCATCGCGCGCTTCCCAGTAGAGCGGTCCGCTCCACCCTTCTTCGTGTGCTCGGGCCCATCCAGCCGATAACCACAGCAGCGGGTTGCGATAGCCATCGTCGGCGATGAAATCCATCCACTCGCGGTTGGTGACCAGCCGATCCGCGATGCGGTAGGGATCGAGCCACGCGTGATGCCGCGGCGCCTCGCAGTCGAAAGCAAAACCGACGCCATCGTGCCCCGTCTCGACTACGCCGCCCCCGAAGGCCTGCGACGACGGCGGCGGCAACGGACGATCCTGCACTCCCAGCGGCCCAGGCGCACGGTAAGCGGGCCGCAGAGGGTTCTGAGCGAACAGATGCAGGATGTCCGTCAGCAACAGTTCCTGATGCTGCTGTTCATGATGACAGCCCAGCTCCAGCAATCGCGCCGCATCGGCCTGCGGCTCGCCGCAAAGATAGCGCTCCATCGCCTCATCGACGTGACGCCGATAGGCCAGTACTTCGGCAAGGCTCGGGCGGGTCAGCATTCCGCGCTGGGGACGTGGCTGGCGCTCGCCCAGGCTCTCGTAGTAGGAATTGAAAAGGTAGTGATAGGCGTCATTGAAGCGTCGATAGTCCGACACATGGGGACACGCGATCATGGTCTCGAAGAACCACGTCGTGTGTGCCAGATGCCACTTGGCCGGACTCGCGTCCGGCATCGATTGCACCGTGGCGTCCGCGTCCGACAGAGGGGCCGCAAGCCGGGTGGTGGTATCGCGAACCTCGCGATAGAACGCGAGCAACTCGCCTGACTTCAAGCCAGGTCGGGTCTGGTGAAGAGCATCCATCGTATTTCGGCTACTCGCTATTTATGTGTTCAGTCAGCCTTAATGACGCCACTGTCGCTTCCTGCGCTGCACCGCGATGCAGGCGACCGAGCCGAACGCGAGTGCGAGTACGCTGACGTACAACTGACTCGCGAGCGCGGGCGTTCTGGCCATCGCCACGAGCACTGCCAGCATCCCGGCGATCGCCGCATAGCTGCTCCAGGGAAACCACCACATCCGCAGACCGGCTGGCGGCGAGCCCGTCCGCTCGAATTGCCGGCGCAACCGGATCTGCGCCAGGCAGATTAGCAGGTAAACGAACACGATCAGAGCGCCGGATGCGTTCAGCAGAAATGCAAATACCGTGCTCGGCGCCCGCGCGTTCGCAATGATCCCGATCATCCCCGCCACGGCGCCGATCATCACCGAACGTGCCGGTACCCGGCGCGCGCTCAGTTTCACCAGGGATTGCGGAGCATCGCCATGCTCCGCCAGCACGAACAGGACTCTCGAGCACACATAGAAGGCAGAATTCAGGCAGGAAAGGACCGCCGTCAGGATGATCAGATCCATCGCCCTGCCCGCCCACGGTAGACCGATGGTCAGCAGGACCTGCGTAAACGGCGACTGGCCGACCTTTACCTGACTCCACGGTACGACGGCGACGATCAGCAGTACCGATACGACATAAAACAGCAGGATCCTGACGATCACCGCGCTGCTGAGCCGCGCCACGGCCTCGGCGGGCTGCGCCGACTCGGCCGCCGCAACAGCCGTGATTTCCGCACCGGTGATCGCGAAGAAGACCGTTGCAACCCCAGCCAGTATTGCGACCATCCCGTGCGGCGCGAACCCTCCCCAGCGCACCAGATTTCCATAGGTTGACCCGCTGTGCGGCAGCCAACCCGATGCATAGGTGGCCGCAAATGCGATGAACACGACGATCGCGACCACCTTGATCGACGCAAACCAGAACTCGAATTCACCGAAGGCGCGAGCCGATAGCAGATTGATTCCGGCCATCAGGGACATCAGCGCAAATCCCACGAACCACACGGGCAGATCGATCCAAACAGCGAGCAACCCGTGCAGCAGATTGGCCCCGGCGATGGCCTCGACGGGAATCACGACGACCCAGAAATACCAGTAAAGCCACCCGGCCAGGAACCCGGCCCAGTCCCCGAGTCCGGCACGGGCAAATTCGGTGAATGAGCGCACCTCGGGCCGGCCGACCGCCATCTCTGCGAGCATGCGCATGATCAGCACGATGACGACGCCGGCCAGCAGGTAGCTGACGATGACAGCCGGGCCGATGACGGCAATGGCGGCACTACTGCCAACGAACAGACCCGCACCAATGATCCCGCCCATCGAGATCATCGTCATATGACGAGGCGCGAGCGACCGCTCGAGCGACGAAGATTGGGCAGGCCGCGACGCCTGCTCGGATGAGGGGGCTGGTGGTGGAACACTCACCCGCCCAGTCTATTGGTTTGTGGCCGGCCTGTGGTTTGCTGCCACCCTGCTGGCGGCTAATTCGTACCGTTCATGGCGGCGGGCACGGCGACGTCGGCCTTCGGCAATTGTTCCAGCAGGCTCCAGAGGCGGTCGAGCTCCAGCGGTTTGACCCAATGCGCGTTGAAGCCGGCTTCGCTCGAGCACTTGCGGTCGCTGTCCTGGCCCCAGCCGGTCAACGCCACCAGCATGGTCTCGCGCCCCCACGGCAATGCTCGTATGCGGCGCGCCACCTCATAACCGTCCATTCCCGGCATGCCGATATCGAGCAGCACCACATCGGGGCGCAAACGATCGGCTGCTTCCAATGCCTGAATGCCGTCGGCCGCCCGATGCGTCTCGTGGCCGGCCATCGTCAACAGCTCCGCCAGGCTGTCCAGCGCATCGCGATTGTCGTCCGCCACCAGTATCCGGCGTACCGCCCCGTGCGGCACCTCATGCGCCGCCATGCTCGACGAGGACATGGGCATCAAGCCGCCATGCGACGTGCGCGACTGCCGCGGTAGCAGCACGACGAATTCGCTGCCCTTGCCGAGGCCGGCACTGCGCGCCTCGACCTGGCCGTCATGGAGCTCGACCAGCCGTTTGACCAGCGCCAGCCCGATTCCGAGTCCCGCCTGGGTGCGCTCGAAAGAGCGCGACGCCTGCGTGAACAGATCGAACACCGCGGGCAGCGCGTCAGGTTCGATTCCAATGCCATTGTCACGGACGCGGATCTCGACCATCTCCCCGCGCGCGCCGGCGTCGAGTTCGATGCGACCACCGTCATCGGTATATTTGATCGCGTTGCTGAGGATGTTGCCGACGATCTGCGTCAGGCGTGTGAGGTCGCCTTCGATGTAGATCGGCTGCGGCGCTACGTTCACCACCAGCTCATGATTCTGACGTGCCAGCATCGGCTGCACGGTCTCGACGGCACGCGACACGATGTTGGCCAGCTCGAGCGACTCGCGAGTGACCTTGATCTTGCCGCGAGTGATACGGGAAACGTCGAGCAGATCGTCTACCAGGCGCGTCAGATGACTGACCTGGCGCTCGATGACGTCACGCGCCCAGTTCAGCTGCGTGGCCGGCAGCACCGGATTGCGCATCAGCTGCACCGCGTTGTGTATCGGCGCCAGCGGATTGCGCAGTTCGTGCGCCAGCATCGCCAGGAACTCATCCTTGTGCCGGTTGGCTTCACGCAGGGTCGCATTGAGGGATTCCAGTTCCCGTGTCTTTTCGGCCTGCAGGGTGGAGTTGGCCTGAGCCAGCGCTTCGTTGGCCTCCGCGAGACTGGTATTGAGCCGCTGCAGTTCGCGGCGCTTGCAATACAACTCCACCAGCACGGCAACTTTGCTGCGCAGAATCTCCGGCACCACCGGGATGGATACGTAGTCGACGGCTCCCAGCTTGTAGCCCTGCAACCGGTCGAGCTCCGTGATATGCACGCCGGTGACGAATATGATCGGCGTCTTCTCGAAGCGCGGATGCTCGTGAATCATGCTGGCGGTTTCGAACCCGTCCATGCCCGGCATGTTGACGTCCAGCAGCACCACCGCGAACTCATTGGCCATGAGACGCTCGAGCGCCTCCAATCCTGAGCGCGCCGTGATCAGATTCTGACCCAGGGAGTCCAGAATGGTCTCATACGACATCAACCGTGCCGGTTGATCGTCAACCAGCAGGATGTTGACCTTGTCGTCAGGCCGGCCGCTTTGGTTTTCTATCTGTGCAGCCACATCCTCACCAATGAGAGCAACTGCTCCGTATTGACCGGCTTGGCCACGTAGTCGGAAGCTCCCGCTTCCAGGCACTTCTCGCGGTCGCCCTTCATTGCCTTGGCCGTCAAGGCGATGATCGGCAATTGCCGGAATTCCTGGTTCGTGCGGATTCGCCGCATGGTCTCGTAGCCATCCATCTCCGGCATCATGATGTCCATCAGCACCAATGCCAACTCCGGCGTGGTTTCGACCAGCCGGATGGCCTCCTGGCCGTTATTGGCGCTGATAACCTGCATGTTGTGCCGCTCCAACAGACTGTTCAACGCAAAGATATTACGAATATCGTCGTCGACCACCAGCACCTTGCGATTTCGCAGCGACTCGTCGCTCTGATGCAGATTCTCGATCAGTTTCTGCTTGGCCGGTGGCAGATCCGTGACGATGCGGTGCAGGAACAGCGCCGTCTCGTCGAACAGCCGTTCGGGAGACTGCACGCCCTTGAGCACGATGCTCTTGGCCTTGCGCTTGAGTTCCGCCTGCTCCGCATTCGACAGTTCGCGGCCGGTGAACACGACCACCGGAACCTCCGACAGCCGGTCGTCCTCCTGCAGACGACCCAGCAGTTCGAACCCGCTCATGTCCGGCAATCGCAGATCGAGCACCACGCAATCGAAGTTGCGCTCGGCCATCAGCCTCAGGGCGTCGGCGCCGCTGCCGGCCATCGTGATCGCCACGTCGTCGTGCCCGAGCAGTTCGCGGATGCTCATCTGCTCCGCCGAGTCATCCTCGATGACCAGCAGTTCACGCACCCGTGGCTCGGTAAAACGCTTGATACGATCGAAGGCCACTTCCAGCCCATCGGTGGTCAGCGGCTTGTTGATGAAGGAGAACGCACCGCGTTCCAAGCCGTACTGCCGCTCCTCCTCGATGGTGATGATCTGCACCGGGATGTGCCGGGTCGCGACGTCGCGTTTGAGCGAACTCAACACCGTCCAGCCCAGCATGTCCGGCAGGAACACGTCGAGTGTGATCGCGATCGGCTTGTAGCGTCGCGCCAGATCCAGCGCGTCGGTCCCGGTCTTGGCTACCAGTGACTTGAATCCGCGGTCGCGGGATAGATTCAGCAGCACGCGGGCGTAGTGTGGATCATCCTCGACGATCAGCAGCACTGCCTCGCCCGGCTCCAGCCCCTCGCGATCGTCCACCAGATCGTCGTTTCGTACCGACGGCACGATGATTGGATGCAGCCCGGTCGCAGCGATCGAGGTGCTGGCCTGGCTCACCTTGGCCGGCGCGCCACTGCGGTTGCCGAACGCCGAGCCTACGTACACCAGCGGCAGGTAGAGCGTGAAAGTACTGCCGCTGCCGGGAATACTGCTCAGGCGTATTTCGCCGCCCAGCAACTGCGCCAATTCGCGCGAGATGGCCAGACCCAGACCGGTACCGCCATATTTGCGTGCCGTACCGGCGTCCGCCTGTTGGAAAGCCTCGAAGATGATGCGCTGCTTCTCCGCCGGGATGCCGATGCCGGTATCGCTCACCGAGAATTCGATCACCGGCTGCGCCTGACTCAGCACCGGGTGCTCTGCACTCCAACCACCAGCGGCAACGCCGACGTGCAGCCGGACGCCGCCATGATCGGTGAACTTGAAAGCGTTGGAGAGCAGATTCTTCATGATCTGCATCAGACGCTTGTAGTCGGTCGTGATCGCGCGCGACAGATGGCCATCGAAGCTGGCCGTGAAGGTCAGTTTGCGGTTCTCGGCCTCGTGACGGAAGTTGCGCTCGAGCGTCTCCTTCAGGTGCGTGAACGCGAGTTCCTCGCATTCCACCGTCACCGTGCCCGATTCGATCTTGGAGAGATCCAGGATGTCGCTGATCAGATTGAGCAGATCCGTACCTGCTCCATGAATGGTCTTGGCGAATTCGACCTGACGTGCCGACAGATTGTGATCGGCATTCTCGGACAGCTGCTGTCCCAGGATCAGGATGCTGTTGAGCGGCGTGCGCAGCTCGTGCGACATGTTGGCCAGGAATTCCGACTTGTAGCGCGATGTCAGTGCCAGCTCCGCCGCCTTCTCTTCCAGTGCGCGGCGCGCGGTTTCGATTTCGTCGTTCTTGCGTTCCACTTCGACGTTCTGCTCTGCCAGCAGGCGCGCCTTGGTCGCGAGTTCCTCGTTGGTCTGCTGCAATTCCTTCTGCTGCGTCTGCAATTCGCCGGCGAGCTGCTGCGACTGGGTCAGCAGACCCTCGGTACGCATGTTCGCTTCGATGGTGTTGAGCACCACGCCGATACTGCCGGTGAGCTGTTCGAGAAATGCCAGGTGCGAGGTCGTGAACTCGTTCATCGATGCGAGTTCGACCACGGCCTTGACCTCGCCCTCATAGAGCACCGGCAACACGATGAGGTTGCGGGGACGAGCCGTCACCAGCCCGGACCGCACATGGATGGTCTCGGGCGGAATATCGGCCAGGAATACCCGCTGGCGGTCTCGTGCGCACTGCCCGACGAGGCCCTCACCGATACGGTAGCGCCGCGGCTCCCGGCTCTCGTTGGTGTCGGCGAAGGTGGCGAGCTGCTTGAGGTGTGACGCTTCGTCGCCGCCTCCCATCACATAAACGATGCCCTGTTGTGCATTGACCAGCGGTGCGAGTTCCGACAGCAGCACCTGTCCGACGGTGACCAGATCGCGCTGGCCCTGCATCATGCGACTGAACTTCGCGAGGTTGGTCTTCAACCAGTCCTGCTCGGTATTGCGATCGGTGGTCTCGCGCAGGTTACCGATCATCGCATTGATGTTGTCCTTCAGATCGGACACTTCACCTCGCGTGTCGACCTGGATCGATCGGGTGAGATCGCCCTTGGTCACCGCGGTGGCTACTTCTGCGATCGCGCGCACCTGCGTGGTCAGATTGGCAGCGAGCAGGTTGACGTTCGCGGTCAGATCCTTCCAGGTGCCGGCCGCACCCGGGACATGCGCCTGGCCACCCAGCCGGCCTTCCACACCGACCTCGCGGGCCACGCTGGTCACCTGATCGGCAAAGATCGCCAGGGTGTCGGTCATACTGTTGATCGTGTCGGCCAGCGCCGCGACCTCGCCCTTGGACTCCACCGTCAGGCGTTGCCGCAGGTCACCCATCGCCACCGCGGTGACGACCTTGACGATGCCGCGCACCTGGTTCGTCAGGTTGTTCGCCATGACGTTGACGTTGTCGGTCAGGTCCTTCCAGGTGCCGGCGACGCCCGGTACGACTGCCTGGCCGCCGAGCTTGCCTTCGGTGCCGACCTCGCGCGCCACACGGGTCACTTCCGCCGCGAAACCGTTGAGCTGATCGACCATCGTGTTGATGGTGTCTTTGAGCTGCAGAATTTCGCCGCGCACGTCGACCGTGATCTTGCGCGACAGGTCACCGCGCGCCACGGCCGTGGTGACTTCCGCGATGTTGCGCACCTGACCGGTGAGATTGGTGGCCATCGCGTTGACCGAGTCGGTCAG
>DATBAM010000107.1:0-16636 GCA_036271535.1 Steroidobacteraceae bacterium | reverse complement strand
CGGCGGCCGCCTGCTGGTACCGGTGGGCCCGGAAGGACAGCAGAAACTGGTGCGTATCACTCGCCGTGAACAGGGCATCGAGCGCCGCGTGCTCGAGTCCGTGGCGTTTGTGCCGCTGGTTGGCGGCGTCAGTTAGCACTATCTCGAAATAGATTTAAATTTATACTATAAGATATTGAAACTTAAGTACTTGAAGTGAAGGGCTTGTAAAATCAACAGTCTGCAGACTAAGATGAATTCGCTGTCTGCAGTTGGCGACACAAGAACGAATTCCGGGGAGGCGAACACGAAGAAGGCACGGGGATAAAACAGGGGAAGATCGTGATAGAAAAAAAGCAAAAACCAGATTCGGTTCGACAACAATAAAGAGTTAGCGCGGACGCAATTGCCCGGATCCTGTCAGCTTCGGGTGGTTGGGGTAGTTAAAGGGTCTTTCCTGTCTCTGTGCCTTCTTCAGGTTTGCTTCTACGCAAACAGCCCCGCCACGGACATAGATCGCTACGGAAAGAGCCCCGCGACGATCGCCCGGCCCTCATTGGCAAGGATGTTGTAGGTTCGACATGCCGCGCCCAAGTTCATACTTTCCAAAGCAATTCCCCGCGAACGACATAGTTTCCTGAGCTCGCTCGGCGGAAACTGCTGCGTCTCACCTTCTCCCAGCAGGATGATCTGCGCGCCGCCAGCGAGCAGGGGCTCGAACAGCGTTGCGTCCAGCGCTGCAACCGATGTCGCCGGCCAGTCTCGTACCAGCGAGCGTGGCGACACGATGCATGGATGCGTCAGCGACTCGTCGTTGATCGCGATGCGGCCGTCGCCGTAGCTGCGAATCAGGTGAATGTTCGGATCGGATTCGAGTGCGAGGCGCATGCTCGGTACGATACCGCCATCGTGATCGAGCTGGTACTCATCGCAACGGGCTTTCAGGCGGTCAACGCGGACGCGGACTCGGACCTGGCTGCGTCGTCGCAACGTCTGCCGCTGCTGGAACAGATGTTGTCGCGCGCGCGGCATGTGCAGTTGCCCGGAGACTGGCGGGACTGTCTCGCGTCCAGCCTCGCCCCGCCGACGCTGATGCCGTTCACGCTGGCGGCAATTGCCGGTGCGGCGTTTCGTGGACACAGCCGCCCGCATCCGGAGAACACCGGCTATTGGCTGGCGACGCCGGCGCATCTGTTCGCGGGTCTCGACAGCGTTCATCTGCATCCGGACGGATTATTGCGACTCGGCGACGACGAGCAGCAGTGGCTCGCGACCGATTTCGCCCGCGTGTTTTCCGATTCCCCGTGGCGTCTGGAGGCAATCGGAAAACGCGAGCTGCTGCTCGGCGGCCCCGTGCTGGCCGCCGATGGTGCCGATCCGTCGACGCTGCCCGGTGGGGATCCCGCGCGCGGGTTGCCGCGCGGTGATGGCGCGAACCTCTTGCGCCGCCTTGGCTCGGAGGTCGAGATGTGGTTGCACGATCATCCGATCAACCGGCAGCGCGTGGCGCGCGGCGAGATGCCGGTCACAGCGTTGTGGTTGTGGGGTGCGCGTGCGCCTGTTCCATCGCCAACCCTGCGCCTGCGACAACCAGCGCTCTTCGGTCGGGATGTTTATCTCGAAGCCCTGTGCCAGTTGCTGCGCCTGACCTGCGCGGACATTTCGCAAGCTCTGCCGGCCATTGAGTCCGTGCCGGCGCGCCTCGGATCCGATACTGTGCTGTTGATGGAACGGCTGTCACAACTCGAGCAGCAGGTGCTGCCCGCCGCGCTGCGTGCAGTACGCGAACGGCGACTGAATCTGCACCTGATCGCAGGCCGGCACCTGTTCAGTCTGTCGTCATGGCGCCTGATGCAGCGGTGGCGGCGTTCGCGGCCCTGGACGCAGGTGCTGACGTGAGTCTCACGGTGACGCGTCGTGCGGCCACGCTCGTGAGCAGCCTCTCGGATCTGCATCCGGTGCTACACCGGGTATATGCCGCGCGCGGCATCAACGGACCGGCCGATCTGGCGCTGTCGACTCGCCAGCTACTGCCGGTCGGTACGCTGGCGTCGGTCGAAGAGGCGGCCGGGTTGCTGCAACGTCATCGCGATCGCGGTGACCTGGTGCTGATCATCGGCGACTTCGATGCGGATGGTGCGACCAGCACGGCGCTGCTGGTGCGCGCGCTGCGCAGCTGGGGATTTCCCGCGGTGGACTTTCTGGTGCCGAACCGTTTCGAGTACGGGTACGGCCTCTCGCCGGAGATCGTCGCGCTGGCGATGACACGCCGACCGGCGCTGATCGTGACCGTGGACAACGGTATCTCCAGCGTTGCAGGTGTCGCCGCTGCGCGTGCTGCCGGCGTGGATGTACTGGTCACCGATCACCATTTGCCTGGCGATGAATTGCCGGCGGCCAATGTGATCGTCAATCCCAATCTTGCCAACAGCGCCTTCGGCAGTCGCAATCTTGCAGGTGTCGGTGTTGCGTTCTACGTCGCGGCAGCGCTGCGGCGCCTGCTCGATAGCCAGGGCCTGCTGCCGGGCGATGCGTTGCCGGTTGCCGACCTGCTGGATCTGGTGGCGCTCGGCACCGTGGCCGACGTCGTGCCGTTCGACACCAACAATCGCATCCTGGTTGCACAGGGGCTCGCGCGGATCCGCGCCGGCCGGTGCGTTCCGGGCATCACCGCGCTGCTCGAGCTGGCCAAGCGATCGCAGCAGTCGCTGGTTGCGTCGGATCTCGGATTCGCCGTTGCGCCGCGTCTGAATGCAGCCGGACGACTGGCAGACATGTCGGTCGGGATACAGTGTCTGCTGGCAACCGAGGCGACGCAGGCGCACGAGCTGGCGCAGGCGCTCGACCGTCTCAATACCGAGCGACGTGAGATCGAGGCGAAGATGCAGTCCGAGGCGCTGACGGCAGTGCGGGTGCTGCGCGATCCCGCGAGTGGCGTCACGCGCGGCGGGGTCTGTCTGTTCGACGCCGCCTGGCATCAGGGAGTCGTCGGACTGGTTGCCAGTCGCATCAAGGAGCGTCTGCGGCGGCCCGTCATCGCGTTCGCGCAGGCCGATGCCGCCACGCTGCGTGGCTCGGCACGCTCGATGCCGGGCGTGCACATACGCGATCTGCTGGATCGGATGTCGCTGCAATCCCCCGGTCTGATGCAGAAATATGGTGGCCACGCCATGGCGGCCGGCGTCACGCTGGATGCGGCGCGCCTGGATCAGTTCGCCCACCTCTTCAATGTCGAGTGCGAGCGCGCGTTGCAGCGCCTGGGTTCGCCGGACGTGATCGAGACCGATGGCGAGCTGGCGACCTGCGAGCTGGCACTGACGACCGCCCAGGCGCTGCGTGCCGGCGGCCCGTGGGGACCTGGATTTCCCGAGCCGCTTTTCGACGGCGTTTTCACCGTCGCCTCCGCTCGCCTGGTTGGGGAGCGGCATCTGAAGTTGGGATTGCGCGCGCCGGAGGGCCGCGGGCAGTTCGACGCCATTGCCTTCAATTTCAGCGATGGGCCGGCGGGCCACACGCGCCTGCCCGACGGTGCAGTGCGGTTGGTGTACCGGCTCGAAACCAACGAATACCAGGGCGAACAGCGGTTGCAGTTCCTGGTCGAGCACCTGATGCCCGCCTGAGAACGGCTCCTGAGCCGCGGCGCGGCCTGCTAGAATCGCGGCATGGAAGTCAGCCAGCTCAAACGTACTCTCAAGGATCTAGAGGAACGCACCGTCTCCTTGAGGGGGTTTCTTTGAATACGATCGCAAGAAAGAGCGCCTAGAAGAAGTCAGCCGCGAGCTCGAGGACCCTGCGGTCTGGAACGTGCCAGAGCGCGCGCAGGAGCTTGGGAAAGAGCGCTCGAAGCTCGAGGGCGAGGTCTCGGAGCTTGACCGCACCACTAACGCCATCAGCGATGCCTCGCAGCTGCTCGGGATGGCCGAGAGCGAAAACGACGAGTCGACTGCCCTCGAGATCGAACGCGACACCGGGGCGCTCGAGGCCGATGTGCGCAAACTCGAGTTCAAACGCATGTTCCGCGGCGAGATGGACTCGCACAACGCCTTCCTCGATATCCAGGCGGGTGCCGGCGGCACCGAGGCCCAGGACTGGGCGCAGATGCTGCTGCGTATGTACCTGCGCTGGGCTGCGGCTCGCGGCTTCACCGCAGAGGTGATCGACAGCAGTCCCGGTGAGGTTGCCGGCTTCAAGGGTGCGAGCATCGAAGTGCGCGGCGAGAATGCCTATGGCTGGCTGCGCACCGAGACCGGTGTGCATCGTCTGGTGCGCAAGTCGCCGTTCGATTCCGGCAATCGCCGCCATACCTCGTTCGCGTCGGTGTTCGTTTCGCCCGAGGTCGACGACGACATCGACATCGAGATCAACCCGGCGGATCTGAGGATGGATGTCTACCGCTCCAGCGGCGCCGGCGGTCAGCACGTCAACAAGACCGAGTCGGCCGTGCGCATCACCCATGAGCCCAGCGGCATCGTCGTCGCCTGCCAGAACGAGCGCAGTCAGCACAAGAATCGCTCGACCGCGATGAAAATGTTGAAGGCCAAGTTGTATGAGCTGGAAGTGAACAAGCGCAATGCCGCTGCACGGGTCCTCGAGGACTCCAAGTCGGACGTCAGCTGGGGACACCAGATCCGTTCCTACGTCCTCGACCAGTCGCGTATCAAGGATCTGCGTACCAACGTCGAGGTCGGCAACACCGGATCGGTACTCGATGGCGCCCTGGATCAGTTTCTGGAAGCGAGTTTGAAGGCGGGATTGTGAAAGACGATCAGAAGGGCGCTGGCGACGGTGGCGACGACGCGCCGGATGAGAACAAGCTGATCGCGGAGCGCCGCGCCAAGCTGGCCGAATGGCGCAAGACCGGGGATGCCTATCCGAACGACTTCCGCCGCAACGCGCTGGCGCAGCAGCTGCTGATCATCTACGCCGAGCGGGACGCCGCATGGCTCGAGGCCAATCCGATCCACGTTCAGGTCGGCGGCCGCATGATGGTCAAGCGGATCATGGGCAAGGCAAGCTTCGCCAAGATAGCCGATCGCAGCGGGCAGATTCAGCTGTTCCTGCAGCAGGCCACGCTGGGCGAGACCTACGACGCCTTCAAGAGTTACGACGTTGGCGATTTCCTCGGGGCCGAGGGGACGCTGTTCCGCACGCGCACCAACGAGCTGTCGGTACGCGTGGAAAAACTTCGGTTGCTGGCGAAGTCGCTGCAGCCGCTACCGGACAAGTGGCATGGGCTGGCGGACACCGAGATGCGCTATCGCCGCCGCTATGTCGATCTGGTGATGAGTGAGACCAGCCGCGAGGTGTTCCGTACCCGCACGCGCATCTTGCGCTACCTGCGCGACTACCTGGACGCGCTGGACTTCATGGAAGTCGAAACCCCGATGATGCAGCCGATACCAGGCGGTGCGGCCGCACGCCCGTTCGTGACGCATCACAATGCGCTCGACTGCGACATGTATCTGCGGATCGCGCCGGAGCTATACCTCAAGCGCCTGATCGTTGGTGGCTTCGAGCGTGTCTATGAGGTCAATCGCAACTTCCGCAACGAAGGGCTGTCCACCCGGCACAACCCCGAGTTCACGATGCTCGAACTCTACTGGGCCTACACCGACTACCGGGAACTGATGGAGCTGATCGAGCGGTTGTTCCATGGGCTCGCCGATACGCTGTTCTCCTCCCGGATCGTGACCTATCAGCAGCGCGAATATGACCTCGGAGCACCGTTCCGGCGCGTCACCGTGGAAGATCTGGTCCTCGAACACAATGCGACAATCGAACGCGGACAACTGCGCGACGTGCCCTATCTGCGCGCGGCCTGCGACCGGCTGGGGATCCCCTACAAGAACAGCGATGGCGCCGGCAAGCTGCAGATCGAGATCTTCGAAAAGACCGCCGAGCACACGCTCTATGACCCGACCTTCGTCTGCGGCTATCCGGCCGAAGTCTCGCCGCTCTCGCGCCGCAGTGACACCGACCCGTTCCTGACTGACCGATTCGAGTTCTTCCTCGCCGGCCGCGAGTTGGCGAATGGTTTCTCGGAGCTCAACGATCCGGAGGATCAGGCGGCTCGCTTTAGGGAGCAGGTTCAACGCAAGGAAGGCGGCGATGAGGAGGCAATGCACTACGACGCGGACTACGTACGGGCGCTGGAGTACGGCATGCCGCCGACAGCGGGGCTCGGCATCGGCGTCGACCGTCTGGTGATGTTCTTCACCGATCAGTCCTCGATCCGCGACGTGCTGCTGTTTCCGCACCTGCGGCCGGAGAGCTGACGGGTAGCGATGCAGTGAGCAATCACGTCGATGATCGGTCGCGCCCGATCGGGGTGTTTGATTCCGGCGTAGGCGGTCTGACCGTGCTGGCCGCGTTGAAGACGGAGCTGCCCGACGAGCAGTTCATCTACCTTGGAGATACCGCAAGGCTGCCCTACGGCACCAAGAGCCAGGCCACGGTGGAGCGATACGCGCTCCAGGTTGCCGACGTGCTGGTGGCGCGTGGCATCAAGGCGCTGATCGTGGCCTGCAATACCGCATCCGCCACGGCCCTGCCTGCCATTCAGAGCCGCTTCAAGCGACTGCCGGTCATCGGCGTGGTCGAGCCTGGCGCCCAGCTCGCCGTTGAGCTGTCCGCGCATGGTTCCATCGCCGTACTCGGCACGGAGGCCACGGTACGCGGTGGCGCCTATCAGCAGGCCATCGCCCGCCTGCGGCCGGGAACCACCGTCCGCACGGCAGCCTGTCAGCTGCTCGTGGCGCTGGCCGAGGAGGGCTGGACGACCGGACCGGTGGCGCAGGGCGCGGCACAGCGCTATCTGGAGCCGCTGTTCGGTGGTGCCCCCGCGGAGAAGCCCGACACGCTGGTGCTCGGCTGTACGCACTTTCCGATGCTTCGCGATGTGATCGCAGCCGCTGCGGGCGCCGACGTCCGCATCGTCGATTCGGCCGCGACCACGGCGTCAGCGGTACGCCGGCGGCTGGAGGAGGACGGGCTGTTGCGCGCGCGCGGATCGCCCGCGTCCCCCGGCCGCATCCTGCCGACGCTGCTGGCAACCGATGGGGCAGCGCGATTCGCCCGCGTCGGCAGTCGCTTCCTTGGCTGCTCGATCGCTGAGTCCGACGTCGAACTGATCGACATCTAGACTTCCTCGAGAGGCCCTCGTGCCCGACCTCTGCGCTGCGCGGGGGGGGCTGCGCGCAGCAGTAGACGATCCATAACAAAACGCCGATTTTGTTATCGATCGTCTACAGCTGAGACTTACCACCCACGCAGCGGGCTCCCTCACTAATCCTTTAGTTTATTAAAAGAAATGTAACAACATTCAGTAAGTTAAGTATTTGTCCTCCTGTCAATTATCGATTAGCGCAGACCGGCGGCATTGGGTGGCAGGTTGGCGCCAACAACCCTGTCATTGACAAGAAACGTTAAGAGCTTAATATCTGCCAAAGCAGACACTGTATTAACAGTTACTACCTTGGCAGCCATTTCGTATGCATCCCACTCAGCACTACAGCCCTGAAACTTACAAAGCACGCAGCAGCGTCGGTTATCTGATCAAGCGCGCGGCGGCGCTCGGCATCGAATGCATCGAACCGGCGATCGAGGCGCGCGGCTTTACCTTTACCCAGTGGGTAGTGCTGATGTACCTGCGCGACGGTCTTGCCTTCAACGCGAAAGAGATCTGTCTGCAGTTGCGTCACGACAGTGGCGCGGTGACGCGATTGATCGACCAGCTCGAGGCGCGCGAGTTCGTGCGGCGCGAACGCAGCGTCGACGATCGTCGCGAGGTCAAACTGATACTGACCGACGCCGGCCGCGAGATGGTCGAATTGTTGATTCCGACTGTCGTCGAGCGATTGAACTTCATGTTGCGTGATTTCTCGGCCGGGGAGGTCAGTGAGCTGACGCGGCTGCTGCACAAGTTCATCGGCGGATTCGGCGCTGCCGGCAACACCGGGGACGGAGCAGGAACCGAGGGCGGAGAATGAGGAGGATCATCGTCCACGTGCTGACAGCCGTGACCGCCGTGGCCGCGATCATGCTGGCAGCCTGCGCGACGCCGCCCCGCCACGATGCGCCGCCACCGAATCCGATCGCCGATGACAGCCTGGGATTCACGGCTGACGCGGTGCTGGCATCACCGGACGCCTGGTGGCAGTCGTTCAACGACAGTCAGCTCGACCGCCTGATCGGTCAGGCGCTGCTCGCCAATCCGGATCTGGCAGAGGCCAGCGGCCGGCTGCGCGAGGCGCAGGCACAGGTCGCGGTGGCGCGCGCGGGGCAATGGCCGCGGGCAAACCTGAGCGCGGGCGAGACGCGATTGAAGATCCCGTCGGGCTTTCCGTCTGCGCTGGACGCTGGCAGTTCGGTCTGGGCCGGTGATCTCGGTGCGAATCTTTCCTGGGACCTCGATGTCTGGGGAAAACACGCGGCTGTCTCGGCTGAGGCGCGCTCGATGAGTGAAGCGGCGAAATTGGATATCGAGCAGGCACGGCTGATGCTGACGGGCGCCGTGGTGCAGTCGTATGTGGACTTGTATCGCGCCTACGCGCTCGCGGACATTGCGCAGCGAGCCGAAGCGCAGCGCGAGACGATCCTGGACATCACGCGCAAGCGCCTCGCTGCGGGACTGGACACCCGAGTCGAACTGCGCGAGGCAGAGGGCGCATTGCCCCAGGCGCGCGTCGACCTGCTGCAGGCGGAGGCTTCACAGTCATTGGCGGCGCATGAACTGACGGCACTGATTGGACGTGGCGCCGATCAATATTTCGCCATCGAGCGACCGAAATTCGATCCCGATGCGGCCTTGCCGTTGCCGCAGGCGCTGCCGATCAATCTGCTCGAGCGGCGGCCCGATGTGATCGCCGCACGCGAGCGGATCGTGGCGGCGGATGCGCAGAAACGCGCGGCCAAAGCAGCGTTCTATCCAGACATCTCGCTGAAGGCGTTCGTGGGCTTCGCTTCCTTCAGCCTGCAAGACTTCATCGATGCTTCGTCGTTCGGGTACGGTGCCGGCCCGTCGTTGTCGCTACCCCTGTTCGACGCCGGGCGGTTGCGGGCTCAATACCAGGGGAGCGAAGCGCAGCTCGACCAGGCGGTCGCTCGATACGACGACACAGTCGTGAAGGCGGTACGCGAAGCCGCCGATCAGCTGACGCAGATCGATACGCTGACGCATCAGATCGAGCAGCAGCTGCAGTCCCTGAACGCGGCCGAGGACGCTTACCGACTGGCCGAAGAGCGCTATCGCGCAGGCCTTGCAGGCTATCTGACGGTGCTCAACGCCGAGACCGAAGTGCTGCATCAGCGCCAGCAGCAGGTCGATCTGACCTCGTCGCTGGTGATTTCGCGTGTGACTTTGCTGCTGGCCGTCGGCGGCAGTTTCCAGAATTCGACTTCCACCCCCGTTGCTGCGCTGGTTCCGGCGCAGTCACCGATCAAGGCACGACCATGAATACCCCCGCTCCCGGCAACAGCAATCCCGGCAACAGCAACGCTGGCGCCCACAGCACCGGGGCCAGCGACCCCAACGCTGGCAACCCCGCTGCCAGCGCTTCCCGCGGTAGTAGCCGCACCAGGAAGCGCGCATTCATCATTCTGGGCGCTGTGATCGTCGTGGGCGCGGTCGTCTGGATGGCGAGCTGGTTGCTGGTCGCCAAAGGTTATGAGTCGACTGACGATGCCTACATCAACAGCGACCTGGTGCAGATCACGAGCGAGGTCCCGGGCACGGTGCTCTCGGTGCGCGTGGACGATACGCAGAGCGTCGAGCGTGGCACGGTGCTGGCTGAACTCGATCCCGCCGATGCCAAGGTGGCGACCGCGGCGGCCGAGGCACAGCTCGCGCGTGCCGTGCGTAGCGTGCGCGGGCTGTTCGCGCAGCGCGATCAGTTGCAGGCGCAGATCGCACAGCGTCAGTCCGACGTGCGGCGGGCGCAGGACGACGTCAAGCGACGCGAAGGATTGCTGGCCGACGGCGCCGTGTCGGGCGAGGAGTTGTCGCACTCGCGTGATGCGCTCGCGGGTGCGCAGGCGGCACTGGATGGTGCGCGTCAGGCGCTGAATGCTACCGAGGCGCAGATCCAGGGAACGACTGTGGAAACGCATCCGCAGGTGCTGGATGCGGAAGCCGCGGTACGCAACGCCGCGCTTGCGTTGCATCGCACGCTGCTGAAGGCACCGGTCGCGGGCGTGATCGCGCGCCGCTCGGTGCAGATCGGGCAGCGCGTGGCTGCGGGTTCTCCACTGATGGGTCTGGTGCCGCTGGATGATGTCTGGGTCGACGCGAACTTCAAGGAAGGACAGCTGCGTGACATCCGTGTCGGTCAACCTGTCCGGTTGCATGCCGATCTCTACGGTCGCGATATCGAATTCCACGGAAAAATTGCGGGCCTGTCGGCCGGCAGCGGCAGTGCTTTCGCGCTGCTGCCCGCGCAGAATGCGTCGGGCAACTGGATCAAGATCGTCCAGCGCGTACCGGTGCGCATCGCGATCGATCCGCAGGACCTGAAGGCTCATCCGCTGCGCGTGGGACTGTCGATGACGGTGCGGGTGGACGTTCACGATACGTCCGGATCATTGATGGCGACGCAGGTTCGATCGGCTCCGTTGCCCTCCGAGGTCAGCGAGGGCGATGATCCGCAGATCGAGGCGCGCATTCAGAGCATCGTCGCGCAGAACGCTGGTGTGCTTCGGACGACCACGCTCGACGGCACGATGGTGGGGTCGGCGAGGTGAACGATACCTCGGATCTGACCGGCGGCAAGCGCGCGCTGGTCGCACTGGCACTGGCATTCGGCACCTTCATGCAGGTGCTGGATACCAGCATTGCCAATGTCGCGATCCCTACCATGGCTGGCAATCTGGGTGTCAGCACCGACCAGGGGACCTGGGTCATCACGTCGTTCGCCGTCAGCAACGGCATCTGTGTGCCACTCACCGGCTGGCTGATGCAGCGTTATGGCGTCGTGCGGACCTTCGTGATGTCGGTGTTCCTGTTCACGGCCGCGTCCTTCCTGTGCGGCGCCGCATGGAGCCTGTCATCGCTGGTGGTGTTCCGGGTGATTCAGGGCGCGGTCTCCGGTCCGATGATCCCCGGATCGCAGTCGTTGCTGCTGATGCTGTTTCCTCCGGAGAAGAAGGGCACGGCGCTCGCCATCTGGTCGATGACCACATTGGTGGCCCCGATAACCGGTCCGGTGCTGGGTGGTTATATCTCCGACAACTGGAGCTGGCCGTGGATCTTCTACATCAACGTGCCGGTCGGCGTATTCGCCGGCATTGTCTGCATGCGCTTTCTTTTCAAGCGCGAGACGCCGACCCGCCGCGTGCCGATCGACGGCGTGGGACTGGGTCTGCTGGTGGTTTGGGTCGGCGCCCTGCAGGTCATGCTGGATAAGGGCAAGGACCTCGACTGGTTCAACTCGCCCGCGATCGTCACGCTGACTATCTTCTCCGTGATCGCGCTGGTGGCATGGCTGATCTGGGAGATCACCGAGAAGCATCCTATCGTCGATCTGTCGCTGTTCAAGCGACGTAACTTCACGCTCGGCACGATCGCTTTCTGCCTGGGCTATGCAACCTTCTTCGGCAACCTAGTGCTCTATCCGCTGTGGCTGCAGACGGAACTTGGCTATACGGCGACCTGGGCTGGCCTGGTGGCGGCACCCTCCGGCATCGTGTCGGTCCTGGTGGCACCGATCGTTGGACGCCTCATCGGCAAGGTCGACGCGCGCTGGATCGCCAGCGTCGGATTCGTCGCTTTCATCGTGTCGTACTTCATGCGTGCGCAGCTGACCGAAGATGCGAGCTTCTTCGCGTTCATGCTCCCGGGTCTCGTGATGGGCATCGCGATGGGGACGTTCTTCGTCTCGCTGATCACCATCCTGCTCGACGGTCTGCCGCCGCAGCGGGTGCCGCAGGCGTCAGGACTATCAAACTTTCTGCGCATCGTCGCGAGTGCCTTCGCGACGTCGCTGACGACGACTTTCTGGGATCGCCACGAGACGTTTCATCAGGCGCGTCTGGCGGAAACCACCAGTGTATTCAGTCCGGCGGTGCAATCGGCCACACACGCGCTGCAATCGGATGGTTTCGCCGCCTCCGGTACGCAGCTGGGCATGCTGACGCAGACCCTGATCCACCAGGCGTATCTGCTGTCTTCGCTCGATTACTTCTGGATCACTGCGTGGATGGGATTCATACCGCTCGGGCTGCTGTGGCTCACACGCAAGCCCGCGGCGGGAGCCGTGGTGGCTGCGGGCGAGTGAACCGCTAATAGCTTCGCCGAGGCCGTTGCTGCCTGGATCCTCTACAGCTTCATCCCATCAACGCGACACTTTTTATCTGCGCATAGACGCGTGCACCCGGCGCGATGCCGAGCTGGTGCTCCGAGCGTCGCGTGATCCGAGCGAGCAGGGGCCGGCCGTTGATGTCGAGCTTCACGAGCCGCTGCGCGGGATCGCGGTCGTCGCTGACTTCAATCACCTGCGCGGGCAAAATGTTGGTGATGCTGCTCTGCTGCGGTGGCTTCAGCGCCAGGCTGACATCGCGTGCTTCGATGCGCACTCGTACGGAGGTGCCTATCGGCGCCTCGCGCTGTGAGATGGCGAGCCGGCCGCCATTCACCTCGATGTAGCTGAGCGAATATTGCGCATCGTGCTGTGCGATCCGACCGTCGAGCACGCTGCCTGATTGCTCCAGGTGCGCCACTGGCAGATCGGTGCGCGTCAATACCTCATGAATGGGTCCCATCACTTCCAGCCGACCTTCGGCAAGCACGGCCATGTGATCCGCGATCAGCATCACTTCGCTGATCTCGTGACTGACGTAGATGATCGGAATCGAGAGCTCGTCATGCAGTCGTTGCAGATGCGGCAGAACTTCCTGGCGCCCCGCGTGATCGAGGCTCGACAGCGGTTCATCCATCAGCAGCAGCTGTGGGCTGGATAGCAATGCGCGCGCGATCGCTACGCGCTGGCGTTGGCCGCCGGAGAGTTGCTGCGGCGCGCGGTCGAGCAGGTCCTTCAACGATAGAAAGGCGATCGCTTCATCGAGCCGGACATGACGCTTGCTCGCCGGCACGCGCTTGAGGCCGTAGCGCAGATTGTCGCTCACGTTCAGCTGTGGAAACAGGCTCGGCTCCTGAAACACGTAGCCGAGCCGCCGGCGGTGGGTCGGTAGGAATCGATTCCTGTCCTGCCAGATCTCATCCTTGAATTGCAGTTGCGCGCCGGGCGCGTGTTCAAGTCCGGCGATGCAACGCAGCAGCGTCGTCTTGCCGCTACCCGACGGCCCGAAGATCGCGGTGATACCGGCAGCCGGCGTCTCGAGCTGCACGTTGAGTTCGAATCCGCGGCGAGACCAGGCGATGTCCAGACGCAGGCTCATCGCAAGGTCCTCATTGGGCCGTCCTCATGGCGCGGTCCAATCGCGGCGCGAACTGCGTTGGGTGCCGTAGACGATCAGCAGCAGCACGAAACTCAAAACCAGTAGCGTTGCTGACAGTCGCTGCGCACCGACATAGTCCATCACTTCGACGTGGCTATAGATGGCGATCGCGGCGGTCTGTGTTCGGCCGGGGATATTGCCGCCCAGCATCAACACGACGCCGAATTCTCCGAGCGTGTGTGCAAAGGCGAGGGCGCCGCCGGTCACGAATCCGCGCCGTGCCAGCGGCAGGGCGACGCTCGCAAAGCGATCGAACGGCCCGGCCCGTAATGTGGCGGCGACCTCGAGTGCGCGCGTGCCGACCGCTTGAAAAGCGGTCTGGAGTGGCTGCACGACGAACGGCGTCGAATAGAGAATGGAGCCCACGACGAGACCCCCGAAGCTGAAACTCAGAGGATGCATCCCGAGGTGCAGCATCGTGCGGCCGGCCCAGCCGTAGGGACCCAGGAACATCAACAGGTAGAAGCCCAGCACCGTCGGCGGCAGCACCAGCGGTAGCGCCGTCACGGCTTCGACGATCACGCGAAATCGCGAGCGACCGCTGGCGAGCCACCACGCCAGTGGTGTTCCCAGCAGCAGCAACGACAGCGACGTGATGACGGCAAGGCGGACCGAAATCCACAGCGCCGCGAGATCTCCCGGCGAATAGAAGTCCCCGGTCATTCCCTGACGCGGTAGCCCGCTGCGCGGATGGCGGCCAGCGCCTGCGAATCGCTCGCTAGCCAGTGCGTGAAGGCCTGCGCCGCGGCGGCGTGACCGGCGTGTGTCAGCACGACGCCATCCTGAGCGATCTCGCTGTACTGCGAAGACGGCGGTTCGCAGCTCGACCCCGCCATGCCCGGCTTGAGCGGATTGGGCGTCGCAAGCTGGGATTTGGCGATGAAGGCCATCTGCGCATTGCCGCTCGCGGCAAACTGGTACGACTGATTGATATCCTGCGCGACCGCGATGTGATGCGCGGCATTGAGCGAATCCCACAGGCCCATCGCCGTCAGCACCTGCTCGGCGGCCGCGCCATACGGCGCATTCTTCGGATCGGCGATCGCCAGCATGTGCAGCTCGCCACCGCGAAGTACCTTGCAGCCGGCATCGACGACGCCTTCGTTGGGACTCCACAGCACCAGCGTGCCGATGGCATAAGTGAAGCGGCTGCCTGCGACGCCCAGTCCTTCGCTTTCGAGCTGCTTCGGGCGCTCGCTGTCGGCCGACAGGAAGACGTCGAATGGTGCGCCCTGTTTGATCTGACCATAGAGCTGTCCGGACGACGCCGAGCTGATGATCAGATGATGCCCGCTCGCCTGCTCAAACTTCGGTGCCAGCTGCTGCAGCGTGCCCAGGAAGTTCGCGGCAACGGCGACATCGAGGTCGTCGGCGCTGACGCCGGCTGACGCGAGTAGCCAGCAGAGGCAACTGGCCGTCATCCAATGTCGTGGCGATACGGCGATGTTCACAGCGTGGTTCCTTCAGTCAGTCGCTTGACGGTGTCAGTCGTTGACGGCGATCAGCACGTGCGATGCCTTGATCAGCGCCGTGCAGTCGGCGCCTGGCTCGAGCTGTAGTTCCTCGAGCGCCTCCATCGTGATGACGGCGGTGAGTACCCTCTCGCCCGGTAGACTCAGCTTGACCTCGGCATTGACCGCGCCGGGTACGATCGTCGCCACCGTGCCGCGCAAACGGTTGCGGGCACTGATGCGCGGATTGGCTTCGGGCGTCAGCAGGACGAAGCTCGACTTGATCAGTGCCACCGCGTCACGTCCGGGCTGCAGTTGCAGCTCCGTCACCGCTTCATTGGTGATGTTCGCGCACACCGTCAAGCCGTCGCCGAGATCCAGGATGACGTCGCAGTTCACGGCGCCTCTGCGCACCGCTGTTACCTTGCCACGGAATTGATTGCGCGCGCTGGTTCGCATGGTGATTGTCCTGAGAAGTTCGCTCAGACGGGGCACGTCGTGCACCTGCGCCTGCATTTGTTCCAGCAGCCGGCGGTAGCCCGATTCCAGCAGCCGGTATAGGCGAACCAGCTCGCGACCATGCTCGGTGAGCCTGGTGCCACCGCCGCTGGCGCCGCCGGTGCTGCGGATCAGCAGCGGATGTTCCGACAGATTGTTCATCGCCTCGACGCTGTCCCATGCCGCCTTGTAGCTCAGCGAGATCGCCTGGGCTGCACGCGTGATGGACCCGTGCTGTTCGATCGCCTCCAGCAGGTCGATGCGCTGCGCGCCGACCAGTGTCTCGCCTTTGGATTCCAGCCACAGCCCACCCTGGACGGCGAGGGCAGGCGGTTTCTGCTTCGCGGCTTGCTTCGCGACTCGGGTGCCCTTCATGTGACGAACTGCACCCGCAACGACAGATCGACAGCGGTGACGTGCTTGGTGAGCGATCCGACCGAAATGAAATCGACCCCTGTTTGAGCGATCTGCCGCAGCCGCTCCAGCGTCACGCCGCCCGAACTCTCCAGCAATGCGCGGCGTGCATGCGACCGGTTGATCGTCACGGCCTCATGCATCATCCCCAGCTCGAAATTGTCGAGCAGGATGATGTCCGCCTGCGCTTCCAGCGCTTCGCGAAGCTGTGCGAGCGTCTCGACTTCGACCTCGACGGTGAGACCAGGCGCGCTGGTGCGAGCAGTACGTACCGCGGCAGTGATCGAGCCGGCCGTGGCGATGTGATTTTCCTTGATCAGCACACGGTCATAGAGACCCAGACGATGATTCTGGCCGCCGCCGCAACGCACGGCATATTTCTGTGCGAGGCGCAGCCCTGGAATGGTCTTGCGGGTATCCAGAATGCGGCAGGAGGTACCGGCGACCGCCTGCACGTAGCGTTGCGTGGCGGTCGCCGTGCCCGACAGCAGCTGCAGGAAATTAAGTGCCGTGCGCTCTGCGGTGAGAATGCTTCTCGCAGAACCCGAGATCTCACATAGTCGGGTGTCGGCCGCCACCGTCGCGCCTTCGATCACGTTCCACTGGATCAGGACCTGCCCGTCCAGCTGCCGGAACGTCTCTTCGACCCAGGGGACGCCGCAGATCACCGCGCTATCGCGACACAGCAACGAGGCACGCGCCTGTGTGGCGACGGGAATCAGGGCTGCCGTGACGTCGCCTGCGCCGATGTCCTCGCGCAGCGCTTGCGCCACCTGATCGGACAGATCAGAAGGGTAGGGAGTGATTGGAAGCACCCATGCACAGTAGCATCGGGATCGACAGGG
>DATBAM010000106.1:0-3072 GCA_036271535.1 Steroidobacteraceae bacterium | reverse complement strand
CTCCAGGGCAACCGCGGCGGAGGCGATCGCAAACTCGTACGATGCGCGGTCGCGCACCTTGATAAAGGCCGAACGAGGCGTCCACGGCGCGGCCGGCACCTCAAACCCCACGATTACCTCGCCTGATCGCAACGTGGTCTCCAGATGCGGCTGCCCTGCCGGTCGGTGTAGAGACCCGAACGCAATGCGGCGCGCGCCCGCCGGACCATTCAACTCCACCCGTGCATCGAGCGCGATGAGCGCCACGGCGAAGTCGCCCGGGTACTGCGCGATGCAGTGGTCGTCGACCCCGAGAACGGCGTGATTGCGATTGACGCCACTGATCGCAGCGCAACCGGAACCGGGCGTTCGTTTATTGCAAGCTGGCCAGCTCGGATCGCGGTAGTACGTGCAACGCGTTTTCTGCAGCACATTGCCACCGAGCGTCGCCATGTTGCGCAATTGAGGACTCGCCGCCTGCTGCAGGGACTGCGCGATGACGGGATAGTGGGTCAGGATGGTGGGATGTTCAGCTACTGCTGCCATCGAGGCGAAAGCGCCCAGTCGCAGGCTCTTGTCGGTCAATTCAATGTACTGAAGGCGGCTGCCAAGGCCCGTGAGATCAACCACACGTGCAGGTCGCAGCACGTCCAATTTCATCAGATCGATCAGCGTGGTGCCGCCCGAGAGAAACTGAACCGGCGCGTCGGTCTGCCCCTGCCCCGTGCCATCGCCCAATCGCGCGGCCTGGGCCAGATCCTCGGGACGCTGGTATGCAAACGGGCGCACTAGCTGCGCTCCATGTGATCGCGCGCCTGCTTCACGGCGGCTACGATTTTGGGGTATGCAGCGCACCGGCACAGATTGCCGCTCATGTACTCACGGATGTCCTCGTCCGTACTGGCATGGCCTTCCTTGACGCAGGCAATGGCGGACATGATCTGCCCCGGGGTGCAATAGCCGCATTGAAAGCCGTCCTGGTCGATGAACGCCTGCTGCATGGGATGCAACGTGCCGTCAGCTCTCGCCAGCCCTTCGATGGTTTCGACCGCCTGGCCCTGCACGGTGATAGCCAGGGTCAGGCAGGACAGCACCCTTTTTCCATCAACGAGCACCGTGCAGGCGCCGCACTGGCCCTGATCGCAGCCTTTCTTTGAACCGGTCAGGTGCAAATGGTCTCGCAGCGCATCCAGCAGAGTCACTCGCGTGTCCAGTTGCAGCGCGGTCGTCCGCCGGTTGACTGTAAGGCTGACGCCGACGCTGCCCGATCGGCCGGCATTCTCAGCGGTGCGTGCCACACCCGACAATTCGCTCGCCATCGCACCTAAAGCTGCGCTGGCGCCCAATAGGCTGCGTCTGGTCATCGTCATGTGTGTCGCCCCGATGAGAACTGCGCCGAATATGGTCCTCGCCGCAGGCATTGGATATGTCGGCGCGGGGTGAGCTTCAGTAGGAAGCCGCCGACGACGGGGAGGCGGCGGTTCGGGGCAAAAAGATTAGACTGAGTTAATTCTCACGGGCCGAGGCGGCATATCCGTACCGTATCTATCGCCGTCGACGCTTTGTACCCAGCAAGGCGCGCAGATCTCGATTGACTCGGTTCAAATCGAATCCCTTCGGATCCCATATGCCACCGATCCATCGCACGAGTTCTCTGTGCTCCCTGCCTGCGGGATTCGCGATCGCCCTTAAAAATGTCACGTAGCGATGCGGGCCGCCGACGTTCTCCGGCGGGCAAGCATTCTCGCCCGCGAGGCACAGGGGCGACGGACCTGACTTGCCGCCGCGTGTCGCGGGCTCGACGACGATACGATGCCTCCAGCCGTCACCGAAGTCATACAGGCATTCGAATTCTGTCACCCCCGTATCGAGCAACTCCCGGAGCCTCCACTCGTTCTCGTCCTGCACCCCTTCGCGTTCATCTGCATCGTCGATGTCCTTCATCCCGATAACGAGTTCTTCAGCACGGAATTCATACAGATGAGAGTCCTGCCACCCCAGTGCTAGCTGAAGAATCTCGTGCAATCGCGGAAATGCGATGCTGCGTGGAACTCGTAAGCGGCGCCAGATCAGCGGCTCAATGTCGAGGAGCTCGACGCGGAGTATGTACGAGGCTGGGTTTCCCATGTCTGCTGGCAGGCCGTTTCGCTAAGAACTACGCCATGGATGGCAATTTACACCAATGACGACTGGGAGCGCGCACGGCCCGCTGGAGCGACGAACTCCTCAGGCGCTTACGGCCTTTATTCTGTCGTTGGTTGACGCTCCGAATGGTGTCGGAACACGCGTCCACGTGACGTGCGGGTCGATTTTCGGTCCAGCTGATACTTTGGGACAATGGCCCTTCGGGAACCGAGGGGACCATGAAGAAGACGCGATTTTCAGAAGAGCAGATGGTCAAGATCCTGCGCGAGGCGGACAAGACGCCGGTGTCGGAGGTGGCCAAGAAGCATGGAGTCAGTGACGTCACCATCTATGCCTGGCGTAAGCGATTTGGCGAACTCGAGGCGGTCGATGTGAAGCGACTCCGGGCGCTCGAGGCAGAGAACGCCCGGCTCAAAAAGGTGTTGGCCGAACGGGTCATGGACATCGAGATCTTGAAGGAAGTCGCCGCAAAAAAATGGTGAGCGCGCCCGTGCGTCGACAGCAGATCGCCTATGTGTGCCAAAGAGGTCGATCTGTCCGGCGAGCGTGCGCGCTGTTGAGCGTAGCGAGATCTACTGTTGGCTATCAATCGCGCTTGGCGCTGCGGGATGCGCCGGCTGTGGCGGTGATGCAGGAGCTTGCGGCTCAGTATCCGAGATACGGCTATCGTCGCATCCAGGTGTTCCTGGAGCGGCGTGGTCATGCCATGAGCACCGATCGTGCGCATCGACTCTGGCGGCTGCACAAGCTGCAAGTGCCGAGAAAACGGCCACGGCGACGTGTGGCGGCCTCGCGCCCGCGCCCCCTGGCGCCAGGGGGCGCGGGCGAAGTCTGGGCTTACGACTTTGTCTTCGATGCCTGCGCCAATGGACAGCAGCTCAAATGCCTCACGGTGGTCGATGAGTTCACGCGAGAATGCCTGGCGATCGACGTCGCCGGAAGCATACG
>DATBAM010000105.1:0-21559 GCA_036271535.1 Steroidobacteraceae bacterium | reverse complement strand
AATCCAGGTCGAAGCTCAGCTCGAGATACGACATCCGGCCGTACTCAGACTCAGCTCCAATTACTTCAGCCCCAGGCGCCGTTCCAGATAGTGAATGTCCAGACCGCCGGCCCGGAACGCCGCGTGGGCAAGGATCTCCTGGTGCAGGGCGGTGTTGGTCTTGATTCCCTCGACGACCAGTTCCGACAGGGCGTTGCGCATGCGCGCAATGGCGGTGTCTCGCGTATCGCCATGTGCGATCAGCTTGCCGATCATCGAGTCGTAGTGCGGCGGCACGTTGTAGCCGGAGTAGACGTGGCTGTCGACGCGGATACCGGGGCCGCCGGGCGGATGCCACAGCTTGATCGGACCCGGCGAGGGCATGAAGGTGCGGGGATCCTCGGCGTTGATGCGACATTCGATCGCGTGGCCGCGGATTTTCACATCCTCCTGCTTGTATTGTAGCGGTTGGCCGGAGGCGATCATCAGTTGAGCCTTCACCAGGTCGATGTCGGTGACCAGCTCCGTCACCGGATGTTCGACCTGGATGCGCGTATTCATCTCAATGAAGTAGAACTCATTGTCCTGATACAGGAACTCCAGCGTGCCGGCGCCCCGATAACCGACCGCCGTGCAGGCGGCCACGCAGACCTCGGTCATGTGCTGCCGCTGTTTGGCGGTGAGACCCGGTGCCGGCGCCTCTTCGATCACTTTCTGGTGCCGCCGCTGCATCGAGCAGTCGCGCTCGCCCAGGCAGATCACGCTGCCGTGGTGGTCTCCCAGTATCTGAAATTCGATATGCCGGGGCCGCTCGAGAAACTTCTCCATATAGACGACATCGTTGCCGAATGCGGCGAGCGCTTCGGATTTGGTGACGGCGATGGAGCTCAGCAGGGCGCCTTCCGCGTGCACTACGCGCATGCCGCGACCGCCGCCGCCGCCCGAGGCTTTGATGATGACCGGATAGCCAATATTGCGAGCGAGACGCAGATTGTTGTCGGCGTCGTCGGTGAGCGCACCACCCGAGCCGGGCACGCACGGAACTCCGTGACTGCGCATGATGCTGATCGCGGAGACTTTGTCGCCCATCATGCGGATGGTCTCGGCCTTCGGGCCGATGAAGATGAAGCCGCTCTTCTCCACCCGTTCGGCAAAATCGGCATTCTCGGACAGAAAACCATAACCGGGATGGATGCCGACCGAATCCGTTACCTCCGCGGCGCTGATGATCGCGGGCATGCTCAAGTAGCTGAGCGCCGAGGGCGGAGGGCCGATACACACCGACTCATCCGCCAGCAGTACGTGCTTCAGATTGGCATCGGCGGTGGAATGGACGGCGACGGTCTTGATGCCCAGTTCGCGGCAGGCGCGCAGGATGCGCAGCGCTATTTCGCCGCGATTGGCGATGACGATTTTCTCCAGCATAAGGTCGGGGAACTACCGGGTGGCTACTGGATGATGAATAACGGCTGGCCGAATTCGACTGGCTCGCCATTCTTCACCATGATCGCTTTGATCTTGCCCTTTTTCTCGGACTCGATCTGATTCATCATTTTCATGGCTTCGATGATGCACAGAACCTGCCCGACATCGACGTCGTCCCCGATCTCGACGAATGATTTCGCTCCTGGCGTGGGCGCCGAATAATAAGTTCCGACCATCGGTGCCGAGACCAGGTGCTCGCCGGCCGCGGCGCGCGCTGCGGCCGAGGATTCCGCCGTGACCGCCGCCGTTGCGGGAACCGGCGCGGCAACGGGTGCGGCGGCCGCCATGAGCGGAGGCGGCATGGCCGAGGTGACATAAGTTGCATTCGACTGGCCGGGGAGGATGCGCGCGATCCGCAGCGACTCCTCGCCCTCCTTGATTTCGATTTCGGCTATGCCCGATTCCTCGAGCAGCTCGATCATCTTTTTTATCTTTCGAATATCCATCTGTTGCCCTCCGCCGCCGATCCCCTTGGCGGGAGCATGTATACCTAATTTGCGTCGATTTGCCTAATGGATTCACAAATCTTGCCGGGTTCTTCAGGGAACTTGTTCAGTCCGCCCCAAGCGCGCCTTCAGTGCGTCGGGGGTGCTTCGACCGCGTTTTTGGCTCGTGCGATCGCCAGCCGCTGCAGGCCCTCGGCGATGCGGCCGCGGGCTGCCGGCAGTGTTTCTCGCCCATCCGCGGCCGAGCGCATCGTCTGGAGAATCAGTTCGGCCTCGTCCGCATGCAGCTCGCCCACCTTGACGGTGACGATCCGTCCGGTGGCGTCACTGAAGACGGAGAACGGGAGCACTGGCTCCATGCCGAACTTCTCGGCGGCGATCATGCCTCGATCCTCGCCGATCAGCACCGGATAGGGGAGCGGCGTGCGGGCCGTATATTGATTCACGGCATTTTTGAAGTCGACCGCGATGCCCACGATCTGAAGCTGCTCGCCCCGATGACTGCGCAGCAGCTGCGAGAGCAGCGGGATTTCCCGGCGGCACGGGTCACACCAGGTGGCCCAGAAGTTGATGATCAGCGGATGGCCCAGGTATTCGCGCGTCGAATGCGGATGTCCCTCGAGGTCCGGCAGCGTGATGTCCGGTACCTGAGCCGGTACGTGGCCGCGCGCCACCTGCGTATCGGTGACAGCACCGGCATCCGCCGGCGACTGCGCGCTCGCGAGGGCCGTCAGCTCGCCGCCGGGTGCCTGATGGGTCTGCCAGACGCGATAGCCGCCGTAACCCGCCAGACCGCCGCCGATGACTACCATGGCCGCGACCGCAACTGCCCGCACGTCGGGCATCAGCCGGAGGTCAGCGCCCGGTGCAGCACGTCGGCGAAGTCGTCGGCCTTCAGGTAGCCGACGACCGTGTATTCCTCGTGTTCGTGACCCTGAGCGTCGTAGAACGCGATCGTCGGCGGTCCGAAGATCTTGAACTGCTGCAGCAGCGCCTGGTCGTCAGCGTTGTTCTGCGTGACGTCGGCCCGCAGCAGCCGCATCGTTTTCAGGGCCTCGCGCACCTTCGGATCGGTGAAGGTGAAGCGCTGCATCTCCTTGCAGGACGTACACCAGTCGGCATAGAAATCCAGCATCACCGGTTGATGTGCCGCAACGGCAGCCGACACCTCGCGCTGCAGATCGGCGACCGATACCACGCGGATGAAGGCTGGCTCGGCATCGGCGGCGCGCCGGGCGCTCAACGGGTGCATTAGATCGTCCGAACCGCGGGTGGTGCCGATCACCAGCAGCACTGCATAGGCGGCGACGCCGACCGCTGCCAGCCTGGCAACAGCCGTCGACGGCGCGCGCGCGCTGGTTGCCTGCCGACCGGCGCGAACCGGGACGAACGTCCACAGCACTGCCGCGACCGCGAGCGTCGGTATCGCGAACAGAAGCAGGCTGAAGCGAGCGGGGATGATCCTGTCCAGCATCCAGGCGGCCAGTGCCAGCATCATCGCGCCGAACAGCCGCTTGACGCTGTCCATCCATCCGCCGGCACGAGGCAGCCAGCGACCGGCGGAACTGCCGACCACGAGCAGCGGCGCGCCCATACCGAGCGCCATGACGAACAGTGCCGACGCGCCCCGAACCATGTCTCCGGTCTGCCCGATGACGACCAGCGCAGCGACCAGGACCGGTCCGACGCAGGTTGTGACGATAAGTGCGGACAACGCGCCCATGATCGCGACGCCGCCGAAGCTGCCGCTGCGCTGGCGATTGCTCATGGAGCTCACCCGCGTCTGGATGAACGACGGCATCTGCAGCGTGAACAGCCCGAACATCGACAACGCCATCGCGACGAACAGCGCAGCGAACAGTCCGATGATCCAGGGCTGCTGGAAAGCCGCCTGCACCTGTTTGCCCGCCGCCGCGCACAGTGCGCCGGTAACGGTATAGGTGATGGCCATGCCCAGAACGTAAGTCACCGATAGTGAGAAGGCGCGCGCGGTGGTTACCTGGGGGCCCTGTCCTACGATCAGTCCGGACAGGATCGGCACCATCGGTAGCACGCACGGCGTAAACGCCAGCAGAAGGCCACTGCCGAAGAAGGTTAGCAGCACCTTGATCAGGCTGCCCGTGCGCAGCAGCTCGGCAAGCTGCTGCTGCCGCGAGACATAGACGCCGCCGCCAGCGGCAGCCCCTGCAGCGCTTGCCTCGCTCCCGGCACCGCCTGTCGGCGCGCCGCCCGCCGGCGGGGTCGCCGCCCCGGAAGCTGCCGCGGGCAATGTCAGGGCGATCTCATGGGTCTGCGGCGGGTAGCACAGGCCGGCCTGCGCGCACCCCTGATAGCTGACCTTGACGGTCACGGTCCTGGCGCCTGTGGCGGAGAGGGTGACACCCACCGGCACGATCAGCCGATCGTGGTAGATGACCTGCTTTCCGAAATAGGGGTCGTCTTTGGTAATGCCGTCCGGGAACTGGGGGGCATCGAGTTTGACCGCATCGTCGGTGGCCGCCACTTTGATCCGGTCACGATAGAGGTAGTAGCCTTTGGCGATGTTCCACACCAGCTGAATGTGGCGGCTGTCCGGGGCACTGGCATCGAACCGGAAGGCCTGATCGGGCGAGAGGAAATCGTCGCCCGATTTCGCCGCCTTGGCCTGATCGATCAGGGCGTCGACCCCGCCAGGAGCGGCGGCCGTGGCGGCGCCGATCGAGCCCGCGCCGATCAGCCAGCCGGCCAACACCAGCGGCAGCCGTTGCCGGAAGCCGGAAATTCGCCGAATCGGTTTCATCAGGTCACCCGGGCGGCCATAACGATCAATCCTCTCAGACCCGGTTAGTGCCTGTCCGTGCCCTGTCGTTATTTATTCATGTCAGCGGACTTGAAAGTCGCCGGCTCGCCGCTATTATTAGCAGCCATCGGGGGGGAGTGCTAACAAGTCCCCAAATCCCGACTTTTCGGTCGGCCAAACGCCGACATCACTTGTTTAACTTAACTCGCAAGGAGTGGCATCCATGAAGATCCGTCCTCTTCATGACCGCGTGATCGTGAAGCGTCTCGAAGAAGAGCGCACCTCACCAGGCGGCATCGTAATCCCCGACACGGCAGCCGAGAAGCCCATCCAGGGCAAGATCGTCGCCGTCGGCAAGGGCAAAATTCTGGAAGACGGGCAGGTCCGTCCGCTCGACGTCAAGGTCGGCGACAAGATCCTGTTCGGCAAGTACAGCGGCACCGAAGTCAAAGTCGAGGGTGAAGACCTCGTAGTCATGCGTGAAGAAGACGTCATGGCTGTGATCGAAGGCAAGTAACCGAGGAACCACGACCATGGCAGCAAAAGAAGTACGTTTTAGTGACGACGCCCGCGCGCGGATGTTCCGCGGCGTCAACATCCTGGCCAACGCCGTCAAGGCGACGCTGGGTCCCAAGGGCCGCAACGCGGTGCTCGACAAGAGCTTCGGCGCCCCGACCATCACGAAGGATGGCGTGTCGGTTGCGAAGGAAATCGAGCTGAAGGACAAGTTCGAGAACATGGGCGCGCAGATGGTGAAGGAAGTCGCTTCCAACACCTCCGACGAGGCTGGTGACGGCACCACCACCGCGACCGTTCTCGCGCAGGCGATCATCCGCGAAGGCCTCAAGGCCGTCGCTTCGGGCCGCAACCCGATGGATGTGAAGCGCGGCATCGACAAGGCCGTTACGGCCGCGACCGAAGAGCTGAAGAAGCTCAGCAAGCCCTGCAAGGACAGCAAGGCGATTGCGCAGGTCGGCACGATCTCGGCCAACTCCGATGAGAGCATCGGTAAGACCATTGCGGACGCGATGGAGAAGGTTGGCAAGGAAGGCGTGATCACGGTCGAGGAAGGCTCGGGACTGGACAATGAGCTCGACGTCGTCGAGGGCATGCAGTTCGACCGCGGCTATCTGTCGCCGTATTTCATCAACAACCAGGCCAATCAGTCGACCGAGCTCGAGAAGCCGTACGTGCTGCTGGTGGACAAGAAGATCAGCAACATCCGCGAGATGCTGCCGGTGCTGGAAGGCGTGGCGAAAGCCGGCCGACCGCTGCTGGTAGTGGCCGAAGATGTCGAAGGTGAGGCGCTGGCGACCTTGGTCGTCAACAACATCCGCGGCATCCTCAAGGTCGCAGCGGTCAAGGCTCCTGGCTTTGGCGATCGTCGCAAGGCGATGCTGGCTGACATCGCCATCCTCACGGGCGGCACGGTGATCTCGGATGAAGTGGGTCTGTCGCTGGAGAAGGCCACGCTGAATGATCTCGGCGAAGCCAAGAAGATTGTCGTGGAGAAGGAAAACACCACGATTATCGATGGCGACGGCAAGGCTGCCGACATCAAGGCGCGGGTCGAGTCGATCCGTCAGCAGATCGAGGAAGCCACCTCTGACTACGACAAGGAAAAGCTGCAGGAGCGCGTTGCCAAGCTCTCCGGCGGTGTCGCGGTCATCAAGGTCGGTGCTGCCACCGAGATCGAAATGAAGGAAAAGAAGGCCCGCGTCGAAGACGCCCTGCACGCCACGCGTGCGGCGGTCGAAGAGGGCGTGGTGCCGGGCGGCGGCGTAGCGCTGATCCGCGCGCTCAAGGCGCTCGAGAAGCTCGAAGGTGCGAATGAGGACCAGACGGTCGGCATTCGCATCCTGTCGCGTGCGATCGAGGAGCCGCTGCGTCAGATCGTCGAGAACGCTGGCGAAGATGCTGCTGTGATCCTGAACAACGTCCGGGCGGGCAAGGGTAGCTATGGCTACAACGCTGCCACCGGCGAGTTCGGCGACATGATCGAGGCAGGTATCCTGGATCCAACCAAGGTCACCCGTCTGGCGCTGCAGAACGCGGCCTCGGTGTCGGGCCTGCTGCTGACGACCGAAGTCATGATCGCAGAAGCGCCGAAAGACGAGGCCGAGCATGGCCACGGCGGCGGCGGCGGCATGGGCGGCATGGGCGGCATGGGCGGCATGGACATGTAACGTCCGCTCGAAATATCGCTTCAGCCATGAAGTGATGAGAAAGGCCGGCGGGCAACCGCCGGCCTTTTTTTATGTTCCGGAAATGCTGTCATGACCCCAACCACAGCGACTTTATGCCTGTTTCTACGGCAAATTCGCGCACTTACGAAGCGCCGAAAATCGGTAACAGTTAGTAATGTACAAGTAACGAATGGTTAACTTTACAAACGAAAATTTTGGCGTATAGTTGGTTTCAAGGATGAAGCAGACGCCAGTCTGTTGTAGTCCGAAAAGTCGCGGAACAAGACCCCCCCCGTTTCCGCGCAATACCTTAAAGCCCCGTTCATTCGGGGCTTTTTTTTGTCTGGCTCCTGTCGGTTTCGCACACCTGCCGCGCAGTAGGCGACGAAGCGGCCGACGGCGTCAGCGCGAGTCTATCGCCGTACATACGACCTCGGGTGTCGGCACGAGCGAGCAACAAGTCTGGATCGCGAAGTCCAGCGGCCCTGCGCTGTTTCGGGGCGATGAGACGCAATGCGCACCTGCGATGAGCAAAGCAGCGGAGCGCGCTCTGATTGCGGCATGATTGCGATCAATCATGTCCATTCACATTGCACTCAATCACATCACCCACTATCGCTATGACCGCGATGTAACACTTGGTCCACAGCTGGTGCGGCTGCGTCCCGCGCCGCACTGTCGTACACGCATCCTGTCGTACTCGATGCGGGTGGAGCCTGCAAAGCACTTCGTCGACTGGCAGCAGGATCCACAGGCCAACTACATGGCGCGACTCGTATTCCCCGAGCGCACGCGTGAGTTTCGCGTCGAGATCGATCTGGTCGCCGAAATGGCGGTGTTCAATCCGTTCGATTTTTTCCTGAGCCCGATCGCGGAATTCGTCCCATTCCAATACGAATCCACCGAAGCGACGGAGCTCGCGCCGTATCTGCAGCGCGCCCGCCCGACGCCGTTGTTCGAACGCTACCTGCAAAAGGTTCCACGCGAGAAGGCGAAGACCATGGATTTCCTGGTCGGCCTCAATCAGCGCGTGTCGCAGGACGTGCGCTATCTGATTCGCATGGAGCCCGGCGTGCAGACTCCGGAGCAGACACTCGAGCGCGGCGCCGGTTCATGCCGCGATTCCAGCTGGCTGCTGGTGCAGCTGCTGCGGCATCTGGGATTGGCGGCGCGCTTTGTTTCCGGTTACCTGATCCAGCTGACCGCTGACATCAAGTCGGTCGATGGTCCGTCGGGGCCGCCGCAGGACTTCACCGATCTGCACGCATGGTGCGAAGTCTATCTGCCCGGTGCAGGATGGATCGGCATGGATCCAACCTCGGGTTTGCTGGCGGGCGAGGGTCATATCCCGCTTGCGTGCACACCGGAACCAGCTTCAGCCGCACCGATCACCGGCGCGGTCGACGAATGCGAAGTGCAGTTCGACCATCACATGTCGATCGCACGAGTATGGGAAGCGCCGCGGGTCACCAAGCCCTATACCGATGAGCAGTGGAGCGCGATCGATCAGCTCGGCCTCGCCATCGATGATGAGCTGGCGCAGTCCGATGTCCGGCTGACGATGGGCGGTGAGCCTACCTTTGTATCGATCGATGATCCGGATGGCGAAGAGTGGAGCACGGCGGCGCTGGGACCGACCAAGCGCGCGTTGGCGAGTGATCTCTATCATCGCATGCGCGAACGATATGCGACCCAGGGCCTGGTGCATTTCGGTCAAGGCAAGTGGTATCCCGGCGAACAATTGCCGCGCTGGTCGTTGAATTGTTTCTGGCGTCGGGACGGCGAGCCGATCTGGCGCGATCCGGCGCTGATTGCCGATGAGGAAACCGACTACGGTGTAACCCCGCTGATGGCGCAGCGCTTCGTGCGCGGCATCGCCGAACGCTTGAATCTGGATCCGCGCCATGTCTTCGCGGGATTCGAGGACGTGTTTTATTACCTGTGGCGCGAACGGCGACTGCCGGTGAATGTAGACCCGTTCGATTCGCGTCTGGACGATACGCAGGAACGCGCGCGGCTACTGCGCGTATTCACACAGGGTTTGGACCGCATCGCAGGGTATGTGCTGCCGATCGGCCGCGATTCCGGCGACACACGCTGGCAGACCGGTCCGTGGTTTCTGCGCGCCGAGCGCTGCTATTTGTTTCCCGGTGACTCGCCGATGGGCTATCGGTTGCCGCTGAATTCGCAGCCCTGGACTACCAAGGCCGACTATCCCTACACGCATGCGCCGGATCAGATGCAGCAGTTTCCGCCGCTGGCGCGGTACGCGCAGGTGCGTCAGCAGCTGCGTGAACCCGTGTCGCGTCAGGACGCCGACGCGGCACGCTTCGCCGATGCCGGGCGCACCGGTATTGCTGCCAGTCCCGCAAGTGGTTCCGCGGCACGGGGCAACGCTGTGCCTACTGCGAGCCGGATCCCCGCCGCTCGCGAATCGGCTTCCTGGGTGACGCGTACTGCGCTGTGCGCCGAGGCGCGAAATGGCGTGCTCTACATCTTCATGCCGCCATTGCCGCGTGCCGAGGATTATCTGGAACTGGTCGCGGCTGTCGAGGCGACGTCGGCTGCGATGAATCTACCGGTGCTGCTGGAGGGCTACGAGCCTCCACGCGATCCGCGACTCAATCAGTTTCGCATCACGCCCGATCCGGGGGTGATCGAGGCCAACATGCATCCTTCGCACGACTGGAAGGAGCTGAGCGAACGCACGACTTTCCTCTACGAGGCGGCGCGTGAATGCCGTCTCGGCACGGAAAAATTCATGCTGGACGGCCGTCACACCGGTACGGGCGGTGGCAATCACTTCGTGCTCGGTGGCGCCACGGTGCCGGACTCGCCGTTCCTGCGTCGGCCGGATCTGCTCGCAAGCCTGCTGGCGTACTGGCACAACCACCCGTCGCTGTCCTATCTGTTCTCAGGCCTGTTCATCGGTCCGACCTCGCAGGCGCCGCGCGTCGACGAGGCGCGCAACGACTCGCTGTATGAACTCGAGCTGGCGATGCAGCAGATGCCGCAGCCCGGTGGCGATGTCCCGCCGTGGCTGGTCGACCGACTGTTCCGCAATCTGCTGATCGACGTCAGCGGCAACACGCACCGTTCGGAATTCTGCATCGACAAGCTCTATTCGCCCGACGGTCCAAGCGGCCGACTGGGCTTGCTGGAGCTGCGGGCGTTCGAGATGCCGCCGCACCATCGGATGAGTCTCAGCCAGCAGCTGCTGCTGCGTTCGCTGGTGGCACGCTTCTGGCGCCAGCCCTATCAGGCCACACGGCTGACGCGCTGGGGCACCGAGCTGCACGATCGCTTCATGCTGCCGTACTTCATCGAGGCGGATCTGCGCGACGTGCTCACCGAACAGCAGGCGGCGGGATATGCGCTCGACCCGGCCTGGTTCGCGCCGCACCTCGAATTCCGGTTCCCGAAATATGGCGACTTCGCCACGATGGGCGCCGAGCTGGAACTGCGCCAGGCGCTCGAGCCCTGGCATGTCATGGGTGAAGAAGGAATGACCGGTGGCACGGCACGGTACGTCGACTCGTCGCTCGAACGCCTGCAGGTCAAGGTCACTGGATTGGCGCCCGATCGTTACGCGGTCACCTGCAACGGGCGTCGGGTGCCGCTGCGCCCCACCGGCAAGGTCGGTGAGTTCGTGGCGGGCGTGCGCTATCGTGCCTGGCAGCCGCCCTCGGCGCTGCACCCGCGAATCGGAGTACATTCACCGCTGACGTTCGATCTGGTGGATCTCTGGATGAAACGCTCCCTCGGAGGGTGTCAGTATCACGTGGCGCATCCGGGTGGCCTGAGCTATGCCCGCTTTCCAATCAACTCATTCGAGGCGGAGAGCCGGCGGCTGTCGCGCTTTTTCCGGATCGGGCACACGCCCATGACCGCTGCCTCGCAGCAGGGTGCCGCATTCGCCGCGGCGGAGCCGGCCAACGCTGATTTCCCGTTCACGCTCGATCTGCGCCGCGCGCCAGCCTCCTGATCGCACGTCCGCCGCATGCGCTCGATCGCCGATACCCAACCCATGCTGTACGCCGGTAGCCAGCAGCGCTACGACGAACTGCTGGAGCGCGACGGCACGATCCGCGCGCACTGGGATCCCCTGATCAAACATCTCTCGAAAGGCGGCGCCGAGACCGCGCGTCGTACGGTCGAGATGACGCGGCGGCTGATCATCGAAAATGGCGTGACCTATAACGTCTATGCGGATCCGCAGGGGCGCGACCGGCCGTGGCAGCTCGATCCGCTGCCGCTGATGATCGAGGCACGCGAGTGGCGGGCGCTCGAGAGCGGCGTGCGGCAACGCGCGCAACTGCTCAATGCGCTGCTGGCTGATCTGTACGGCTCACAGTCGCTGATCGCGCGCGGTGTGGTGCCGGCCGAGCTGGCCTTCGGGCACCCGAACTACCTGTGGGCGGCCCACGGCACGAGGCCCCTGGGTGGCACCTGGCTGCACCTGTACGCCGCCGATATAGCGCGCGCGCCGGATGGTCGCTGGTGGGTGTTGAGCGATCGCACACAGACGCCGTCCGGTCCGGGTTACGCGCTCGAGAACCGCGCCATCATCTCGCGCGTGCTGCCGGGGCTGGTCAACGAGACGGCCACTCGAGCCCTGACGGGATTCTTCCACCGCCTGCGCGAAAGCCTCGCGTGCTTCGTCGACGACAACAATCCGCCGTTGATGGTGGTACTGACGCCAGGCCCTTTCAACGAAACCTACTTCGAGCATGCCTACCTGGCACGACATCTGGGACTGCCGCTGGTACAGGGACAGGATCTCACGGTACGTGGCGATACGGTTTACATGAAGACCTTGTCGGGTTTGAAGCGCGTGCACGCGATCCTGCGCCGGCTGGACGATGATTTCTGCGATCCGCTGGAACTGCGCGCGGACTCGGCGCTCGGCGTGCCCGGGCTATTGGGCGTGGTGCGCGCGGGCAGAGTAACGCTCGCCAATGCGCTCGGCTCCGGCGTGCTCGAATCCGCCGGGTGGCTGGGGTTCCTGCCGGGCGCCGCCGAAGCCCTGCTCGGTGAGTCGCTGCAGCTGCCGTCGGTCGCAACCTGGTGGTGCGGTGAGAAGCCGGCCCTCGACTACGTGATCGAGAATCTGGATCGCCTGGTCATCAAGCAGACGTTCCCCAATCAACGTTTCGATGCCTGCTTCGGGCGCGATCTGGACGAGGCCGAACAGCGGCATCTCATCGCGCGACTGCGCAGCCGACCCTACGCGTACGTCGGGCAGGAGCGCATCTCCCTGTCCCAGGCGCCGTCCTGGCGGGCGGGCGCCAACGTGCGCCTGACGCCGCGCACGCTGACGATGCGCGTCTATGCGATCGCCACACAGGATGGCTACGAGGTGATGCCGGGTGGCCTGGCGCGGATCGCCGCCGAAGGTGTCGTCGATATCGTCTCCAGTCAGCGCGGTGGCGGCAGCAAGGACGTCTGGGTGCTGTCCGATCCGGAAGCGGGCGCCGAACCCGCACAGATCCATGGCACGGCCGCCAACGACGCGCTCGTCGGCAGTGGCTATCGCCGTCATGACGAGCTGCCGTCGCAGCTGGTCGAGAATCTTTACTGGCTGGGGCGCTATTCCGAGCGTTGCGAGGACAAGGCGCGACTGCTACGTGCGACGCTGGCGGTGCGGACTAACGCCGACATCTGGAAGGCGGCGCGCGCGGAATGCGTGCGGCAGGGCGTCCTGGACGCTGACGATGAGCCGAACGAGAGCCTCTACGACGACGAACAGCCCTTCGGGCTGGCCGGCGATCTCGGCCGCCTGGGCTGGTGCGCGACCCAGTCGCGCAGTCTGCTGTCTGCGGAACACTGGCGCTCCATCATTGTCATCCAGCGACACTTCCAGGAGGCCGGCGCTTCGATGGCCGATCCGCTCGAGACGCTCGACCGTCTGCTGGTGTCGTTGACCTCACTGAGCGGCTTTGCCCTGGACGATATGACGCAGGACGATGGCTGGCGCATGCTGATGCTCGGGCGCCGGCTGGAACGCATACAGTTTCTGGCAAGCCTGTTGTCGGCGCGACTGGAATCGAGCGAGCCGATGCGACAGGCCGAACTCGAGTGGTTGCTCGACATTGGCGGTGTCAGCATCACCTACCGGACACGCTACGTATCCGCGCCGCAGCTCGCGCCGGCACTGCAGCTGCTGATCTTCGAGGATGCCAGTCCGCGCGCGCTGGCCTATCAATGGCGCAAGGTCGGTCGCACGCTGTCCTCGCTTGCCGTCTCCATCGGCGCCATCTCGGATCACGAACTTGAGGCGCCGGTGGCGCAACTGAGCGCGGCCGGAACCGAAGGCGTGGAGGAGGAGGGCGAGGTCGGCGCGGAGCGTCGCGAGTGGCTCGCCGCTGCGCTGTCCGAGCTGGCTGCCGCCGCAGGCAGGGTTTCGGATCGGATCGCGCTGCGACACTTTTCGCTGGTCGATCGCGGCGTGCGAATTCTCGCGTCCTGACGTCCACATGAGCGGAGTCTGCTACCTGGTCCGTCACGACACGCAATACGAATACGCGGGCGAGGTCGCGCATTCGCACCAGCAGCTGCATCTGACGCCGCGCGAGACCGAGCGGCAGCAATGTCTCGCACACCGCATCGAGATAAACCCCGAACCTTCCAGGCGCACGGAGCACCTGGACGCCTTCGGTAACATCGTGACGCGTATCGAATTCGACAAGCCGCATGGACGACTGGACGTGGTGAGCGATATGCGCGTGCAGCTGGCGCCGCTGCCCGAGCTGGACCTGGAAGAGGGAGAGCCGTGGGAGAGCGTGCGCGATCAGCTGTGCTACAACGCGCAGTCGCGCACCGTGCACTGGCTCGAGGCAATGCGCTTTCGCGGCGAGTCACCCTACGTGCGCATCAAACGCCAATTCAGGGAGTTCGCTGCTGACTGCCTGTCGCCAGGCGCCAGCGTCGCCAGCGTTGCGAATGCGGTCATGGCGAAGGTCAACGCCGAGTTCCGGTACGAGCAGGGCGCGACCGAGATCGCGACGCCGCTGATGGATGTGCTCGCCAATCGCTGCGGCGTGTGTCAGGACTTCGCGCACATGATGATCGCGAGTCTTCGCAGTGTCGGGCTGGCGGCGCGCTATGTCAGTGGCTATCTGCACACCCACCGGCCGCAGGCAGCCGCGACATCGGAGCCTGGCGCGGAGGTGCTCGGCGCCGACGCATCACACGCCTGGGTCGCCGTGTTCGCGCCACCGCTCGGTTGGATCAGTTTCGATCCCACCAACAACCTGCTGGTCGACCAGGAGCACGTCGCGTTGGCCTGGGGTCGGGATTTCGGTGATGTCTCGCCGCTGCGTGGCGTCATCCTGGGTGGCGGTTCGCACCAGCTGACCGTCAAGGTGACGGTGGAGAAGTCGGCGGAACCCGCAACGTAACGTCCAGGTAAAACGTCCAGACAGGTAATAAGCTGTCGCGATGGAATCGATCGAGGGGGACCGCCGACAGGCATTGACCGCACTGGAGGCGCTGGCGGAACGCGCGCCTGCCGTGGCCGATGTGCTTGCGCGGTTGCCCGCTCCGATCCGCGACAGTGCGCCACGTGTGCTCGCCGCGAGTGAGTTCGTGCTCGACGCGCTGGCGCGCGACCCCGATCTGATCGGCCTGCTGAGCAACCGCGCGGAACCACAGTTCGCCGGCCTTTCCATCGAGCCGCCGGCCGTCTCCGGCTTGTCCGAAGAGGCGTTCATGGCGGCGCTGCGCCGATGGCGGCGTGCCGAGTTCGTCCGCATTGCCTGGCGGGACCTGGCAGGGTGGGCGGATCTCAACGAGACCCTGACGGATCTGTCGAATGCCGCCGACACGGCCCTGCGCCTGGCGACGCATGTCGCCGCGGAGGCGCTGTACGAGCGCTATGGGCGGCCACGCGATGGGGACGGCGCGCTTCAGGAACTGATCGTCGTCGCGATGGGGAAGCTCGGCGGCCGCGAACTGAATTTTTCATCCGACATCGATCTGGTGCTGTTGTTTCCGTCTAGCGGGGAGACCGACGGTCGGCGCGCTATCGACAACCAGGAGTTCTTCACCCGTCTGGGCCAGGCGCTGTTCCGGCTGCTCGAGCAGTCGACGGTGGATGGTTTCGTGTTCCGGATGGATCTGCGTCTGCGCCCGTTCGGTGACAGCGGCCCGCTGGTCAGCAGCGCCGCGGCACTGGAGGATTATCTGCAGATACACGGGCGCGACTGGGAGCGCTATGCCTGGATCAAGGCCAGGCCTGTGACCAATGCCGACGGATACGATGCCATCTTCAAGCAGTGCATTCAGCCGTTCGTCTATCGTCGCTATCTCGACTTCGGCGTGTTCGAGTCGCTGCGCGAGATGAAGGCGCTGATCGAACGGGACATCCAGCGCCGCGAACTGGCGAACAACATCAAGCTCGGCGATGGCGGCATCCGAGAGGTCGAGTTCATCGTGCAATCGTTTCAGCTGATCCGCGGCGGACAGGATCGGCGATTGCAGCAGACGTCGCTGCGCGGCGCACTCGCGCTGCTCGCCGGTGCCAAGCTGTTGCCGGCCTCGGCGGTGTGCGAACTGGATCAGGCCTATGTGTTCCTGCGCCGGGTCGAGAATCGCCTGCAGATGCGCGCCGATGCGCAGACGCATGTGCTGCCGACGGCGCTGCCTGACTACGAACGGCTGGCCGCCGCGATGGATTGCGAATCGGCGGCTGCGCTGCAGACGCGGCTGGATGCACAGCGCCGGCTGGTGGCAGGTCACTTCCGCGAGGTGGTTTTCGGCTCTTCGGCCGATGCGGATCAGAACCAGGTCGCGCCGTTGGCGCTCGAGCGGAGCGATCGCGCGTCACTGACCGCGCGACTGCAGCAGACCGGATATGGCGACGAGGCGCAGACGGCTGCGCAGCTGCTGGTCGATTTCCGCGATCTCGCGTTCGTTCGCCGACTCGATGCGATCGGCTCCCGACGCCTGGATGCGCTGCTGCCCGTGCTGGTGGGCGAGGCGGGCACGGCGCGCGAGCCGTTGCCGGCGTTGCGCCGCCTGTTGCGCGTCGTGGAAGCCATCGGCGTCCGTTCGGCGTATTTCGCGCTGCTGCTGCACAATCCGCGCGCGCGGTCGCGGCTGGTGCAGCTGGCCGAGCGTGGTGATCTGTTGATGGAGCAGATAGCCGCCCATCCGTTGCTGCTGGACGAGCTGATCGATGAGCGCGTATTCGACTCGCCGCCCGATCGCGCGGCGCTCAGCGCCGATCTGCAGCAGCGCATGGCGGGTATCGATGTTGCCGACGGCGAGCATGCGGTCGAACAGCTGCGCCACTTCCAGCGTGCCGCGGTATTCCGGCTCGGGGTCGCCGACCTGCTGGCCCGCCTGCCGGTCATGCAGGTCAGCGACCGCCTGACGGACGTGGCCGAGCTGATCGTCGAACAGGCTATCGCGCTGACGTGGCAACAGCTGACGCCACAGCTCGGCACGCCGATGTGCGGCGAGGCCGGGAGCCTGCGGCCCGTCAACATCTGCGCGGTCGGCTACGGCAAGATGGGTGGCCTCGAACTCAGCTACAGCTCCGACCTCGATCTCGTATTCCTGCACGACTCAGCCGGCAGTTCGCAGGAGACGCAGGGGACTCGCAGCATCGAGAATCAGGTTTTCTTCGTCCGCTTCGTCCAGCGGCTGGTACACCTGCTGACGATGCACTCAGCGGCGGGACGGCTGTACGAAGTAGACATGCGCCTGCGGCCAAGCGGCAAGGGCGGAATGATGATCACCAGCATCGACGCATTTGCCGACTATCAGCGCCGCGAAGCCTGGACGTGGGAGCACCAGGCGCTGTTGCACGCACGTTCAGTGGCCGGTGCCCCGGCGCTCCGGGATCGCTTCGAGGCGCTGCGCATCGACCTGCTGGCGCATCACGTGCGCCGCGATACGCTGCGCGAAGAAGTGCGTTCGATGCGCAACCGCATGCGCCGGGAACTGTCACGTGCCGGCCAAGGCCAGTTCGATATGAAGCAGGACCCGGGCGGCATCGCCGATATCGAGTTCCTGGCGCAGTACTGGGCGCTGTGGTGGGCGAAGGACTATCCGCCCGTGGCGATGTTTCCGGACACGATCCGGCAGCTCGAGTCGGTTGCGTCCGCCAATCTGGTGCCGCAGGAGTTGATCGACGTCCTGACGGGCACCTATCGTCGCTACCGCACCTGCCTGCATCACCGGGCGTTGCAGGGCGCCGGCGCGGTAGTCGACAGGGTCGAATGGACCGCGGACTGCCGCGCGGTCACGGAAGTCTGGGACAGTGTCATGGGCGCGTGACGCCGCTATACTCATGGCTATGGACTCGCGCGCGAATCTGCGTCAACCCAACGCTCAAAACCAGTACACGGTCACCGTCAAGGACCTGCCGCTGGCCTGCCCGATGCCCGACATGAGCCTCTGGAACTCGCATCCGCGGGTCTATCTGCCCGTCGAGGCGACCGGATTTGCCAAGTGTCCTTACTGCGGCGCGGAGTACACGTTACAGCGCTAGTCGGGGCGATTCAGTCGCGGAAATTATTGAACTGCAGCGGCATTCCCACATCCGCTTTGCGCAGCATCGCGATCGCCTCCTGCAGGTCGTCGCGCTTCTTGCCGATGACGCGCACCTTGTCGCCCTGGATCTGCGCCTGAACCTTCATCTTCGAGTCCTTCACCAGGCGCGTGATCTTCCTGGCGGTATCCGCATCGACGCCTTGCCGTAGGATGATTTGCTGTCGCGCGGTGGCGAGCGTGATTTCCGGATCCTTGATCTCCAGGCAGCTGATGTCGATGCTGCGCTTGGCCAGCCGCAGCTTCAGGATGTCGAGCATCTGCTTGAGCTGGAAATCCGCCTCCGCGGACATGGTTACGGTGCTCTCCTCGAGCTCGAACGTGGCGTCCTTGCCCTTGAAGTCGAAGCGCTGTTCCAGTTCGCGCACGGCCTGGTCGACCGCGTTGGTCAACTCGTGCTGATTGACTTCGGAGACGATGTCGAATGAAGGCATGACGGTAGGCAGTGCAGATCAGGGCTTGCGATAAGGTTGATAGGATTTCTCTTCGACGATGCTCGAGTTGAGCTGCCGGTTGATCCGATGCTTGATCGCCGCGCGCTCGTCGTTGCGCAGATAGACCGAACGGGCCAGCTCGATGAAACCTGCGTCGAAGCACTGTCGCGACTCATGCTCGCGGATGCGGTCCTCGATGTCCCACAGTTCGCGATTCACCTGCAGCAGCTGCGTCTGCTCTGCCTGCAGCGCGTCGCCGGCCGGTACCGATTGCGCGCGCGTCTGTTCGAGCAACGCGAGCTCGCGCCGGATGTTGTCGAGCTTGGCCGCATCCTGCACGCGTTCGCTCTTGATGCGCAGGATGGTGATCTTGTCCAATAGTTCGCCCGGAGACACCGGAACCAGCAACGCGTCCATGAGGTTATGGTAGCAGCTGTTGGCTTGCCATCAACGAATCGAGTCGCTCGCGTACCTCTGCGACTTCGATCAGATCCATGACACCGGGCTCCTCGATCTTTTCCGCCCAGGGGAGCTCGCTCGCGCTGCGATGGCGAAAGCGGCGCGCGGCAGCCTCGTAGCGGTCCACGCACCATTGCAGTGACCGGTAGGGCCCGCTGCGTGCGCTGCGGGTGGCGGCATACAGACCAATCACCGGCGTGCCCACCATCGTCGCCATGTGCGCCGGTCCCGAGTCCGGGCACATGAGGACGCTGGCGCGGGACAGCAGCGCCAGCATCTGCGGCAAGGTGTCGCGGCCAGTCTGATTGATGATCTGCGCCCGCGTCTGCCGATCGATCGCCGCGGAGGTCTCGCGTTCGAGCGGGGTGGGACCGCCGCACAGGATGATCCGCATGCGCCACGCACGCGCCGCATGATCGGCCACGGCGGCATAGCGCTCCGCCGACCAGTTGCGCGCGGCGTGGCTCGAACAGGGGCTGATGACCAGGGTGGGCTGGTCGTCCGGAATCAGCTCGGCGGCGTAACGCACGGCGTCATCCGGCAGTGGCAGATCCCACTGCAGAGGACCCGGATCGACGCCAAGGGCCCAGAGAAACCCGAGGAAACTGTCGAGCACGTGTTCGCGCTTCCGCGGCTGAATGCGGGCGTTGGTGAACAGCCATTGCCCTTCACGGGCGCGCTCGCGGTCGAAGCCCAGCCGGACCCTGGCGCGGATCGCGGTCGACAGCAGGCTTGCGCGCAGCGACAGCTGCAGGTGCAGCAGGACGTCGAAGCGACGTCCGTGCAGAGCCCGGCGCAATGCGGGCAGCGCGCCGAGACCGGCGCGCTTGTCGACGGTGATAAACTCGACATCCGGCAACAGATCCATTAACCGCGCCTCCGTGCGGCCGATAATCCACGTCAGCCGGGTCGTCGGCCACATGCGCTGTAGCGAGCGCACCAACGGGACTACGTGACAAGTGTCGCCGATGGCCGAGAGCCGGAGAATGCAAAGGCTTTGCGGAGGCTCTGAGTGATTCAACATGCCTGAAAGTCTGATCTGGCCGCCCGGCGCGAAAGTGCGCGAAAAGCAGATTCGCGGCGGCGCGATGCTATATGACACCTCCCGGGGCGGCAACGCAGGCGCGTCGTGGTTCGATCCGGTCTGGTGGTCGAATCACGCTACCGTCACGCCGGTCGACGAGGGCCGCGGTTCGACGGTTTTCATCGATGCCGAGGGTCTGGCCCTGGTGCTGCGGCCGTATCGTCGCGGCGGCCTGATCGCCAGCATCGCGCGCAATCGCTATATCTGGCGTGGCGGCGCACGCACGCGCTCGTTCCGCGAATGGCACATGCTGTTCCTGATGCGCAATGCGAGTCTCCCCGTGCCTGTGCCGGTCGCGGCCTGCTATCGCCGAGCCGGCCCGTTCACCTATACGGCCGAATTACTGACCGAACGCCTGTCCGGAGTCGTCTCACTGGCGGCGCGTCTGCAGAAGGGCGTCGTGCCATTCACGATGTGGGTCGAGATCGGCCGGACGCTGAAGCGGTTCCATGCCGAAGGCGTCTTTCATGCCGACTTGAATGCCCACAACATTCTGCTCAACGATGGCCCCGAATGCTGGCTGATCGACTTCGACCGCGGTTCGCTGCGAAAACCGGGGCTGTGGTGCGACAGCAACCTGGTGCGGCTGCGCCGTTCGATCGAGAAGATCACCGAGCCGCTACCGCCGGAGCGGTTCTCCGATGCCGACTGGGCGTCGCTGCTGAGCGGCTACTTCGCAGGTGTCGTTCAACCGGTCGCGGAGCTGACGGCCACCGGATGAGGCTCAGCGTGCGCTGGATCTACACGCTGCTGCTCTACCTGGCGCTGCCCTGGGCGTCGCTGATCGTGCTGATACGCGGCATCCGGCAGCGCGACTACTGGCGCGGCTGGGGCGAGCGGTTCGGATTCGTCGGCGCCGCGCCGGCCGACGTCTGGGTGCATGCGGTCTCGGTAGGCGAGGTTCAGGCAGCGCTGATTCTGATCGACGCGCTACGCGTCGAGTCACCGTCGACGTCCGCCGTGCTCACGTGCGCGACGCCCACCGGGCGCGCACGGGCCCGGCAGCAGCTTGCCGATACGCCGGTGACTTATGCCCCTTATGATCTGCCTCAGGCGCTGAATCGCTTCCTGCGCCGCGTGCGACCGCGGCTGCTGATCGTGATCGAGACCGAACTGTGGCCGAACATGCTGAATCGGGCCTTGCGAGCAGGTGTCCCCGTGCTGATCGCCAGCGCCCGGGTATCGCAGCGGACCGCCGACTTCTATCGACGCTTTCCGGGCCTGCTGCGGCCGGCGCTGCAGACCAACACCTGGATCGCTGCACAGAGCGAGAGCGATGCCGATCGGTTTTTTCGACTGGGGGTACCGCGCGAGCGGATCCAAGTCGCCGGCAACATCAAATTCGATCGCAGCATTGCGGAAGATGTGGTGTGCCGAGGTGCGCTCTGGCGCAGCGGTCAGGCGGCCGACCGGCCGGTCTGGATCGCAGGCAGTACGCATCCCGGGGAAGAGAGCATCGTTCTGGCGGCGCAACGTCTGGTGTGCGTGGCCATACCGACGGCACTTCTGATACTGGTGCCCCGTCATCCGGCGCGCTTCGACGGCGTGGCGCGTGACATCGCTGCCACTGGGCTGACCTGCGCGCGGCGCTCCCTTGGTGAGGCCGTGACCGGCGCATCGGTGCTGCTGCTCGACACCCTGGGCGAACTGGTCGAGTTCTACGCTGCAGCCGACGTAGCGTTCGTCGGGGGAAGCCTTACCGAGGTGGGCGGGCATAACCTGATCGAGCCGGCGGCCGTGGGTATTCCGGTGCTGTCCGGTCCGCATCAGTTCAACAGTCCGCAGGTGGCGCGGGCGCTGTCGGATCAGGGCGGACTGGACTTGGTCCACGATGCGACCGAACTCGCCAACGCAGTGGTGCGGCTGCTGTCGGACCCGGAGGCCCGGGCGGCACAGGTGGCTGCCGCGGGCCGTGTGATCACGGCCAGTCGGGGTGCGCTGAGCCGCGTGCTGGCGTTGGCCGCGACGCTGATTGAGGGTCAGTAGGGCTTGAGCGAGGGATCGATGTCGCGTGTCCACGCATCGATGCCACCGCTCAGATTGGCGAGGTGCTCGAAACCCTTCGACTGCAGGAAAGCTGCCGCGCGCTGACTGCGGCCGCCAGCCTTGCACATGATGACGGTGTCGGCTTTGGGATCCAGCTCTGCCAG
>DATBAM010000104.1:0-20018 GCA_036271535.1 Steroidobacteraceae bacterium | reverse complement strand
CGGCGCGGTGGATACGACTGACAGCTCGCTCGAGTTGATCAGCCTGCCCGGGCTCTTCACTTACCGCGCACCGTACGTCCAGGCTCTGAGCATACAGACCAGCAGTGTCACCGATTTTGTCGGCTACCAGAACACGGCACTGCCATCGGTCAGCGCTGGCCATTTTGCTGCGGTCAAGGGACCGCTCTTCTCGACGTTGACGTCGGGACTGCCAACCTTGAGTGCCGTGCAGGTGCGGGCGAGGAGCGCGGGACAGTAGCCCAGATCGAGTCGGCGAAGATCCCGTGCGCGGCACGTACCGGAAAGTCCTGGGCGTGCCGCGCACGGCTGTACGCCGCTACATCATCGGCTGCCCGCAGCGATGTTCGATTTCATCGGCATGTCCATCCCTGCCGGGTAAGGGCAAGCGAAAACAGCAGCAGTCTCGACATCATTAACGGAACCGACGGATCAGGTTGTAGATTCGACCACTGCCGCATTCGGCAGTTGCGCTCTGGGATGCAAACGCAGCATCGGCACGGCCGCGATCGCCACGGCTGCGATCACGGCAAATCCAACGAATACCGAACCGCTATTGCCGGACGAAAGTCGTCCAACCAGCGGAGGCGTCAGCAGCAACGCACACAGCGAGACCATGGTCATGCATCCCATCGCACGGCCTACCGAGTGCGCGCCAAAGATCTTCGGCACCAGGAAGCTCTGCATCGGCACCATCAACCCTCCTGCCAACCCTATCATCGTCACCCCGACAGCAGTGCCCGCATATCCAAGCCTGGTCTGTGCCAGACAGAGCATCCCGATCGCAAATCCGGCCAGACTCGTCGACAGCAGCGTTCTGGGTGACAGCCGGTCCGCAAGCGCCGCAAAGGTGAGCTTGGCGCACAGTCCGCTGATGCCGTACACCGAGATCAACAGCGCCGCGTCACCGGCCTTGATGCCACGATCGAGGGCGACCGGCACGATGTTCGTGATCATCCCGATCATGCCGGAGAGCACGATCGAGAAAAAGCTGACCGCCAACCAGAAGGCGGGATCGGAGAGAATGAACCCTACCGGCAACGTATCCCGCATCTGCGCCGGAATCGGACCCGACGCCGCGGGCGCAGCCGACTCCAATTTGACCGCGCCGACGGCCTTCTCCGGACGGCTCACGACCGCCAGCGCGGCGGGCAGCGAAATCGCGAGCAGGACGAGCGCCATCAGTCGAAAAGCGTCGCGCCAGGGATGATGCTCGAGCAGATATTGAAGCACCGGCGGATACACCACACTGCCCATGGCAATACCGGCAATCGCGATACCGATGGCCCTGCCACGATGCTCAGTGAACCATCGCGTCAGCAGCACGGTAACGGCGACCGGCCCGATCAGGATATTCGCAGGTGCGATCAATACCCCGAAAATAACCAGCACGTACGCGAACGATGCAACGAATGAAATCGCGGCGTAGCCGCTGGCCAGCGAGATGGCGCCGACGATCATCATGGCCCGAAGCGATCTGCGGTCCATCCATCCGCCGAGCAGTGGCGAGAGCACCGCGGTCGCCGCCGAGGTGACGGTCATCGCCAGCATCAGCATCATCCGGCTGGAGTGAAATTCGTGTCCCAGCGGCACCGAGACCAGGCTGTAGCCGGTCGCGATGAACGAGTCTGCGGTCAGCACCACGAAGCAGCAGGCAACCTGACGCCAGGCAACAAGCGAATTTTCTGTCACGCCGTTTTCCCCCGATTGTCGGTTGAACGTATCACACCTGGCCGGCGCCCGAAGTTGATGGCCCGAATGGCTCTTGGAGAATGCGGCAGCGCCGATAACAGTTGCAAACGATCGATAGATTGCGACGCCCTGTCCCGCCGTTGCACGGATGGCTCACTGGTGCACCTTGCAATGGTTGACCTGTTTCGACCGGTTGATCGACGCTGAGTGCGCTGCAAAGGAGACAGACGATGAAACTGACGACCGCTCAACTGACCAACGGGCTGACGCCCGCGCACGACCTGGTGTTCGACAGCCGACCCACCGATCCCCAGATGCGTGAGAGCACGTCGGTATGGATCTCGGATGCCGCGGGCGAAGTCACCTTTCCTCGCTTCGGTATCGAGGCCGAAGCCCATGATTGGGATCATCCGTTGTGCACGGGCAATGTCTGCTTCGCCAGCGGCCGCGTGCTCTCCGTTGCCTCGAAGCAACCCAAGCACCCGCCATTCGGGCCCGACGGGCGTCCGACGGTGCTGGGGGCCGGTCCGCTGAGCTTCCAGTGCATCGAACCCTTCCGTCGTTGGAACGTGCGGTATGACGGCACGATCGCAGAAGGTCAGGTGTCGCAGCTGATCGCCGCGACGTTCGATTATTCGCACCAGGTTCCGTTCGGGTTCGAGTTCGAACTGGAACTGGTCACCCCGGCGTGGGTGATGGACAACACGCCCGACAAGGTGGCGCGGATGACCCCCGAGGATCGGGCCGAAGCCGAATACATGGGCATCGGATGGCGCTGCGAGCACTGCTTTCAGGTCCGGGGTCGCTATCAGTTGGATGGTCAGTGGCGTGACTTCACCGGCACGGGACTGCGCGTCAAACGGCAGAGCGTTCGACCACTCGCCGGTTTTCGCGGCCACGTCTGGCAATCGGCTCTCTTTGCGGATGGCCGCGCGTTCGGGTATATCGCCTATCCACCCCGCGCGTCGGACGGACGAGCGTACAACGATGCCTACCTCTACCAGGATGGCCGGATGTACAAGGGTCACGCCACGCAGATACCCTGGCTGCGACGAATCATTCCGAACGGTGATGATGTCTCGTTCGAAATCGAAACCGCACTGGGCAGGACGCGGATCGCGGGCCGTACGATTTCGAGCTACTTCTACCGCAACCAACCGCAGATGCTGCTGGACCTGCAACAGGCAGGCGTCCAATACGAATGGGATGGCCAGAGGACCTACGGCATGCTGGAGCGCAGCTCATCGCCGGATCTTACGACCGTGGGGTGAAGTCGCGGGCGCGACGCCCACGATCAGCCCCGCGTCGCACTACAATTGCATCCCGACATGCCAATGATCGACAACAGCCTCGAAGCCGCTGCGCATGTGGTGCAGCTGGCGCTGCCACCAGTATTTCTCCTGTCCGGCACTGCAACGCTGCTCGGCGTGTTCGCTGCCCGGAACGGCGGACGCATGGGCCGTCCGCCGCCTGACGATCACTTCAAGGATCCGGGACGATGGCCGCGTTGCTGGCCGATCCCTGCGGCACACTGGCATCGCGGGCAAGCTCGATCATTTCACTCGCGTCCTCCGGCAGCGCGAAACGCTCCAGCACCGACTCCAGCGTCGCGAACTCGTAGCGGATGACGTAGTCCGACTTGGAATGGTAGAGCCTCGCCAGTGACGGCGGCGGCGTTGGCGCCGGGTCGATTCCGGCCACCCCGTCCCAGGAGTCGGTCCCGCCATCCCAAGGGCTCGCCGCGCCGAAGAGAATGCAGGTGGGATTGGCAGCCACGGCCGCTGGCGGTCGGATACCCGACAGGGTTTCGATCGGCACCGCCACAGCCGGCAGGCGGATGCCACCGATCGCATCGCCCGTCGCAGGGTCCCGCTGGATGACCGCTGCCGGCGTCGGCGACGTCACCACCTGCACCGACAGGCGCGGCGCTTTGGCCGGTGAGATCTCCGGAAACCGCGTCCAAAGCGAGATTGCGCGTGTTGCAGCCCGAATGCCGAACGTCTCATCAGGGCCATTGTTCGTAGGTGGACTGCCGCAGTTGAATGCCGACGAGGGCAACCCCGATTGCGCAGCGTCCGCGGCCGCCCATTTCAACAGATAGCTATCCGCGTGGGTGGTCCCGGCAACCTCCCACAGACGGAAAGTCCTGCTATCCGGCTGATTGTGGAGGCTGAAGCCCTCTCCCAGCACCGACACGTCGGTCTCTGTCTCGAAGAACAACACCGGTTGCTGCAGATCGCCGCGAAGGAATGAGGTGGGCGGCACTGCGATGTCAGGCGTCGCCGGAACGCCGTCGGGCTTCGGAAACGACGGGTTACCCAGCACGCCGGCGCCGGCGATCGACTGTGACAGTGCTGCGCCCGCGCCCGCGCTGTGAATCAGGAAGCCCTGATAGACGCCCGCTACTGGCTGAATCGCGTTGTAGTAGGTGATCATGCGTGCGGCCGATTGCGATTCGCCCTCGGCAATCAAGGACCGCACGCGTGGAGTCAATGCACCGAGCGGTCGAGGGTTGCCGTGCAGCAGCGCCATGCCGGCCTGCGAGAAGATATCGTACGACCATGAATCGCCAGGATGCTGTATCGACGCATATCGGTCCGAGTCGAACTCATGCAGGAACTGCGCACCGGCGAATTGCGTCGTCACCCCGACCCAGGCATAGCCTTCACGCAACAGTTCGACGTGAGAGTAGTCCCATTCAGCGGCGGCATCGACGCCACCGCTGACGTTCAGCCACTCGACCAGCACGGTGCCGTTGAAGCGCGCCGGATCGGTTGGTGTCCTCACCAGCATGCGCGAAACGTAGGGCGTGCTCGGGCCGTCGGCCACCGTCCAGACACCATTGGTGCCGAGCAGCTGCGAGTTGGTATAGGCCTGCGCATTGCCGGCGAAGAAATATTCCTTCTCCGCATAGCCGGCGCTCGTCAGGTCGACCGCCGTCGTATCGAAGGCAATACCGCGCCCTGCGACAGCAGGCAGCGATACCGCCGGCGTCGGTACCGCTGCCTCGATAGCGAGCGGTATCGACATCAATGCCAGCATAGCCAGGACAGGACGGAGCAATCGCGAACGCGAGACGTGAGTGTTCGACATAGGACCCCCCAACTATTGAAAGAAGTTATAAAACTACCCGCCGGAATCGACTGTTATGCTTCATAACATTTAGTGGATTATGTGTCCAGTGGCGCAGTGGATCCGCGATCGGGGCGTAGCTGCCTCGCGGCTCCATTACACTGGGTAGATGAACAACGCTACCGCTCTTATCAATCCACTCGATGACTATCTGGGTTATCAGTTGCGCCGGGCGGCGCTCGTGACCATCTCGCTGTTGAACGACGCCTACGCGGAAATCGAACTGACGTCCACCGAGGCAATGGTGCTGCGCTTTGCCAGCGTCAATCCGGGTTGCACCCAATCCGACATGGGCCGCTCCCTGGGCGTCAAACGGACCAACATGGTACCTATCGTCAGCGGATTGATAGCTCGCGGCCTGCTCGAGCGCACCGCAGCGGACGGCCGATCTCATGCACTTCAGCTGTCGCCAAAGGGCGTCGAACGCCACCGCCGTCTGACAGAGATCAGTCTCCAGCACGAACAGTATTTCTTTGGCGACCTGACAAAACGCCAGCGACAGGAACTGATGCAGGCCTTACAGACGCTACGCCGCAAGGGCGAAGCGATCATCGATAAAACGGCCGACATGCAGCGGCCATCCGCTCGGCCCGCACGGCGCAAGCGGGCGTAGGGCCAAGCCGGCCCACGCAACAGTGGCCTCGCGGAACTTCAGCCCCGGCGAGCCGCCTCGATCGCAACGATGTCGATCTTCCGCATCTTCATCATCGCTCCGAAGGCACGCTTGGCGGCAGCACGATCGTTGCCACTGATCGCCTCCAGCAGAATCCGTGGCGTGATCTGCCACGAAAGTCCCCACTTGTCCTTGCACCACCCGCATTGGCTCTCGGCGCCGCCGTTGCCGACGATAGCGGCCCAGTAGCGATCGGTTTCAGCCTGATCCTCGGTGACGACCTGAAACGAGAACGCTTCGCTGTGCTTGAATGCCGGGCCGCCGTTGAGGCCGGTGCATGGCAGCCCCATCACCGTGAATTCGACCGTCAGCACGTTGCCCTGCTTACCGTCGGGATAGTCTCCCGGCGCGCGATGAACCGCATTGACCTTGCTGTCGGGAAAGGTCTGCGCATAGAACGTCGCGGCTTCCAGCGCGCCACCCTCGTACCAGAGGCAGATCGTGTTTCTGGCCATGTTTGCTCCTATGATCGGCTACGGCGCCGTCTGGCACCTCGGGGGAGCAAGTATGAGCGATGAAAGACTGACGACAACCACTGCGGTCGTGACCGGTGCCGCCAACGGCATGGGAGCGCAATGCAGCCGGTTACTGATCGAAGCCGGCTGGCGGAGGCTTCTGCTGAGCGATCTGGACTCGGCGCGGCTGGAATCGGTGGCTGCACCGCTACGGGCGGGCGGCGCCAACGTCAGTGTGATGACGGGTGACATCACCGATCGCGATTTCCCGGCAACGCTGCTGCGGGCGCTCGGAACCCACGACATCGGCGCCATCATCCATGCCGCCGGCGTCGCGCCCCAGACGACGACACCACCGCGTATCTTCGAGATCAACCTGGATGCGACCCTGCGTTTGTTACCCGCGGTTCGTTCCCGCATGGCGTGCGGCGGCGCGGCGGTCTTTTTCGCGTCCATCGCCGGCCACCTGCCTGTCTCGCGCGAGGCCGAGGCTGCATTCGATCGGCCCCTGCCTGCCGATGGCAGCGCAAGCCTGCGCCACTACGCGACCGACCAGAATCAGGCATACCTGCTCGCCAAGCGCGGCATCATTGCCGCCGTAAAACGCGAGGCCCGGGCATTCGGAGAGCGCGGTGCACGCATCGTCTCGGTTTCTCCCGGTCTGATCGATACCGCGATGACCCAGGGCGTCGAAAACGATCTGACCCGCAATCTGCTCGGCAAGGCGGCCATTCCCCGCCTCGGCCGACCGGAAGAGGTCGCTGCCGTGTGTGTATTTTTGTGCTCGGCGGCCGCCAGCTTCGTCACCGGCTGCGACCTGCGGGTCGATGGCGGCGAACTTGCCGGGCTGGGGATCTGACCGTTCGCTGACCGTTCGCTGACATACCGCTGGCTGGCGTGTCCCCTCGCTAGCGGGATCGATCTTCGATCAGCTTGGCGAGTTCGGCGAGTTCGGCGGGACCGATATCGTCGTCGATGACGATCTCGGTGGCCTTCCCCTGCGCCGCACCGGCCGGGCGGGCTGCGCGAACGGGTGGCGACGACGGCGCGGAGCCGGCCATCGATGTTTTCGCCGCGGCCGGCGGGTCGTCGGATACGTGCGGCACCGCCGCAGGCCGCACCCAGTTGCTCTGCTGGTTCATCCAGCGCTGATATCGATCGAAGCTCCACATGCCGTCATCGCCGCCGGACTGGATCACCGTCGGCAGCTGACTGAAATTGCCCGACCGGATGGCTCCCCTCGCCCCCGCGCTGCCGAGCAGCAGCTCGCAGCGTGGCACCCGCAGTTGATGGCTCTCGATAAAGTCCAGTCGCTGACACAGCACCCCCACCAGGCAATCGGCAAGCTGGCCGCGCACACTGCCCTGCAACTCCGGCGCGAAGGACATGCAAAGTCGCGACACGGCCTCGGCACAGGTGGCGGAATGCATCGTCGCCAGTACCAGGTGTCCGGTCTCGGCAGCATTGAGCGTGAGACGCATGACTTCGGGCGTGCGCATCTCGCCCACGACCAGTACGTCCGGATTCTCGCGCAGCGAATCGACCAGCGCCTGTTCGAACGTCGGTGAATGGGTGGGAATCTCGCGCTGACGAACAAAGGAGCGCCGGTTCGCGTACAGGTACTCGATCGGACTCTCCAGAGTGATGATATTGCTCGCACGCGCCGCGTTGATCTCCTCCACCAGGGCGGCCAGTGTCGTTGTCTTGCCGCTGCCGGTCGGTCCAGACACCACCACCAGCCCTGAGTACGCGCTCACCAGCGAGGCAAAATCCGGGTGCAGGTTGGAAGCCTTGAGATCGTTGACCGAGGGACTGAGCAGACGCGCCGCCAGCGCGTAGCCGCGGATCGTCCGATACAGATTCACACGGCAGCGCATGCCTCCGACCACCATCGACAGATCGGCCGAACCGCGTTGCACGAACAGTTCCCAGGCTTCGGGAGCGAGCAGTTCCTGGATCAGGGCTTTGACGTCAGCGGCTGGCAGCGCACCGCCCATCGGCTGCAACTCGCCGCGGACTCGCACGACCGGCGGTGTCCCGCTCTCCAGGTGCAGATCACTCGCACCTCGCTTGCGTGCCGTCTGAACCCAGTCCCGAAGTGGCATGTGGCTCTCCCTTATTCGGGTTCTGTCCGGACCCTGGCCGCAGTTTAAAGTTCCCCGTCAGAGGAGGAGGACATTTGTTCGCGCTGCTCAGCACTCGGTGCCCGGCGCCGCGCAAGCGATAGTTGCACGAGGACAACCTGACAAGTCGAAGGAGATACCCCGATGGCTGCAAAGAAGAAATCCCGCTCCACGCGTGCCAGGGCCGAAGCGGCTCCGGATGCCATTGCACTGCTGAGCGCGGATCATAGAAAAGTCGAAAAGCTGTTCAAACAGTATGAGAAGGCCGATGGAAACAGCAAAAAGGCAGCCCTGGCAGAACAGATCTGCACCGAGCTGGAGATCCATACGTTGCTGGAGGAAGAGATCTTCTACCCGGCATGCCGCAAGAAGGGGGTGGAGACAGACGACCTGGAAGAGGCTCAGGTCGAGCACGACAGTGCCAAGGTTCTGATCGCCGACCTGAAGGAACACACACCGCGCGACCAGTTCTACGACGCCAAGATGACCGTCCTCACCGAGTACATCAAGCATCACGTACAGGAAGAGGAACGGCCGCGCCGCGGCGTCTTCGCCCAGGCTCGCAGCAGCGGCGTCGATCTGCAGTCGATCGGCAGGCAGATCGAAGCTCGCAAATCTCAGTTGACCGAAGAAGCGCAGGCCAGCCAGCTGCCCAAGCCCACCTTGCGCTCGCTGACCGTGGCGAGTCTCGTCAGTTGATTCCCGCATGACGTCCGGATCACAACTACGCCCCGACGCGTGGCTCGCCCGATGGGACCGAACATGCGGTTCCTATATCGTCGAACCATTGATCGAAACCTACCTTGTTGGAGGAACATCTCATGCCTACCGCTAGCGGACACACTTCAGCCATTCGCGCCAAGAAGGTCATTGGCACGACCGTCAAGAACCGCGACGGCAAGAAACTGGGCGACATCGAAGACATCGTCCTGGACAAGAAAACGAACAATATAATGTTTGCCGTTGTCAGCTTCGGCGGCTTTCTCGGGATTGCCGAGAAGTATCATCCGCTGCCCTGGAGCACGCTGACCTACGACGAGCGGGACGGCGGCTATGTCGTCAACTACACCGAGGACCAGCTGCGCTCCGCGCCCGCGGACTCCATCGACGAACTGACGCGCGATGATGGACTGGCCTACCGCGATCGGACTTTTGACTACTACAAGGCCCCTCGTTACTGGTCATAACGCGGATTTTGACTTTCACCGAGCCGCCGGCGATTGCCGCGGCTCGGTACCTGTATACCTGCCGGATAACGCTGACATGCACTGACGTGGTCAGGGCCTGTCAAGAGCGTCTTTTTCGGGCATGATGGCGAGTGGCCGTGAGTTGCGGCAGTGACCCAGTTATAAGGCCGCTTCCTTGCCTTCAGATGGAAATCTCCTGCCGACTCAGAGCGACATGCTCGAGCGGGCGCGCGCTCATCTCGCCGCAATCGTCGAATCGTCCGAAGATGCAATCATCAGCAAGACGCTGGAAGGCATCGTTACCTCGTGGAACGCAGCGGCAGAGCGGCTGTTCGGCTACACCGCGGCGCAGATGGTCGGCCGATCCATTCTGACGGTCATTCCGCCGGAACTGCAGCACGAAGAGGCCGATATTCTCGCCCAGGTTCGCGCTGGCAAGCGCATCGAGCGCTACGAGACGATTCGCCTCAATAAGGACGGCAGCCGGCTGGAGATCTCGTTGACCATCTCGCCGGTGCTCGATTCCACCGGGCAGATCATCGGCGCCTCCAAGATCGCCCACGACATCGGCGAACGCCGCCGGGCCGAGCGCCAGCTGAAGGATCAGGAACGTCGCTTGACCGAGATTGCCGCGGAGCGCACCCAGCTACTCGAATCCGAACGCGCGGCGCGAGCTGAGGCCGAGCGACTCGGCCGGATGAAGGATGAATTCCTTGCCACCCTGTCGCACGAAATGCGTACCCCGCTGAACGCCATCCAGGGCTGGGCGGCGCTGTTGCGACACAAACGCTCCAATCCGCAGGACCTCGATCGCGGGCTCGAGACGATCGAGCGCAACGTTCGCATTCAGACCCAGATCGTCAACGATCTGCTGGATATGAGCCGGATCATATCGGGGAAGATTCACCTCGAAATCCAGCCGCTGCAGTTGCACGAGGTCATCGACAACGCGATCGATGCCATCCGTCATACCGCCGATGCCAAGCAGATCCGCGTGAACACGATGCTGGATTCAAGCATTGGCTGGGTGCGTGGCGATCCGGCCAGATTGCAGCAGGTACTCTGGAACCTGCTGACGAACGCGGTCAAATTCACGCCGGCGGGCGGCAGGATCCAGGTAGTACTCGAACGCGTGAACTCGCACGCGGAAATCGTCATCGAGGACTCCGGCGTGGGAATCGAGCCGGAGGTGCTTCCGTATGTGTTCGACCGATTTCGTCAGGGCGATGCGACGATCACCCGCCGCTACGGTGGCCTTGGGCTTGGGCTTTCTATCGTTCGGACGTTGGTAGAGCTCCATGGCGGCTCGGTTCGCGTGAAGAGCCCGGGCGAGAATCTTGGCAGCACGTTCTGTGTCGCTCTACCGGTCTCGCATGTCCGACCCGCACAGGAAACGGACTCACGTACCGCGACCAGCTCGCCCGATGCGGTGAAGACGGTCGAGCTGCCCCGGCTCGACGGCGTGGATGTGCTTCTGATCGATGACGACACCGACGGACGCAATTTCATGTCTCAGATCCTGGAGACGCAGGGCGCACGCGTTACCCCCGCTGTGAGCGCTGCGCAGGGGCTGGAACTGCTGGCGAAGCGGCGGTTCGACATACTTCTCAGCGACATCGGCATGCCCGAGATGGATGGCTACGAGCTCCTGCAGCGTGTGCGCTCAATCACGACCCACGGACCACCGATACCTGCCATCGCTATCACCGCCTACGCCCGCGCGGAGGACCGCCAGCGCTCGCTACTGGCGGGATTCCAGATGCATCTGTCGAAACCGATCGAGACACGCGAACTGATCGCGGGCATGGCAAGCCTGCTGCGTTTGATACGCTAGCGCGTTTGTTAGATTGGCGCGTTTGATAGGCTAGCGGCGCATTTCTCAGGGCCCACGACCGAGCCACACTCCCATCGGCGCGTAGGGCAGCCCGACGTCACGCAGACCCAGGATGCCGGGCTTTGCCGCCTGTACGTCCAGCAGCGCATTGACGGTCGGCAGCGCCGTCATCGTGTCCCACTCATGGTTGCCCCAATGAGCGGGCTTGGTGAAGCGTACGCGCACGTCCACGAGCGGCTCACCCTTGATGTCCAGGTGATACTGATCCGCGTCGATCACCCAACCCTCGGCCAGCTTCCTGGTCAGGTACCAGACGACCGTCAGATTGATGCGGGTGGTCCCGCCCACCTTGCCGTTCCATCCACCGCGAAGCGCAGCGTTCGTGCCCTTTTCCATGCAGAACCAGCCGAGATCGACCTTCTCGGATGCCGTGGCGTATTCGCAGAAGAACTCGATGTCGCTGAACTTGAGTTCGAGTGCATCGCCGATGCGCTGCACGGCATCGCGGAAGAGGATCAACCAGTTGCGCGCCCGACCGATCAGCTCGGGCGTAGTGCCGCCCTTCTCTCCCATTCCAAGGAAGCTCCACGTCTCGACTGACTCGTAGACCGAGCAGTCGGCCGATTCCGTAAGGCTCACGTGCTCGACGTTGCGGCAGATCGCAGTCATCGCCGCAACGATCGAATTCACCCAGCCTGGATTGATGCCGGTGATATACAGCGAACTGTCGCCTCGCTTGCACGCCGCTTCGAGTTTCGCGCGCACATCGCCCTGGATGCCGCCGACGTTCAGGAACAGATTGGTGCTGACGACGTCCAGGCCGTTCTCGAGCAGGCGCACCACGTGATCCAGGTTGGCCTCGAACGGTGTATAGACGACGGTGTCGGCACGCAGCGCAATGAGCGAGTCGATATCATGGGTCGAACTGACGCCACACTCAGGGCGTCCACACAATGGGCCTGCATCTTTGCCGGCCTTGTCGGGCGAATGCGAATAGACGCCCACCAGCTGCAAGCGCGGATCGTCGAGAATCGCTCGCAGGCTCAGTTTACCGACCTTGCCGGTGGTCCACTGGATCACGCGTAATCGAGCCATGCCACACCCCTCTTATTCAATTTTCTACTATTGCAGCGCATGGTAACCCAATGCAGCGGCGTCCCTATGAGGAAGGCGCCGTTCGGCAGTATGATGGACTTATTCGAACAAGCGTCGTGGTAGGAATTGTCATGCCCAGAGTGCTGATTCGAACGATCGAACAGGCGACTGCAGTGCCGATGCCGGCGGGATTCGCGGGTACGTCGACCGCCAGCGACTACTTCGGGAACCTCACCGCCGCCGAGACACCACTGCAGCTGCATGCCTTCGACCTGGCGCCAGCGCACTCGCTGTCATTTCTCGACAGCGCGATCGATCGAATCGCCTATCTATGGAAAGGTGCCGTCGAGGTCAAAGGCCATCGACTCCAGCAAGGCTCGAGCTTCGTCGTCGAACACGGCGCCGAGGTGCAAGCGACGGCGACCGCCGGACCTGCGGTATTACTGGTATTCGCAGCGGGTACGACCGACCGGCAGCATCGCGCCGGCGGCCATACCCACTTGCTGCCAACGCAGAGTGTGCCGCGCAGCGATCTCGGTGGCCCCATGAAAGTCGCCGGCGGCATGCACGCCGACTCGACCTGTCCGACCTGCGAAGTCTGGTTGCATGAGAACAGCTTTCCTGGCGCCTCCGACGAGCAGCGTGCGCATCCAGACGCTGGCGTCCATTCGCACACCGAGGACGAAATCATCGTCGTGACCGCCGGTCAGATTCGCCTGGGTGCGCGATTGTTCGACCCTGGCACGGCGCTCGCGATTGCGGCCCGCACGCTCTACAGCTTCATCCCGGGTCCCGACGGGTTGAGCTTCATCAACTTCCGCGCCAGCGCGCCCGGCATGATTGCCTTTCCCGATCGACCGCCGATGGACGAGCGGGCCTATTGGTCAGCGAGACTTCCCCGACCGGACTGCATCACTCTCTGATCGTCGCCACCGATGCCAGCGCGGCGCGCAGCTCCATGAGTCGCGGCGGCTTGTTGAGCACATGATCGACGTACTCGGGTTTCTGCTCTCCCTGCAGACGATGGCCCCACCCGGTCAGCAGGATGACGGTGGTAGACGGCGCGCGCGCCTTGATCACCGACGACACTGCCCGTCCATCCACGTTAGGCATTCCCAGATCGGTGATGACCACGGGGAACGACCTGCCGCGATCGCAGGCGGCATTGAAAGCATCGATGCCGGCCTGTCCGCCGTCGGCCATCGTGACGTCATGGCCGTCACGCACCAGCACCTCGCGCAGGCTCTGCAGCAGCAGCGGATCGTCGTCCACCAGTAGAATGCGCGCCGGTCGAGGCGCCGCCAGGGGTGTCAACACGACGTCCTCGTCAGTCGACGGGGCCAGCGGGAACGTCAGGCGCATGCCCGTTCCCCGCCCGGGCGCACTCTCGACATCCAATGCCGCACCGTGGCGCTGGACCATGCCATACACCATGGCCAACCCCAGCCCGGTTCCGCGCTCGCCCTTGGTGGTGAAAAAAGGTTCGAGGCACCGCTGGCGCACGTCCTCGCTCATCCCGACGCCCGTATCGCGGATCGCGACTACGACGCCGGTGGGAGAATGCGACGTACGCATACTCAACGTCCCACCCGCGGGCATCGCATCGATCGCATTGAAGACGAGATTCATCAGCGCATCGCGCACTTCGGGTTCGGCACCCAAAACCTGCGGCAGCGCAGGCGCGAGATCGATCCGAGGTTCGATCACGAAGCCGTGTTCCTGTGGCATATCGCGCCAGCGCACCTGGGTCAGGTCCATCACTTTGGTCAGCACGGCGTTGAGATCCAATGGCGCCAGCGCCACCGCCCGCTCCCGCGGCCGGTAGAACTCGCGCAGCCGTGCGATTGTCCCGGCCACATCCTGTATCGCCTGCTCTGTGATCGTGAGCGACGCACGTGCTTCGGCACTGAGCGACGCATCGGACTCGAGCAGCGACTGCAGGTACAGCGCCGCAGGCGACAATGCATTGTTGATGTCGTGTGCAATCCCGCTGGCCATCTGCCCCAGCACCCGCAGCCGCTCCTGCTCCATGACCGACTGCTGCGTATCGCGCAGGTCGTCGTACGCACGCTGCAGCGAGGTATGCAGTTGCGACTGAGTCGCGGCCAGCGCCAGGTGCTCGCTCAGCTGGCGCAGGAATTCGCAGTCCGCGCTCTGGAAACTCGACGCCGTATGCCGGGCGACCGCCATAAGGCCCGAGACCTTGCCGCCAACGCTCAGCGGCGCAATGACCAGCGCGTGCAGGCCGCCCGCCGCCAGTCTTGCCGTGAACGGGAATACCGACCCCGCGATATCCGGCTCATAGACCAGCTGATCGTGCAGGCAGCACCTGCTAAGCCCGTTCTGATCCATCGCGAAGCGCGCCTGCTCCGTCACCGCCATGCTCAGACCGAGTTCCCGGCTCTTCGCACCGACACGCGTGACCTCGATCTCCCGCGTCGCCGGATCGAAGCTGGCGATACAGCCGAAGTCGATCGGTAGTTGCTCCTCGAGGGTTCGCAGGGTGACCTGAAAGATGCTGTTGGTATCCTGGCGTTCACCGATCGAGCGCGTGATCTCGCCCAGCAGCTTCAGGCGCGCCAGCTGCGTGTAGAGCCTCTCCTCCGCTTTGCGGCGCGCCGTGATATCCGTGGCCGCGCCGAACCACTCAGTGATGCTGCCATCGGGAGCGGTCAGCGGTACCGCGCGCGAATAGATCCATGCCTGCGTGCCATCGGCACGCTGAATCGGGTGTTCGAGCTGAAAGACGGACTTGTTGCGGATCGCCTCGTCGACGGCCGCCTGCATCTCCGGCTGAAAGTCGGTATCGATGTATCGTTCGAGCCAGTTCGGCGTGGAGCCGCCAGCCGGGGCCGTAATGTCCGGCCCCTGCAGGTGTTGCATGCGTGACCAGTCCGCACTCATGCGGAAGATACCGTCGCTGGTGGCACTCACCAGTGCCCGGAAGCGCCGCTCGCTCTGGGAGAGCGATCCATTGGCAATACTGAGCTCGGCTGTACGCTGCTCGACGCGCTCTTCCAGCTGCACGTTCACCTGCTGCAGCGCCTGCTCCGCGCGCCGTCGCCCGGCGAAGTCACGGCGCATTGCAAAGAACGACAGACCGACGAACGCAAACGCCAGGACGCCGCCCGCGACCAGGGTCACCTGGGTGAAGATCGCCTGGCTCTCGGTGCCCTGCTCGCGTTTCTGCAGCAGCTCGCGCTCGACCGTGGTCATCCGTTCCACCGTCGCCCGGATGTTCTCCTGCATCGGATGCCCCGGACCGTTGACCATCAGTTGGCGGGCGGCATCGAATCCCCGCGATCCGCGCGCGGCGACCAACTCGTTCAAAACTGCGAGGCGCGCGTCGATCGCCGATTGCAGTTCATCGATGCTGCGTTGCTGTTCGACGTTGTCCGCGGTCAGGGCGCGAAGGACACGGCAGTCCTGCGCGATGTGCTGCCGCGATTCCTCGAAAGGTTCCACGTAGACCGCATCACCGGTGATGACATACCCGCGCGCCGCGCTCTCTGCGTTGATGGCGACCGACAGCAGCTGCTGCAGGTGGGCGATGACCTGATCGGTGTGCGACACCCAGGCAGATCGCACCGTCAGACGCTGCAGGTTGACATAGGCCGCGACGCTGATCGCCGCCAGGCAGATCAGTGCGGCGACGTAGCCTGCCTGTACTGCGCTGTATGTATTCCACCGTGGCGGTCGCAAGATACCTCTTCTTCGCGCTACCTGAGAGCGCCCCGACGAGGGCGCACCTACAGGCTGCGCCAGACCCGTCTGCGGATGTTCGCACATTGGATGAAGAAACGCAGAGGCGACGCGAGCACTGCACCGTCGCGGACTGCACCATCGCCTTCGGGCGGCGGTGCTTTCGCGTCTCAGATCGTCGTCGCGTAAAGCTTACGCAGCTGGTGCTTCGCCAGCTTGCCTGATGGCAAGCGCGGCAGCTCCGATACGAAGCGGATCGAACGCGGACAGCTGACGCTCGATATCTGGCGACGGCACCACGTCATGAGTTCGTCCGACAGCGCGTCGCCCGCCTCGTCCCAGCATCGCGGCTGCACCAGTGCCAGAACCCGCTCGCCGTATTCGGCGTCCGGAACGCCGATGACAGCCGCGTCGAGCACCCGGGGATGGCTGATCAACGTGTTCTCGACTGCCTGCGGGTAGATATTGACGCCACCGGAGATGATCATGAAATCCTTGCGATCCGTCAGATAGAGGTAGCCGTCTTCGTCGATCCAGCCGATGTCGCCCACACTGATCCAGGTCGGATGTGCAGGATGGCGCGCACCGGCGGTGCGTTCGGGATCGTTCAGATATTGGAACTGTCTACCGGGCGGTGATTCGAAGTAGATCAGTCCCTGCTCGCGTGCCGGCAACTCATCGCCATCCTCCCGGCAGATATGGATCGGGCCCAGCGCCGATCGACCGACCGATCCCGGTCGGCGCAGCCACTCGGCCGGCGAGATCGATGTACCGCCGAAGTTCTCACTGGCGCCGTAGTACTCGTGGATGATCGGACCCCACCAGTCCAGCATTTGCCGCTTGATCTCCATCGGGCACGGCGCCGCCGCATGCAGCACGAAGCGCAGCGACGAAAGATCGAAGCCGCGCCGCACCTCGTCGGGAAGTGCCAGCAGGCGCACGAACATCGTCGGCACGAACTGCGCATGCGCCACGTGCCAGTCCTGGATCGCGCGCAGCGCCTCCAATGCATCGAAGCGGCGCATCGTCACGACGGTACCGCCGAGCCGATGCGTGGCGATCATGCCGCCGATCGGTGCGCCGTGGTACAGCGGTCCGGCATTGAATGCCACCAGCGGATCGAAGCCCTCGAACATGCGCGTCGAGCCCTCGTTGAGTCCGATATCCTCGATCGGCTGCGGCGTGAACGGCAGCACGATCCCTTTGGGCCGGCCGGTGGTGCCGCTCGAGTAAAGAATATAGAAGCCGGCGATCTGGTCCGGCACCGGTACCGATGGCATCGCCGCCAGCGCGCTCGCAAGTGGATCCGCGCCTGGCAGAACGTCGCCGCCAGCGCTGAACACGCATTGCACGGCCGGAATCAGTTCCGACCGGTTGGCCGCGAGCGCCACCGGCGTCTCACCCACGGCCTTCGAGGTAAACAACAGCTTCGCGCCGCAGTCATTCAATATATAGGCTGCTTCCTCCGGCTTGAGATGAGTCGACATCAGCGTGACGAACAGACCCGATCGCTGGGCACCCCAGTACAGAATCGGAAAGTCCGAACCGTTCTGCAGCATCAGCGCGATCGTATCGCCTGCCGCCAGCCCCAGCGTCCTGCACAACTGAGCAACGCGGTTGGAACCTTCATCCAGTTCGCGATAGCTCAACCGCTCGCCGGTATCGGCGACCACGAAGGCGGCGCGGTCGGGGTGACTGATCGCGTGCTGATACGGATGCATGCCGGCCGGACTAGAAGTGGTAGCGCACCCGGCCACCGTACATGCGCGGCGGTCCGAACGACTGCGCTGTGAAGCCGAACAGTTCGAGGAAATTATCCACGTAATTCGGATAGTGCAGATTCGTCACATTGGTCATGAAGAATTCTAGATCCAGCGGCAGGCTGTAGACCGACTCCCAGTTGGCATTGAGGTTCAACAGGTGCGTGGTCGGCAGATACGCATACGGGCCGGTATCGAAAACCAGCTGACGGCCGGTGTACAGATAATTCACACCAACCGACATTTTGCCGAGCTGCCGGTCCACCGGCAGCAGCACGGTCGGTGTGATCGACAGCTTGTGATGCGGTGAGAACGTCAACTCCGAGCCCTGCGGCTCGTTCGGTCCGAAGACGTTGTAGATTCCGTTGGGCTGCTGCGGAGTGATCTTCACCAGTTTGCTGTCTAGGTAGGTGTAGGCCGTTGCTAGCCGCAGGAAGCTGGTCAGCATCAGCGACGAGTCCAGATCGAAGCCATAGATCCGCGACTTGCCGGCGTTGAGGATGCCGGCGTTGACCGGCACGCTCGGATCGACCGTCGAAACGAAGGTGCCCTGGATCTGCTGCGACGTGAAGTCATTGTAGAAGACCGCCGCATTGACGAAGCCGGACACCGGCCCCTTGATCGTCGCCTTGAGGCCGATCTCGTAGGCGTTCAGGTGCTCCGGCTGATAGGTTTCATTGTCGATCGGCCCTGTCGACAGAATGCCTCCCTGGCGATAACCGCGTGCATATTGGGCGTAGCTCAGTAGGTCTTCGTTGAACGAATACTGCAGATTGACCAGGCCGGTGGGAGCATCTGACTTCTGGCGGTCAGAGATCTGACAGTCAGCCGTCGTGACGCCCGACTCGCAGCGGCGCAACGGCGTGCCGGTCGCCGGGGGAAAGTTCGACGTCGGGAAGTAGAAGGCATATCGGAACGTGTTGGCGGAAGTGACGTCGTACGAGTAACGGATGCCGGTCGTTAGCTTCCAGTTCGTCGTGATGGCAAAAGTATCCTGCGCGTACACGCCATAATCCCGATAGCTGATCTTGCCGTAGCGGCGACCCACGTTTCCGACGAGATTTCCCGGCGTGCCGAGCACATCGAGGCACCGTAGGTTCTGGAAATCGCTGCAGGCAATCTGGTTGGGCCCGCTCGAGCCCGAAGTTCCGATCGGATAGCTGTATTCGTAATAGAGCCCGGCCTGCCAGTCCAGTTTTCCGTCCAGCGCGCGCCCGGTCAGACGCGGCTCTTCGGAGATGGAACCCTGGCTGCTCAATGGCGTGTCGGGCGGTGTGTCCTCGGCGGTGAATCGGAACGGCAAAGACCCAAACGGCGTCGGCAGCTGGAAATTGTCGCCGAATAATCCCCCGTCATTGATGACCCGGATTCCGGAGACGCTCGCGATATTCTTGAAAGTCACGGCATCGCTGGAGTTCCAGGTCGTGGTGTTGATGACCTGCCATTGGCGAATGTGGGAGGTGGCGTTGGGCACCGAATTGTCGACCGTATAGGGTCCCCGCCGGGCGCCCTCCTGCGCCAGCTGCCCACAGGCAAAGCCACCCAGCGCCAAAGCGGCATTGCACGCGACGATCTGTGTGTCGGTTCCGTTGTTGTTGGAGTTGGTGTACGACGCGATGGTGTAATTTTCCAGATTCGGCGTCGGATTCGCGACCACGCTGAGGCGCCCGGCGATGTAGCTGACATCATTGAAGGTCTTCGGTCCGATATCCGATAGATTCGTGATATAGCCGTTACGGGTCTGCTGGTCGAATCCCGCGCGAATCCGCAGTCCGTCACTGATGGGTATGTTGATGGCGCCCTGCACGCGCTCCATGTCGTAGTCGCCGCCCGAGGCCTCGAGATAGCCCTCGAACTTCGAAGTCGGCTTCTGCGGCACCAGCAGGATCGCGCCGCCGGTGGTATTGCGACCGAACAGCGTGCCCTGGGGTCCCTTGAGGACTTCCACATTTTCCAGATCGAACAGCGAGCCGGGGCCGGCACCCTCGCCCGCGTGAATCGTGGCGCCGCCAAAACCGCCGCGCGGTGCGACCACGTCGCCGAAATAGGTGCCGACCGTCGGGGAGGTGCCGATGTCCTGTGAAAAACCACGGATGACGAAGCTGCTGGCGTCGGAACCGAACTGGTTGCTGACCGAGAGCGCCGGTACGTAGGCGGCAAGATCCCCGGCACTGGAGATGTTGTAATCGGTCAGATCGCGCTGACTCAGGACCGTGATCGACATCGGTACGTCCTGCAGTCGTTCCTCGACGCGACGCGCCGTCACCACGACCTCGCTGAGATCGGCACTGACCGCGTCAGGGCTGTCAGCGGCACAAGCAGCGGTTGGCACACCGATGGTCGCGAC
>DATBAM010000103.1:0-30615 GCA_036271535.1 Steroidobacteraceae bacterium | reverse complement strand
GGGCCTGTAGGAGGCCGGCGCGCCATGGAAACCCGGCTCACCGAAGCATTTCAGCGCAGCGCACACGCGTCGGTCGCGGAGCCGATCCTGCGCGCCTGCGTGCACTGCGGGTTCTGCAATGCGACCTGCCCTACCTATCAGTTGCTGGGCGACGAGCTGGATGGACCGCGTGGTCGCATCTATCAGATCAAGCAGGTGCTGGAAGGACAGCCTGCGACCCGCATCGTGCAGCAGCACCTGGACCGATGCCTGACCTGCCGCAATTGCGAGACCACCTGCCCGTCCGGTGTGCAGTACGGGCATCTGGTCGAGATCGGCCGCGCCGTCGTCGACAGCCAGGTGCGCCGGCCCTGGCCGGAGCGACTGCTGCACGCGGTGCTGCGCGAAGGTCTGACCCGGCCCGCCGTCTTCGGCGCCGGCGTGTGGCTCGGTCGGCTGCTGCGGCCGCTGCTGCCCTCGGCCCTGCGGGACAAACTGCCGATACCGCGTCCCGCCGGTCCGCGCCCGACATCGACTCGCACATCACCCATCTCGCGAGCGACGACATCGCCAGGTGACGCCCACGCCGTGCTGCTGCTGCGTGGCTGCGTACAACCCGCGATGCTGCCCTCGATCGACGCCGCCACGCAACGCGTGCTGCACGCGCTCGGGATCGAGACCGTGGAGGCGCCGGGTGCCGGCTGCTGCGGCGCCATTCGCCATCACCTCAACGATCCGGACGGCGCGTTGGGGAATCTGCGCGCCAACATCGATGCCTGGTGGCCCTATCTCGAATCGGGCCGCGTCGACACGCTCGTCATCAACGCATCCGGTTGCACGGCGATGGCGAAGGAATACGGCCACCTGTTGCGAGACGATCCGATCTACGCCGAGCGCGCGCGTCGAATCAGCGCCTGTACGCAGGACATCACGCAGTTCCTGCTGCCGCATACCGGTGCGCTCAAGACGCGCCTCGGCGCTGTTGCGAACAGGGTCGCGGTACAGACACCCTGCACCCTGCAGCATGCCCAGCGGCTGCCTGGCGTGATGGAACAGTTGCTCGGGCAACTCGGTGTCACCTGCGTGTCCGTGGCTGAATCGCACCTGTGCTGTGGTTCGGCCGGTACCTATTCGGTGCTGCACAGTTCGCTCTCGCAGCAGCTGCGCGATCGAAAGCTCGACCATCTGCAACGTGAATCACCCGACATCATCCTGTCGGACAACATCGGCTGCATCGCGCACCTCGCCGCCGGCACCTCGCTGCCCGTGTGGCATTGGATCGAGTGGCTCGACCAGGCGCTGGGCACGAACGCTTGAATATCGAGCGTACCAGCGACGTCCTACGCCCGGCGGCGGCACTGCGCGCTACCTCGACCTGAGCCGACAGCGGCCTAATGGAGCCAGGACTGCAATCGAGAGGATTACATTCATGGCCGAGCGCAAACCGTGGCAACCGAAGGGCGACAATCAAAAGGAGCTCAATCCTTTCGTGAACGCCCATTCCGAAGACCGTCTCGATAACGACGAGATCAATGATCCCGCCGTGGATAGCGCGCCGCTTCAGGGTAGCCGCGATCTGTCGGACGAAGATTCACTCGAGGACGTGATCGCCGACAGTCGCGAACCGCGACGCTAGCATTGGCCGGCGGCGCCGAGGGCGTTGCCGGGCGCTGGCGGCAAGCCTCAGGGCTTGCCGCCAGCGCTGGTCAGCCCGCATCCGAGTTTGAGTTCGTGCCCGCGTTTCCGACGACGTCGCCATTGGCGGCCTTGGCAGCCTTGGCCGCCTGCGAGGTCACTATCGCCTCCGCAAGCTGATGCTCGTATTTGTCGCGCTCGCCGTCATCGACGTAGAAGGTGTAATGACCGCAGCTGCAGAGCACCGAATAGCGCGGCGGGTGTGGCAGGAAAATAGGGTGTAGCAGCGTTGGGTCGGTACCCGACGGCGCATGCCCTGGACGATCCATGAAGTCGATGAGCCGCTGGCAATGACCACAGCTCATGACTCGCAGAGGATCCTTGAGTTTGGGAGAACGATCGATTCGCCGCATCATGCGATCCGTCGATGGCAACCGGCTCAGAGCGGCGGGCCGCGACGACCGCGCCATCCGTTCAGGAGGAATGCGACGACGATGATGACTACCAGCAGTCCGATCGGACCCATGCCCCATCCGGCGCCGAAACCCCAGTACAGTCCTCCACCGCCGCCGAACAGCAGCAGCAGAACGATCACGACGAGAAGCAGGTCCAAGGTTATTCTCCGGTTTAATGCTTTGAAGCATCGTGCGCCGCCGTAGCGCGTGCGAGTGATAGGACGCCTGCTCAAGCCGCACGGTAATTGACCTACAGTGTCGGAATCGCTAGCGTGGCGTCATGGAAATATCTGACAAAGTCTTTCTCGTCACCGGCGGTGCATCGGGCCTGGGTGAGGCGGTGGTTCGCCATATCGCGGCCCGCCACGGCAGGGTCCTGATCCTCGATCTCAACGAAGAGCGCGGCAATGCGCTGGCGCGTGAACTGGGCGCAGGCGCGCTGTTCGTGCGCTGCGACGTCGGCGTCGAGGCCGAGCTGCAGGGCGCGATCGCACGCGCGGTGAAGGACTTCGGCGGCCTGCACGGCGCCATCAGCTGCGCCGGGGTGGCCACCGCGGGCAAGGTGCTCGGCAAGGAAGGACCCGGCAAGCTCGCGGACTTCGCCCGCGTCATCAACATCAACCTGATCGGAACCTATAACGTCATCCGCCTCGCTGCTCATCAGATGAGCACCCAGCAGCCCAACGGCGCGGGCGAGCGTGGCGTGTTGATCAACACTGCTTCGATCGCAGCCTACGAAGGTCAGATCGGACAGCCCGCCTATGCCGCTTCGAAGGCCGGCGTGATCGGCCTGACGCTGCCGGTCGCGCGCGAGCTCGCCCGCTTCGGCATCCGTTGCGTCACGATTGCGCCCGGACTCTTCTCCACGCCGATGATGGAGAGCCTGCCGGCCGAGGTGAGGGATGGCATGGGCAAGGCCGTACCCTTTCCCTCGCGGCTCGGGCAGCCTTCCGAATATGCGCTGCTGGTACAGCAGATCATCGAGAATCCGATGCTCAACGGCGAGACCATCCGCCTGGATGGCGCGCTGCGCATGCCGCCGAAATAGCCCTTGGGCGCTGTGCGACGCAGCGCTAGTGCTGCACGGGGTTGTAGCCGCTCCGCTGCAGCATCTCGATGACGCCATCGTGGCCGATCAGATGCAGGGCACCGACGACCACGAGGTAGTTGCTGTCTGCATTGAGCATCTGCGTGATCTTCGGCAGCCAGCGCCGGTTGCGATCGGTGGTGAGCATCTGATAGAGCTGCGGCGAATCCCTGGATCCTTCACTCAGCAGTCTCTCCAGCGCGGCCGTGTCTCCGGCCTCCCATGCCTGTACGACCTGCGCGGTCTCGTGTGCATCGGCCGTCTCGTCCAGGGTCGATCGCATGTAATCGCGTTGCTGCGGCAGCGTCAGATGCGTGAAGATCCCTAGCTGATCGTCGATCGTCTCCAGACCGATGATCGGCTTGCCGTCGGTCTCGGCCCGCTGCGCCAGTTGCATGTCGACACCTGACCCGGCATCGAAGCCCTCTTTCGCCAGCTCGACCTGCTCGAGCATCAGCGCGGCGAGCCATGGCTGATAGCGGGTGGTTATCGACGGGTCGATGCCCAGCGCATCGGCCTGCTTGGAGAAGCGCGCATACAGATCGGGGCCGAGCGCCGTCTGCAGCGTCTGTCCGTCGGGCAGCAAGCCCATCTCCATCTCGCCGGAAAGTCCCGCGAGCGCGCTGGGATCGCTCAGGTCCAGTTCCATCACCAGCGTCTTCGACTGCTGGTAGGCACTCGTGGCCTCGGACGGCAATTCGCTGTCGGCGGGTTTGAGCATGTGCACCGAGCCCAGCAGGTAGACGGTGTTATGTCGGCCCTTGACCTCCCACAGGATATGGTGGCCGCCCGCAGCCGCCGCGGGCAGCGATAACAGTGCTGCGGACAGCCCCAGGGCCCCCGCCAGCAGTGCTGACAACAAACGACGCTGCATAACGCCCATGCTAGCCCGACCCCGACTTTCGCGCTCCTACATTCGCTGTGTATCGAGACAGGTTTCCGCTCACGTTTTCCTACAGTCGGAGCAGCCACCCGCAGGTTGTTGCTGAACGGCGTGTGAACCATCCTGCAAAGGTGGGTGGGAAAGATTAACGAAGTAACAGGAAGTGGTCAGAACGAGGAACTGATGGCAGATGCGCTCTTCCAACCAGAATCTGCCGGTAACCCCAACAGCGATTCGCTGCGCGTCCTGATTTTCGCGCCGCCCGGCGCGGATTCGAATCTGCCTACCGACGTGCTGTCCAACCGCGGAATTGCGGTCGAGCGTTGCCATCATGAAGCCGAGGCCTGCCGCGCGCTGCGCGAAGGTGCCGGGGTACTGCTGCTGACGCGGGAAGCCCTGAACGAAGACACCCTGGCACTGAAGCATGAACTCGCCGCGCAGGAGTCGTGGTCGGATGTACCGGTGATCCTGCTGACCGAGGCCGGTCAGGCGGGCAGTGCCAACGACTGGCTGATGACACTACCCGGATCGTCCGGCTATGCGACCCTGATCGAGCGCCCCTGTCACAGCGCGACCCTGCTGAGTGCGGTGCAGTTCGCGCTGCGTGCACGACGCAAGCAGTACGAGGCGCGCGATCTGCTCGATAGCGAGCGTGCGGCGCGCGCCGAAGCCGAGAGTGCCAACCGCATCAAGGATGAGTTCCTGTGTTCGTTGTCGCACGAGCTGCGTACGCCGCTCGCGGTGGTACTGTCCTGGACACGGATCCTGCAGAAAAAGTTCGGCACCCTCGATCCGCAGCTGCGGCAGGGGTTGTCGATCGTCACCGACAGCGCCACCAATCAGGCGCGATTGATCTCCGATCTGCTCGACATGAGCCGCATCATCTCGGGTGAGCTGACCCTCGAACCGCGTCCGACCGAACTGGTCGGACTGGTCACCACCACCCTGGACGGTCAGCGCGCCGCAGCCGAAGCCAAGGGCGTGCAGCTCATCGAAGATCTCTCGATTCCGTCGGCCGCGGTACATGCCGATGGTTCGCGTCTGCAGCAGGTGTTCTGGAATCTGCTGTCGAACGCGATCAAATTCACGCCCCAGGGCGGGTGCATCACGGTCTCGATCGATACACCGCGCCCGGCATCGTTCGAGGTGCGCGTCGCCGATACCGGCGAGGGCATCGATACGGATTTCCTGCCGAAGGTGTTCGATCACTTCAGCCAGGCGGACAACAGTATTTCGCGTCGTCACGGCGGACTTGGACTTGGACTTGCGATTACCCGGCAACTGGTCGAGATGCATGGCGGCCAGATCGCGGCCCACAGTGCCGGGCCCGGCCAGGGTTCCACCTTCGTCGTCTCGCTGCCCGCGTTGAGCGCCGAGGGCGCCGACGATGGCAGTGAGTTGCTGCGGCTGGCCTCGCCGACCGACATGCAGCCGACAGCGCTCGCGGGAATCCGCGTGCTCGCGGTCGAGGATCAGCCACAGATGCTGGAGCTGGTTCGACGCACACTGGAAGAATATGGCGCCGAGACGCGCGCCGTCGGCTCCGGGCACGAGGCGCTCGATCTGCTGCGGGACACTGGTTGTGACGCCCAGCACTTCGATGTCCTGCTCAGCGACATCGGTATGCCGAAACTCGATGGTTTTGGCCTGCTGCGCGCGGTTCGCAACGAACTGGCGATCGACGCGGCATCGCTGCCGGCGATCGCGGTTACCGCCTTCGCACGTCCGGAGGATCGCCGCCGGCTGCTCGCGGCCGGCTTCCAGGCTCACCTCACCAAGCCTTATCAGATCGTGCAGTTGGTATCGGCCATCCGCCGGCTGGCGGCCGCCGCGGCGTCCCGGCCCAAGGCGAGTTGATCGCTCTCACTCGCGCCGAATAGGTTTTTGTATATATTCTGTATCACAGTGTGGCATGAGAGCCGCCGGTTAGGCTGATATCAGCGGGGCATGACGGGGAAAAAACTTTCATTTAGCGGCAGCCGCGTGCCGCTCCTGTCCGCTTGGCTCGTCGTCGTGCTGGCGGGCTGCATCATCCTGTTGGGTGTCATTGCCATTGGCGCCGCCCACAGTCTTGACATATTGCGGCAGCGGACCGAGTGGGTCAGCCATAGCGAGCGCGTGCGATATGAGATCGGCAGCGTGCTGCAGGATCTCACCGATATGGAGACCGGCGAGCGCGGCTACGTCATCAGCACCGATGACGAGTTTCTGGAACCCTACCATCGCGCCGAGTCCGCCCTGGGGCACGATCTCGAACTGCTGAAATCACTGACGCTCGACAATGCACGGCAGCAGTCGATGCTCAATGCGCTCGATAACGAGAGCCGCGAGCGCGCCGCGCAAGCCCGGCAGGTGATCGAGCAGGCCCGCAGCGGCGACGTCGCGGGCGCCAGGTCGGCCATCGCCCATGGCGAGGGCAAGCAGACTATGGACAACATGCGCGACCTGCTGTCGCTCATGCAGAGCGAAGAATCGTCGCTGCTCGATCGGCGCAACCTCGCCGACGCCCAGGCACGCACCGTGACGACCACCCTCTTCTGGACCCTGGGTGCGCTGGCCATCTTCCTGGTGGCGCTCATCGCGATCGTCACTTCGCGCGACAGCGCGCGGCTGCATCGATCGGAGCGGGAACTGGCCGCAACCCTGCGCAGCGTGGGCGACGGCATCATTTCGACCGACGCCGAAGGCCGGGTGCGGTTCATGAATCCGATCGCCGAGCGTCTGACGGGCTGGTCTCAGGGCGATGCGCGCGGCCAGCCGCTCGACGGCATCTTCCGCATCCTCAATGAATATACGCGCGCGACCGTGGAGAGCCCGGTCGCCAAGGTCATGCGCGAGGGCACGGTCGTAGGTCTCGCCAATCACACGCTGCTGATCGCACGCGACGGCACCGAACTGCCGATCGAGGATTCCGGCGCGCCGGTGTTTGGCGCCGACGGCGCGCTCGCGGGCGTGGTGCTGGTATTCCGCGACGCCACCGCCGAGCGGCAGGCGCAGCGCCTGTTGTCGGCAAGTGAACAGCGCTTCCGCGGGGCCGTCGACGCCGTTCAGGGCGTGCTCTGGACCAACACGCCCGAGGGCCAGATGCGCGGCGAGCAGCCCGGATGGGCAGCGCTCACCGGCCAAACGCAGGAGCAGTATCAGGGTTTTGGCTGGGCCGCAGCGGTACACCCCGAAGACGCTCAGCCGAGCGTCGATGCATGGATGGAAGCCGTGCGCCTGAAGCAGCCGTTCCATTTCGAGCACCGCGTGCGCGACAGCTCAGGGCAATGGCGCGCGTTCGCAATTCGCGCGGTACCGCTGTTCGATGCCGGCGGTGCGATCCAGGAATGGGTAGGCCTGCATACCGACGTGACTCCGCAGCGTGAGATCGAGCAGCGGCTGCGCGAGCGCGAACGGCGCTTCTCGCAGATGGCACAGAGCATCCCGCAGATGGTGTTCATCTACAACGCCGATGGCACTCCCGCCTTCTTCAACAGCCAGTGGCAGCAATACACCGGCGTGGTCGACTTTGAGGCAATGAGGGACGTCTCCGCCCGGGTCATTCACCCGGAAGACTTTCAACGATCGAGTTCGACCTGGGAACGGACGCTCACGAGCGGCGAGCCTTACGAAGCCGAGCTGCGGATCCGGCGCCAGGACGGGGTCTATCGTTGGTTCCTGGTGCGCGCCAATGCCGATCGGGATGACCGGGGCCACATCATCGACTGGTTCGGCACCTGCACCGACGTCGACGCCAGCAAGAAAGTGGAAGACGACCTGCGTCGCACCGAGGCCTCGCTGCGCGAAGCGGATCTGCGCAAGGATGTCTTTCTCGCGACCCTGTCGCACGAACTGCGCAATCCGCTGGCGCCGATCCGCACCGCGGCCCGCCTGCTGGAACTGCCGACGCTCAGCGCTGGGGATCTCGAGCGTGCCCGCTCGGTGATCACGCGCCAGGTGCGGCACATGGCGATGCTGCTGGAGGACCTGCTGGATGTCTCGCGCATCACGCGCGGCAATCTCACCCTGAAGCAGGAGCTGGTGATGCTGCAGCCGCGGGTGGCAGATGCCATCGAGACGGCGCAGCCGATGATCGACGGCCAGCGGCATGTGCTGGAGGTGCATCTGCCGGCGCAGCCGGTGCAGTTGCAGGCCGATCCGGTGCGCCTGGTGCAGATCATCGCGAACCTTCTGACCAACGCCGCGAAGTACACGCCGGCCGGCGGCCGTATCACGCTGCGCGCGCAGCTCGAAGACGGAATTCTGATGCTATCGGTGCGCGACAGCGGCATCGGTATCGCACCCGACAATCTGAGCCGCGTGTTCGAGATGTTTACGCGCGTCTCGTCGGCCGGCGATCGCACCGATGCCGGCCTCGGCATCGGATTGGCGCTGGTCCGCGGTCTGGTGGAACTGCACGGTGGCAGTGTCGAAGCGCACAGCGAAGGCATCGGCATGGGGAGCGAGTTCCGGGTACGGCTGCCAAAAGCCGTCGCGCTGGCCCGCGAGCCCGACGCGACGCCCTCACCGGATCCATCGCAGGCGCCGGGGAGCGGCGCCATGCGGGTGCTGGTCGCGGACGACAATCGCGATGCGGCCGAAACGCTGGCGATGCTGCTGGGATTCTCCGGCCACGAGGTGACGTTCTGCCACGACGGCATCGAGGCGTTCAACCGCATCGGCGCCTCGCGGCCGACGGTGGCGATCCTGGATATCGGCATGCCTGGCCTGAACGGCTACCAGGTCGCGCAGCGCGTGCGGGCGCAGCCCTGGGGAACGCAGGTCTGCCTGATCGCACTGACCGGCTGGGGACAGAAGGAAGATCAGGATGCCGCGCGCCAGGCGGGCTTCGACCATCACCTGACGAAGCCGGTGGACCTGCCGGAACTGGAGAAGCTGCTGGCGGGGTTCGCTCAGCGCTGAGTCTCATCGGCCAGCCATGCGCGGATCCCTTCCAGCGTCCTGAATTCATCGACGCTGCGGCAGCGCGCATCGGGCAGCGCCTCGCTTGCCATCGCGGCGAGTGCGCGGCCGGGCCCGAGCTCAAGCACCTGCGTGGCACCCGCCTCCGCGCACGCCGTCAGGCAGGCCTGCCAGTCGAGCGTATGCGAGATCTGTCGCGCAAGCTTTGCCAGACCCGCGCTCACATCGCCGACGCCGTCGCCGTCGATGCCGCTGAGCAATCGCAGGCCCGACGGCAGCGCGGGCTTCAGCGGCGTTGCCTTCAATGCGTCGAAGAACGCATCGCTCGCCGTCGCCAGCCGCGACGTGTGCGACGCAATGCGGACCGGCACGTTCGTCACACGCTGCGCACCGGATCGCGATGCAGCCTCGGCGAGCGCGCGCAGACGCTCGATCGATCCGCCGACGATGTACTGATCATGAGCGAGCACGATCGCGATCTCGCAGTCATGGTCCCGGCACAACGTCGTGACGACGGCGCGCTGCAATCCCCGCACGGACAGCAGTCCGGTATCGCTGCCGGCCGCTGCATCCATCGCGCTTGCGCGCAGCCCAGCGAGTCTCAGGACGTCGGCCGGTGACAGCAGTCCCGCGCACCCCCAGCTCGCCAGTTCGCCGACGCTGTAGCCAGCAAGAACGCAGTCATTGCCATTGCCCGGGAGCGACAACGCGTGCCACATCGCCAGCGCCTGCGTGCAACACAACAGCTGCGCCGTGGCATTGGACTGCAATTGTGCCGCGGTCGCGGCGCGCACCCAGGGCACGAGGTCCACTCCCATCTGTGCCCCGGCGGCAGCGAGCAGTGGCCGCGCCGCGGCCGAGCCTGCGAGCAGGTCGAACATCGCCGCGTGCTGCGCGCCCTGCCCGGAACACAGGATCGCGAGCGTCACACGCTCACCCGTGTGCTTTGGATCATCGCGTGCGCGTCCCGTGCATCAGGTGCATCACGTGCGGTGCATCTGCCGCGTAGCGCGCGTCGCCAGCGCACCCAGTCGTCGACGAACAGCGTCATCGCGAGCAGGTCCGCACAACCGCCGGGACTGAGCGCGCGGCGGGTCAGCGCCCGATGCACGTGCAGCGCGCGGGCCTGCCAGTCGGGCGCGCCGACGCCACCGTGCGCGATGAACGCCTGTGCCAGCGTGCGCGTCAGCGCCAGACCTTCGCTCCCGCCGCGAAACAGGATGTTGGTGTCGTCGAGCTGCGCCATCAACGCCAGGCAGCAGTGCACGCGCGCCGCGTTGGCATCGCCGGGCGCAAGCCTGCGTGCCTGGCGCAGCGCTGGCAATGCCACCCGATAGAGTGTTGCAAAGCCGCCCGCGGCCTCCGCGCGCGCGCCGCCGACCCCGTGGCGACGTTGAACGATGGCGCCGTGGCTGACGTTGCCAGCGCGATCGGGCGTCGGTCGCGTGGCGATCGCCGTCCCCCACTGCCGGCGGGCGAGCTGACCCAGCGATGCGCGCGTCCGTTGGCCGATGCCGCCTGCCGTCTGCGCGGACGAAAGCCCCGCGGCGGCGCACAGCAAACCCAACCCGAAAATCGCGCCGCGATGAGTGTTGATCCCGCCGGTGGCGTCGAGCATGGCCCGCTCGGCGGCGCGACCGATGCGCTGCAAGGTGGCAAAAGGCGCGCACCGGGTACCAGCCCGGGCGAGCGAAATGAAGTAAGGCCGCAGCACCTGCGCGCTGCGCGCGAGCAGCGCTGCATCCATGTCGCGGTGACTGCCGCTGTCGATGAGACTCACGAGGCCGGGCTTGGGCCAGGTCTCGATCTCTCGCAGCAGTGCGCGCGTTGCAAGTTCACCGACGATCCGCGCGCTCATCCCGCCTGCCTGAACAACCATGCGCGCGGCCGGCTGTCGACACCATGCAGTGTCTTGACGAGCAGCTCGTCGCGCAGACCGGGATCTGCGGCTGCCGAAACGTATTCGCGCCAGGCAATCGCCCCGCCGTCCGGCAGCAGCAGTTCGCCATCCAGGCGCATCGGGCTGACGCGCTCGATCCGGGCCAGCCCCTCGGTGAGAGACTGCGCCTGCCGTGCCGAGTCCACTCGCCAGCACAGATCGAGATCGGAGCGCGCGGTCACATAGCTCATGCCGGTGAGCAGTTGCCACAGCAGACTCCCGTAGAGTGCCGGCACACTGGCGCACTCTTCGCCCAGCGATATCAGCGCGTGCATCGCCGGCTGCCAGGCAACGGGTGCCGCGGCCAGCGCTGCCGGCAGCGTCACCACATCGATCGTGTGCAGGACTTCTTCCTCGAGCAACCCAAGCACCACGCCAGCTCGGCGCCCCTGTGCTGCGGTCGGTGGCAACGGCGCGGCCACCGGAATGATCTGGCGCTCCTCATGCGGCAGATACCGCCGCACGATCAACGGCCACCCGCGAACCGCCCACTGGGCGAGATCCTCTGCGTGTGCCGCGGTGCGCTCCCGTATCCGCGGCCAGCACCGCGGATCGACCCGCAGCAGCGTGTGCCGGGCCAGGTTCACGCCCTGGCGAGCACTCATGTCGCGGGCGTCGACGCGATCGCCGCGCGCATCACCTGCCCGGCGATGTCGACCGCAAGCGTGCGACCGCCGCGCTCCTGGCCGCGCTGGTCGCGGCCGTCGACCGGCAGTTCGTCGTAATGCGCCAGCAGTTGCACCAGGCGCGCCGACAAGTTCTGATTCGCCGTCCAGCTCTCGGTCACAGCGCCCATCAGCACGATGTTGGCGATACCGGGCGCGAACACAGCGGTGCTCTCGCTCATCTTCTGCAGCATGTCGGGTGGCAGCTTCGTCACACGCGCGATCGAGGCCAGGTCCATCACCGCCGGATGCGCGCCCGGCAACGCGACCAGCGCACGCGTCGCCAGCGCGGTGGTGACGAATGCGCCGGCAGCGCCGCCGCCGTAGAGCAGCGTGACGGTCGGAAAGCCGGCGCGATCGGCCTGCCACAGCACTTTCGCCAGGTGCGCCAGATATTCGTTGAGTCCGAACAGCTCGTCGCGATGACTCATGCGCTGACTGCTCGAGTCGATCAACAGCAGGATCGGTTGGCGCTGACCGGCACGCATCATCGATAGCACCCGATGAGCGAGTATCAGCGCACCCTCGATGCCGAGCGCCGCACCATCGACGACACCGATGAGCGTCGCGGTCTGCGTCGGCGTCAGCCGTGCCTCACCCAGCAGCGTACCGTCGGGCCGCGCGTCCACGGTGAAGTTGCTGCCAAAGAGCGCCTTCAGGGCTTCATCGAGCGTCATGATTGGCGTCCGGCAGCGCTGCTGCCAGGGTGGTGAATTCGGCGACTGTCATGTCAGGCACCCGCGGGATGTCCCGCATGGTCACATTGAGGCGCGTCCACATCTGCTGCGCATCGCGCGTGTCACCGCAACGGGCAAGGCGCCGCGCCAGGCGCGCGTGCTCCGCATCGAGTTGTGACAGGTCGAACGGCTGGCGGCGATCCAGCAACCCGATCGCTCCCTGGCGAAAGCTTGCGGCATCGTCCTCGACCAGCAGATCGACGCCGCCCGTCAACCGGCGATGCTTACCCCCATAGGTTCGCCACACCAGCGCACGGTCCGATGCGTCGAACTCCTCGACCCCGCGATTGGACTCGATGACTTCCGGGCCGGTGACACCCATGCGGCCCTGTTCGGACATGATCAGCCGGCTGCAACAGGCCGCGATCAGTCCACCGCCGCCGAAACAGCCGGCACGGCCACCGATCAGTCCCAGGATCTGCGATCCGGCCGCACGTGCGAACAGCGCGGCGCGCATGATCTCGGCGACGGCCACCTCGCCGGCGTTCGCCTCCTGCAGGCGCACGCCGCCGGTATCGAACAGGATCAGAACATCGGCGCCCGACGCGGCGGCCCCGCGCAGCAACCCCGTAAGCTTGGCGCCGTGCACCTCACCGATCGCGCCGCCGAGGAAGCGCCCTTCCTGGGCTGCCAGGAGCACCGCGCGTCCACCGATCTGCCCGCGGCCGACGACGATGCCGTCGTCGAAGGCCGGTGGCAGCGCGAACAGCTGCAGATGCGGACTCATTGCCCGCACTTCAGGTCCCAGGAACTCGATGAAGCTGTCGGCATCGAGGATCCCCGCGATGCGCGCACGCGCGCCGAGTTCGTACCAGCTCGGTGGCAGATCAAGCACCGGCGCGCTCCATCGTGCGAGCACCCTGCGCCAGGCGCAGTGCAACGGTGTCGGGCCGCGCACCGGCATCGTGGATCGAGATGCGAACGCCTCCCGGGGAATAGCGCTCGATGAAGTCCGCGATCACCGCCGCCCACACCTCGCCGTAGCCGCCGATGCTGGTGGTGATGTCCACCTCGCATTCCCGGTCGCTCAGCACGCGCTCGAACAGCGCCTCGAGATTGCCTGACGCGACTACGCCGATCAGCGCCTGATGCCGCTCTCCCTTCAGACGATGCGCAGTGCGGTGCCGGTAATGCAGGGTTTCCATGGCCATGGCTGCCGGTTACCAGTTGCGAAAGCGCGCTGGCGGGCGATAAAGGCCGCCCGACCAGTGCACCAGATCCTTGACCGAACGAGCCGCCAGCAGCGTGCGATCGGCGTCGAGCGGATCTATCCCCAGATCCTCGGCGCGGCGGATCACGCCGCGCTGGCGCAACCGCGCCATCATCGCACGATCGCGGCCGCGCCCAACCGGCGTGTAGCCCGCGACGCCACGAATCGCCTGCTCGCGCTCGGACGCGTCGCGACACAGCAGCAGATTGGCGATGCCCTCTTCGGTGACGATGTGCGTGACATCCTCGCCGTAGATCATGATGGGCGCCAGATCGAGGTCGAGCCGCTCGGCAAATTTCACCGCATCGAGGGTCTCGACGAATGTTGGCGACATGCGCTCGCCGAACGTTTCGAGCAGCTGCACCACCAGCTTGCGACCGCGCGTCAACCGCGACGCGGCAGTGTGCGTCCCGTTGTCTGAGCCAGCGCGGCGGACCGCATCGGCCTCGCGCCCCGCACGCAGCCAGCTTGGGCTGGCATGGCGCCGGCCGCGCGCATCCGAGCCCATGTTCGGCGCACCGCCGAAGCCGGTCACGCGCGATTCGGTGACGGTCGAGCTGTGCCCCTGCAGATCGATCTGCAGCGTCGACCCGATGAACAGATCGCAGGCATAGAGTCCGGCCGTCTGGCAGATGGCGCGATTGGAGCGCAACGAGCCATCGGGGCCGGTGAAGAAGATATCCGGCCGCGCGCCCAGGTAGGCTTCCATACCGACCTCGGAGCCGAAACAGTGGATCTGCTCGACCCAGCCGGACTCGATCGCCGGTATCAGGGTCGGATGCGGATTGAGCGCCCAGCGTTTCGCGATGCGTCCCTTGAGTCCCAGCGATTCGCCGTAAGTCGGCAGTATCAGTTCGATCGCAGCGGTACCGAAGCCGATGCCGTGATTGAGGCGTTCGATGCCGTACTCGGCATAGATCCCCTTGATGACCATCATGGCCATCAGGATCTGGCTCTCGGTGATCGCGGCGGGATCGCGCGTGAACAGCGGCTCGACGAAGAACGGATTGGGCGAGCGGGTGATGAAATGCACGCGGTCGCCCGGGATATCCACGCGCGGCACCCGCTCGACGATCTCATTCACCTGCGCGATCACGATGCCGTCGTGGAACGCCGTCGCCTCGACGATCGTCGGCGTGTCTTCCGTATTCGGACCGGTGTAGAGGTTGCCCTTGCGATCCGCGCTGACCGCGGCGATCAGCGCAACGTCCGGTGTCAGATCGATGAAGTAGCGCGCGAACAGTTCGAGATAGGTATGCAGGGCGCCGATCTCGATCTGCCCCGCGTACAGCATGCGCGCCATCCGCGCGCCCTGCGGACCGGAAAACGAATAGTCCAGACGCCTCGCTATTTTCCTTTCAAAAACATCAAGATGAGAAGGTAATGTAATGCAAGACTGGACCATATGCAGGTCGGATACTTTGGACGGATCGCAGGCTGCGAGCGAGCGTGCCAGGTGGTCGGCCTGCTTCTGGTTGTCGCCCTCGAGACAGACGCGGTCGCCGGGTCGCAGCACCGACTCCAGCAGCGTCGTGATGTCGCCGGCTGCGACGATCTTGCCGCTGGCCACGCCGCGTGCGCATCCGAGTCGTTGATCGCGGCTCGTCCGCCGCTTGTGCCAGCTCATCGGCACAACCATACCGCTTCTACGTGGCGCCGTTCCACCAGTCGCCGCCGAGCACCTGAAAAAGAGCCACGGTATCGGTGAGCTGCGCGCCCTGCGCCTGAGCCCGCGAGATCACCGCCTGGCTGTAGAGAGCCTGCGCCGTCAGCAGATCCAGGTAGGTGACGCAGCCCAGGGTCAGATTGCGCTGGACCAGCGCCAGCGAGTCTGCTGCTGCGTGGGCCGCGCGCTGCTGTGCTTCGAGAGTGCGCGCATCGGCATCGAGCGCCTGCAGCGTATCGGCCACGTCGCGAAAAGCCTGCAGCACGGTGCTGCGATATTGGGCGCCCGCCTGGTCCATGAGCGCCACCGCCGCGCGTCGCTTGTGCAGCAGTGCACCGCCTTGAAAGAGCGTCTGGCTCAATGAGCCTCCATAACTCCAGTAGTTCGAGCCAGCCTGCAGCAGGCGCGAGAGCTGCGTCGCCGTCGTGCCGAGATCCGCGCTGAGCGTAATCTGCGGCAGCATGCTGGCGGTCGCGACGCCGACATCGGCGGTCGCGGCATGCAGCTGGGCCTCGGCCTGACGGACATCGGGCCGTCGATCGACCAGCTGCGACGGCAGGACCAGCGGCAGCTGCTGCGGCAGAATCAGCATCGACAGATTCAGCTCGACCGGCGGCATCTGTGTCGGCAACCGACCCGTGAGGCTCGCCAGCAGGTTCTGCTGCGCCGCCAGCTGCGCTTCGAGTCCCGGCAGCGTGGCTTCGACCTGTGCGAGTACCGCTTCCTGGGCACTGAGCGGCGCCTGCGAGATCGAGCCCGACTCGTACTGATTCTTCAGAATCTCGAGCGACCCTCTGTCGCTGTGGATCAGCGCGCGCGTCGAGTCGATCTGCGTCTGCAGCGATGCCCGGGAGATTGCCGCCGTGACCGTGTTGGAGACCAGGGTCAGATAGGCAGCCTGCATCGCGAAGCGCTGGGCGTCCGCGCTCGCCACCAGCGACTCCAGCTGGCGGCGATTCTGGCCGAAGAGATCGAGACTGTACGAGACATCCAATTCGCCCGTACGAAGAGCGAAGATCGACGCGCCGGAGCTCAGCGTTGGCGACAGCGTCCCGGTCGGATCCTGCCGGCGTGTGGCACTGAGTGTCCCGGACAGTGACGGAAACAGCGTGCCACGCTGAGCGGCGGCATTTTCCCGCGCCGCGCGCAACGCGGCCTTGGCCGCGTCGAGATCCGGATTGGCGGCGATTGCCTGGTGCACGAGCTGGTCGATCACGGGCGACTGGAACGCGGTCCACCATTGCTGCGACGGCGCGAGACCGGTGACGATAGGGGTCGCCCGGGTCGCGGCGCCGGCGCCTGGCACATACGCCTCGACCGTCGGCGCGGCTGGCCGGCGAAAATCCGGACCGACTTCGCAACCGCTCAGCAGCGCGATGGCGAGCGTCACCATGACGACCACGATGGCTATCGCCGATCGGCGCTGTCGCGGCCTCATCCGGCGCGCTCCGGCTCGCCGCCCGCGGTGTCCTGCGGCGGGCCCGCCCGGCGGCGCGAGAACATCAGTATCAGCACCGGCAGCACGATCAGTACCAGCGCCGGCGTCAGCAGCATCCCGCCGACCACCACCAGCGCCAGTGGGCGCTGCACCTGCGACCCGATGCCGGTCGAGAATGCCGCGGGCACCAGCCCCACGCAGGCCACCATGCAGGTCATCACGACCGGCCGCATCTGCGTGCGACAGGTATGCAGCATCGCGCTGAAGCGATCCATGCCGGTGGCAACATGCTGGTTGTAGTACGACAGCACGATGATGCCATCCATCGTTGCAATACCGAACAGCGCGACGAAACCGATCGCTGCGGAAACACTGAAAGGCGTTCCCGACAGATACAGCGCGAAGATGCCGCCGATCAGCGCCATCGGGATCACGCTGGCCGCGAGCGCGACGTCGACCAGCGAGCCGAAATTGAAATACAGCAGCACCGCGATCAGCAGCAGGCTGATAGGAACCACCAGTTCGAGGCGTTGCAGCGCATCCTGCAGATTGCCGAATTCGCCGACCCACTCGAGGCGGTAGCCACCCGGCAGCACGACCTGGTCGGCAACCCTGTGCTGCGCCTCGATGACGGCGCTCCCGAGATCGCGGCCACGGACGCTGAACTTGATCGGGATATAACGCTGCTGGCTCTCGCGATAGATGAAGGACGCGCCCGATACCAATTCGATGTCCGCGACGTCACGCATCGGTATCTGCGCGACACTACCGCTGACGGGATCATTCGCCGGTATGGTGATACGCCGCAGGGCGTCGAGGCTGTCGCGGTATTGCCCGGCGTACCGTACCTCGATCGGGAAGTGCCGGTCGCTGCCAGGCTCGTACAGATCGCCCGGACTGGAGCCGCCGATGGCCGTCTGCACCACCGTGTCGATATCCCCGGACGACAGCGCGTAGCGCGACGCGCGCGCACGATCGATGTCGATGTTGACCGTCGGCTGACCGAGCGAATTGAATACCGCCAGATCGGTGACGCCCGGAACCGAGGCCAGTACGTCGCGGATCTTCTGCGCGGTCTGCTCCAGCGTGCTCAAGTCGTTGCCGTAGAGCTTCACCGAATTCTCGCCCTTGACGCCGGACGCTGCCTCTTCGACGTTGTCCTGGATGTATTGGGAGAAATTGAAGTCGACGCCGGGGAAGCCGTTCGACAGCGCAGCATTCATCTGCGCCGTCAGCCGATCCTTGTTCACGCCGTGCGGCCAGTCGCCGGCAGGCTTCAGCGGCACGAAGAACTCGGCATTGAAGAAGCCGGTCGCATCGGTGCCGTCATCGGGCCGGCCGTGTTGCGAGATCACCGTTTCGACTTCGGGATAGCTGGCGATCAGCCGGCGTATGCGGTTCACGTACTCGCTGCCGGCGTCGAGCGAGATCGAGGTCGGCATCTCGGCCCGGATCCAGAGATCGCCCTCTTCGAGCTTCGGCAGGAATTCGAGTCCGAGCGAATGCATCGCGAACAGCGCCAACAGTACGATGCCGGCCAGCCCCAGCAGCACTACACCGCGCGACTCGAGCGCATAGCGGATCACGGCGTCGTACACGCGGCGCTGGAAGCGTACGACAATGGTCTCGGTCTCCTTGACCGAGGCCGGCAGCATCAGCGCGCTCAACGCCGGCGATACCGTGAAGGTTGCAATCAGACCGCCCGCGATCGCATAGCCATACGTGCGCGCCATCGGTCCGAAGATGTGACCCTCGATGCCACTGAGGGTAAAGAGCGGCACGAACCCGGCGATGATCACCGCGGCGGCGAACAGGATCGCCTGGTTGACCTCGATCGCCGCATTCGCGATCACCGCGAACTTGCCGCTGAAGTCGTGCCGCATGCGCACCCGCTGCAGCATCGGCGATCCGCTACGGCGCATCTCCTGTGATTCGGCCAGGTGGCGGAAGATGTTCTCAACCATGATCACCGAGGCGTCGACGATCAGCCCGAAGTCGATCGCACCGACCGAGAGCAGGTTGGCGGACTCACCACTGGCCACCAGCAGGCCGATCGCGAACGACAGCGCGAATGGAATCGTCGTCGCGACGATCAGCGCGCTGCGCAGGTTGCCGAGGAACGCCCACTGGATGAGGAAGATCAGCACGATGCCGAACAGCATGTTGTGCAGCACCGTGTGCGTCGTGACGCCGATCAGCTCGCTGCGATCGTAGATACGCTCGATGTGCACGCCCGGCGGCAGGATGCCGCTGGCGTTGATGTGCTCGACCTCGCGCTCGACGGCACGGATCGTCGGCACGCTCTGCGCGCCGCGCCGCATCAGCACGATGCCCTGCACGATGTCGTCGGCGTCCACGCCGGCAGTGTTCTGGCCCGCGATCCCCAATCGCGGCAGATGACTGACACTGACGCTCGCCACGTCGCTGATCAGCACCGGCGTACCATGCGCGGCACTGATCATCGTATTGCGGATGTCGTCCATCGAATGGATCAGGCCGACGCCGCGTACCACGGCGCTCTGCGCGCCGATGTCGATAGTCTGGCCGCCGACATTGAGATTGCTGTTGCCTAAGGCCTGCAGCACCTGCGAGAGCGACAGCCCATACGAGGCGAGCCTGGATTGATCGATCGTCACCTCATAGGCACGCGTCTCGCCGCCCCACCCGGTCACGTCGACCACGCCCGGTACGGCCTTGAAGCGACGCTCCAGCACCCAGTCCTGTAGCGTCTTCGCATCCATCACCGAATAGCCCGGCGGCCCGACGACCCGATAGCGGTAGATTTCGCCGATCGGACTTTCGGGCGAGAGCTGTGGCTGGATGTTATTGGGGAGCGGCGGCAGCTGGGCCAGGCGATTGATCACCCACTGCTCGGCCTGACTGTAGGTAAAGTCGTAAGTGAACTGCACCTTGACGTCGGACAGTCCGAACAGCGAGATGGTGCGCACGGTCGTGACGTTGGGGATACCCGCCATCTGCACTTCGATCGGGATGGTGATATACCGCTCGATCTCCTCGGCGGATTGACCCCCCGCCTGCGTGACGATATCGACCAGCGGCGGCACGGGGTCCGGGTAGGCTTCGATGTTCAGCTTCTCGAAGCTGATGATGCCGGCGATCAGTACCAGGGCCAGCAGCACCAGCATCAGATAACGCTGGCGCAGCGCGAAGGCGACGATCCCGTTCATGCCGGCGCCTCAGCCGCCGGCAGCACGATCGATGAACAGCGCTCCGTGCGTGATCACCCGCTCACCGGCGGTCAGTCCATCCAGCACTTCGTAACGCCCGTCGTACAGACGCCCGAGCGTCAGCACGCGCAGCGCCACCGAGCGCCCTCCCTGCAACACCCACGCTCGCGCCTGAGGTCCTTCGAACACCACCGCCTCTTGCGGAATCGCGGGCGCGGCGCGGTCCTCGCTGGTGGCGATCGTGAAATCGGCGAACATCTGCGGCTTCAGTCGACCGTCGGCATTGGCCAGCACCGCGTGCACGGGTACCCGTCGGGTCAGCGGATCGACGCCGGCTCCCACGTAGTCGATGCGGCCGGTGAGGATGTGGGCCGGATCCGCCAGCACGTGCGCGCTCACGCTCTGGCCGACGTGCACGCCGGCAACATCGGCCTCGCGGACGTTGGCCACCAGCCAGACGGTCGACAGATCGGCGATGGTATAGACCGGCGTCGAGGCGCCCGCCTGCACGAATTGCCCGACCCCGATCTGGCGGTCGACGACCGTGCCCGCGATCGGCGCGATCGCCGCGGCAGCACTGAGCGGTCTGCCGCTCGCGAGCACCGCGTCGATCTGTTGCTCGCTCTGCCCGAGGATACGCAGACGGTTGCGCACGGCGTCGAGGCTTGCGTTTGCGCTCGCCAGATCGCTCTGGGCCTGCTGCCAGTCCTGCAGCGAGCCGCTATGGGCATCGTATTGCGCGTGGCGTCGCTGCTCGCTGGCCGAACTGAGTTTGTGCTGGGCGGCGGCGGTGAGCAGATCGCTGCCCGCCTGGGCATATTCGGATGCGTCGACCTCGAACAGCGGCTGACCGCGTTTGACCCGCGCACCGAGCGCCGCGAGCACGCGCGTCACGCGTCCCGAATAGGGAGAATAGACAGGCGTCATCGTGTCGCCGTTGTAGGCGATCCGTCCGTCGGACATCGTCTCGGAGTGGAAGTCGTGCACAGCGACCTCTTCGGTCGTCATCGAACGCAGTTGATCGTCGCTGAGCTGGAAGCTCCCCTGCGCAGTCGGCCCGGCGGCGGCTGGTGCATGGCGGGCGCAGGCGCTCAACAGAATCGGCCCGCACAGGCCAGCCCAGATGAGGACAGGCCAGACGTCCCGGCGCGCACGCCCGGTGTGTGGTGGCAGTGTCAACATCGGGATGGCTCATCTTACGGATTGCCACTTTCTCAAACCTTTCCCGTCACGGTAGGATCCGTCGTCATGAAACACACCATTCTTCGATTGCTGGGCAGTTCATTCGCAGCGTCACTCCTCGCCGCGGTCGCGCAGGGCGGCCCGCCGACCATCGTCCCGACCAAACTCGAGACTGCGGCAGCTGCGCCCAACCAAAAGACGCTCGACCAGCTCTGCGACACCGCGATGAAGAGCGACTGGGCCTACCAGCGGCTCGAGGAACTGAGCGACGGTATCGGTCCGCGCCTGTCGGGTTCGCCGCAGAACGCGGCGGCCGTGACACAGGTCGCCGACGCGATGCGTGCACTCGGCGCTCGCGTGCAGTTGCAGCCGGTAAAGGTGCCGCACTGGGTGCGCGGCGAGGAACGCGCCGAACTCACCGACTATCCGGGGCGTCCCGCGGGCATCACGCAGGCGATACACCTGACAGCGCTCGGCTCCTCGGGTGCGACACCCGCGGCGGGTTCCACCGCCCGCGTGATCGTGGTGCACACGATGGAAGAACTGCAGGCACGCGCCGCCGAGGTGCGCGGGAACTTCGTGCTGTTCGAGGTGCGCTTCGATCAGCGCCTGGCGCAGAACGGTGAGGCCGATACAGCCTATGCCCAGGCCGGCGCGTTTCGCTTCAAGGGTCCGGCGGCGGCGGCAAAACTCGGGGCTGTGGCGGCGCTGGTGCGCTCGATCGGCGGCGCCGACTTCCGGCTGCCGCACACGGGTGTGACGGTATGGGACGACGGACAGACGCCCATTGCGGCGGCGGCCCTGAGCACCGAGGACGCGGACCTGATCACGCGCCTCGCGGCCAAGGGCCCTGTGACGATGAAACTGGTGCTGACACCGAAAACCCTGCCCGATGCCGATGGCGCCAATGTCATTGCCGACTGGCCGGGCACCGAACATCCCGACCAGTATGTGGTCGTCTCCGGCCACCTCGATTCGTGGGATCTTGCCACCGGCGCCACCGACGATGGGGTAGGCATGATGGCAGCGGCCGGCGTCATCGAGGTTCTGCGCGAACTGAACGTGCACGCAAAGCGAACCATCCGCTTCATCGGCTGGGCCAACGAAGAGAACGGTGGTCGCGGCAGCCAGGGCTACTTCGACGCGTTGAAGAAGCAGACGCCGGCGATCGGTGCTGGTACCGGCTCCCAGGTCGGCGCCATCGAGAGTGACACCGGTGGCGGACGCTCGCTGGGCGTTCTGGCCGGGGTAGACGCATCGTCCGCGGCGGCCTTCAAACCCGTGGCGCTTGCGTTGGCCCCGATCGGCGCGACCGCGTTCGACCGGCAGGATGGCGAGCTCGGCGCCGATATCGGACCGCTACAGCGGGCGGGGGTCGCAGGCTTCGCGCCGATGGTCGACGCGCGTCACTACTTCGACTATCACCACACAGCTGCCGATACCTTCGACAAGATCGATCCGGAGAGCCTGAAGTCGCAGGTCGCCACGATGGCGGTTCTGAGCTTCTTCCTCGCGGACGCGCCCGACGTGATCCCGGGCGTCAAACAGGCCGACGAATGAGAGCACCGCTGGCGCGGGTAGTCGTACTAGTGATGGCGGCCCTGGGCACCGGATGCACGACGCTGTCGCTGACCATCGCCAACGTGCCGGCCCTGTTTGCCCCGGTGAGCCGCACCGCCAACGTGCCGTTCGGCCCCGGTAAACGCGACCGGCTCGATATCTATCGCCCGAAGAATGCGACCGGCGTATTACCGGTGATCGTGTTCTGGCATGGCGGCGGCTGGACCGACGGCAAGAAAGGGTTCTACCGCTTCGTGGGTGCAAAGCTCGCGCAGCTCGGTTATGTCGCGATCCTGCCCAACTATCGCGTCTACCCCGAGGTGCGCTTTCCCAGTTTCCTGGACGATGCAGCGCGCTCGGTCGCGTGGGTCGAACAGCATGCGGCTGAGCATGGTGGCGACCCGCATCGCATCGTGTTGATGGGACACTCCGCCGGGGCACACATGGCGGCGATGCTGGCAATCAATCACAGCTATCTCACACAGGCGGGCGCGGATCTTCACGACATCATCGGGTTGATTGGCCTGTCGGGGCCCTACGCGCTGGCACCCAACACTCAGGTACTGAATACGATCTTCAGTGCGCCTTATACGACCCACGACTGGCAGGTGATCCCCTACGCCAACAGCGAGGTGCCACCGGTATTACTGATACACGGCGGCGCGGACAACCTGGTCTGGCCCAGCAACAGCGAGGATCTGGCTCGGGCGCTACGCTCGCATGGCGTCTCAGTCGAGGTGAAGATCTATCCCGGGAAGGGTCACGGCGACACGGTCGCCGGGCTGTCGGGTCTCGCACGCGGGCGCGCGCCTACGCTTCAGGACGTCGCACAATTCTTGAAAGCGCTCACCGCACGAAGCGACCGCCAACCCCGCCCCTCGGAAGAGGCGCAGTTGGCGGTCGTACATTGAGCGCCGATCGCGAACCGTTCACGGCCCGATCGGCTGGCCCGATCTGTTAGCCCAATCGATCAGGTCGAGCTCTTCAGCATCGTGGTGTCCACGCTCTTGACGTGCTCGACACCGGCGGCAATGTCTTTCACATGCGCCACCGCGTCCGAATTCGGCAGCGTGCCGCGCAGCATGACCACGCCGTGATGCGTCTTCACATGCACGTCGAAACCCTTGCTGACGCTGTCGGCCATGATCTCGGACTTCACCTTGGTGGTGATCCAGGAATCGGACCCGACCTGCTCGGTCTTGGCGACGGCCTTGTGAGCGCTACCGCTGCTTTCGGGCGTGCTCACCTGATCGTCGACGCTCTTCACGCCATTGACGTTTTTCGCCAGATCCTCCGCCGCGGACTTGGAGTCCAAGGTCGGCGCGGTGCCGGTCAGTGTGACGACGCCGTTGGTCGTCATCACCTTGATGTGGGAACCTTTGAGTCGATCGTCACCTACGAATGACGACTTCACCTTGGCGGTGACAGCCGTGTCGCTGATAGCAGCCCCGGCGCTGTCGCTGTGAGCCGTCTGCGCACCCGCCATCATGCTGGCGCCCAAAGCCGTCGCGACACCCAGTGTGACCAGCGTGCGACGAACAGCCCCCGCGTTGAACGAAATACCCATGTCAATTCTCCTTAAGACGCGAATCACCATCGATTCGCCAGATGCTGAATTATTCAGCGTTAACCTTCCCTGAATCGCCGTCAGTGAGCCGTCGTCAGGCTATATGCCTGCGCGTCCTCTGCCAATGAGCAGCGACACGACGAACAGTACCAGGAATACGAAGAATAGAACCTTTGCAAGACCGACCGCCGCGCCCGCGACTCCGAAGAAGCCCAGCGCGCCAGCGATCAGCGCAATAACCAGAAAGACGAGTGCGTAATAAAGCATGTTGATCCCCTCAAAACCCGCATCAGTGAGGATGACGTTATACAAACGATGATTTGCTGCGGTGGACCGCTTTCTACCTATCACCCTGTCGGCGTTTTCTGATTTGTAGGAGTGTCAGGCCCCTCCTACGTCCGCCAGCGGGCAACAGGGCCCTAACGGGCCTGGAGCGCCAGCCCATACTGTTTCCCAGCAAATTGATGGAAGGAGTCCTCAATGAACAAGGATCAGGTCAAAGGTCGAGTCGAAGAGGCCAAGGGCAGCATCAAGGAAGCCGCGGGCAGGATGACTGGTAAGCCGGATCTGGAGGATCGCGGCGCCGTACAAAAGGCCGCCGGCAAGGTCCAGAAGACCTATGGCGACGTGAAGGACGAGGTCAAGAAAGAGTGGAATCGCGAGTAAGGCATCATCTGAGGCCTTCAAGTAGATCCGCTGGCCTACAGCGCCAGCGCCCGAGAAACACGGCCGACCTCGATCGAGGTCGGCCGTGTTTCGTCATGAGGGTCGAAGTGTGTGTTCGACGTCCTCATGCCCGAGCGTTACCTGATGATCCTCCCCTTCCCAGCGGCCGTCATAGCGCCGGGTAAAGTTGATCGCTGAGAACTTCGCCAGCTCGAGAGGCGTGAAACTCACGGACCAGAGCCCGAAGGGCTGGGCAGTCGCTGCGCGTTCGGTGACCTGCTGCCAGCCGTCGAAGCCATAGTGCAGCACGAAGGGCGAACGATCCTCGATAGACAGGCCGCGTCCGGATTCGAGTCGCAGCACCCGAACTTCGTTGCGCCAATGCCAGGCAACTGCATTGTTCGGCGCCGCGAAGCGCTCCTCGACCGATTGCAGCAGCTCGATCGGCCGCCGATGTTCACGGGCGATCAATAGCTTCAGGAATTCGGCGTGACTCCAAAGCAGTGGCATCGCGCTTCCGCTCGGTCGTCCCGGCTCGAGCCCCGCCTCGGGGATCGCCGCGCTGTCCCATACCTGCTCAGGTAGAAGGCCGCCAGCGCTGCTGCAACGAAGCATCGTATGCAGGTAAGGCAACGGATCCTCACCACTCTGCATGGCCAGATGGCCCCGCTCACCGACCAGCAGCGGCCACGCACGTCCGATGCCACTGCCATCGAAGGCACTGCCATCGGCATGTTCGCCATAGCCATCTTCGTTGTAGCGATGATAGAGAGCGCCTGCGGGCGTCTCGACCTTGAGCATGCTGTCGACGACTTTTATGGTGTCCTGAACGCGCGGATCGAGCGCGCGCCGCAGCCCGAGCCGTACCAGATAGGAGAAATCCATGCTGACGAGCGCGCTGGCTCGAATGTCCTCGCCATTGCGGTTGCGCAGCTGCAGCGTATCGGTCAACAACCCATTCTTGTCGGGTGTACCCAGGCGCACGTAGTAGCCCCGCACGCCATGCTGCCGGGCGAGTTCCGTATCACTGACATAGCACCAGCCCTCCAGGCGTTCGTTCCAGTCGTCGGCGAGACGCCACGCGTAGTCGCGCTCGTCATCGGCGAGCCACGGAGCCGCCGCCACCAGCGCGGCCACCGCGACCGCCAGCGTGAAGGGACTGACACCCGGATTCTCTTCCCACCGGTCCTGCGGGCTGCACGGACCGCTGTTCGCGATGAAACCGACGGCCGCGCGCACCATGTCGCGCGTGTTGGGTATCTCGGCCTCGCCCATCTCGCGCAGCTTGGCCGCGAGCAGGATCGGGAACGCCGCCTCGTCGAGCTGCACGCCGACCCAGAACGGCTCGCCGCTCGGAAAGTAGTTCTGCGGCCAGCGCCCATCGCGCTGCTGCGTCGCAGCCAGGTGCGACAGGATATGGCGTGCGTCCATGACCTGGTTGGCGGCCAGCAGCGCGAATGCGGTCAGCGTCGCGTCGCGCGGCCACACCAGGTGATAGCCACCCAGTGTGTCGGTGCTGTTACCCCACGGGACACTCAGCGAGGCGACGACGGCGCCGGGATAGGCGCGATCTTCATGCGTCTTCAACACCGCGGCCGACAGCAGTCCCTCGTCACCGAGCGCTTCATCCGGGCGCGGCAGCTGCAGGCGCTTGCCCCAATCGTTCCAGTCATTCAGGAATTCATCCCGCAGCACGTCGAACGAAGCCGCCAGTCCGGTCAGGCAGCGCGTGTGCGCGCCGCGCGGGCTGGAAGAGAAACCGAGCGCCAGCACACCGCTGCTGGCCGAGGTCTCGCCGGTCAGTGCCACGGTCCCATTCGGCGCTGCGCGATAGTTCCAAGCCAGATGGCCGTGGCGGTTCAGATCCTGCCAGCCGTCCGACGAGCCGACGTAACCGCAGCTGAGGTTCGTCAGCGCCGGCCTGGCGCACAGACAAAGGGATGCGCCGCGATGCCGGGCATAGGCGCTGTCGTCTTCGATCCAGGCATCGTTGTTCACGCCGGTGCTCGACAGATGCGGCGCCACGATCACGACCAGTCGATAGGGTCCGCGCAATGCATAGCGCACCAGCAGCACGTCGCGTTGCGGCGCCGGCAGGATATCGAGCGTCAGCTCATAGTCTTCGCCATCGTGGATGATCGTCGGCGCCATCAGAAACGGGCCCGGCGTCGACAGCCGGTAATTGCGTACCCGCTTCAGATCGACCCAGCGTTTGTCTCCGACCAGATAGAAGCCGAAGTCACGTATCTGCGGTTGCCCGGTCGACGGCCAGTAGACTTCGTTGATGATGCCGTGACCGACGGTGGCCCACAGACGCGAGCCGCCGAGCGCGGTGGTGACGAAATCCTTGTCGCTGGAAGACCAGGTCGGAGCGACGCCCGGGCCTCCGAACGCCTGCGTCTCAGCCTCCATGCGAGAACGCCGGATAGTCGGTCATGCCGCCGTCGATGAACACGCTGGTGGCGGTGACATAGCTGGCCACGTCCGATGCGAGCACCGTCACCATTCCGGCGATGTCCTGGGTCTCTCCCACGCGCTTGATGGCAACCTTGCTCAGCAGATCCTGATAGCCCGCCGGATCCTTCCAGACATCGGCATTGATCGGCGTGCGGATCGCACCCGGCGCGACGCACAGCACCCTCACACCGAATTCGCCCGCTTCCTGCGCCAGCGTCTTCGACATCATCGAGACGCCGGCCTTTGCCGCGCAGTAGGCGCTGTAGCCGCTCCAGGCGATCTGCTCGTGAACGCTGCTGGTATTGATGATCACGCCCGATTTCGCCGGGATCATGCGCTTGAGCGCCTCGCGCGCGCAGTAATAAGCGCCGAACAGATTGATCTGCAGCACGCGGCTCCAGGCCTCCGGATCGGCCTCCCAGGACAACGCACGGGCTCCGTCGATGCCGGCATTGTTCACGAGCACATCGATGCCGCCCCACGCGGCATCGAGCTTTTGATACATCGCCGCGACTTCATCTATTTTGCTGATGTCCGCTTTCACGCCCAGCACATCTCCAGCAGCGGGTTTGAGCTCGGCGGCCATCTGATCGGTGATTTCAGGGTGCACCAGGTAATTGATCGCGACACGGGCCCCTTCAGCCGCGAAGGCACGCACGATGGCGGCGCCGAGACCGGAATTGCCGCCCGTGACCAGAACGCGTTTGCCGGTCAGCTTCAGATCCATGTGTCACCTTGAAGTCAGGAAAAACCGTCGTTGGTTGACGGCACGTCGAGCATAGCGGCCCGAGGGCCCGAGTGCCTACGGGCGTGGTGGTACCACGATCGGGTCGATCAGCATCGCGCCGTCGTTGCGCGGCGAATTCACTTTCGGGCTCACTGGCCACGCCACCATCGACGCGGCCGGATATTCCGTCAGCACGGCGCGCGCCTGAGCGGCATCGCCCGACAGCCACGCCCGGTGATCTTCCTGCCGCAGTATGGCGGGCATGCGACGCTGCTGATTGTGAATCTGCTGCAGCAGCGGATTGGCGGGCATCGTGATCAGCGTGCAGCTCTCGATCACCCCGTTTGGCCCCTCGGACCGGTCCCAGAGCCCAGCAAAGCCGAAGACATCCTGATCGACCAGGTGAATGTAGAACGGCTGACGCACACCCGCTTCGCTGAGGTGCCACTCGTAGAAACCACCGGCAGGCAGCACGCATCGCTGGCGGCGCTGCCAGGGGCCGCGATAAGCCGGCGCGCTCTCGATCGTCTCGATACGGGCATTGATGGTCGAGTACTTGGGCGTGATGCCGCGGGCGAAGAATGGCACCAGGCCCCAGCGCATCATCGAGCCCTCGTACCGACCGTCGAGCCAGCGCACCACCGGCACGCTCTGCGAGGGACTGACGTTGTAACGCGGCTCCAGATCCGGCCAGCGCACGATGTCTATATACGGAAGTTCTCGCTCGATCGCTCGTTGTTCCTTAGTGATATATCGACCACACATGAGAAGTTACTTTAACTTTATACAGCTTGCTGCACTGCGGACTACTGAATGGACGCAGCATGATGGCTGCGGGATTCTGGGGCTGCATGATACGGCGTCGCGATTCCTACAACCCATTGGCCCGCAGCCCCCGCCCATCCTGGCTCGTGGTGTGGGACATGCAATTCAACCTGCTGGATTCGACCGAAGTGGCGCCGCAGACAGATCTGGCCGCGGTGATGGAGGCAAGCGCTTCGCAGTGGCGTCAGCAGGGCTGGACGGTGGAGAGCGGCGCCCGCTTCGGATCGTTCTTCTGTAACCGGGCCGGCGAGCGCCGGCTGGTAGCCATTTCCGCGGCCGATTTGAGCCGTCAGGCCGGTGGCGGACCCTCGTGGCACGAGTCCTGTCCGACCTGCGGCGAGTGAAGCTCACCGCAGGTCAGGCCGCCGCTCGCGAGCCGGGCGCTAACCCAGATCGACCGGCACGAATACCCGCGCGTCCTGATGCTGGATCAGCAGGGCCACGTGATGCCCACTGTGGGCGACCTTCTGCCTTAGCTGATCGACGGAGCTGACGGGCTCGCCGTTGAGCGCCAGTACGATGTCGCCCGCCTCGATGCCAGCCCGGGCCGCGGGTCCCGAAGCCTCCTGCACCACGAGGCCACCCGGCGCGTCCACCTGTGAGCGCTCCTGCGGCGTCAGCGGCCGCACGGCCAGACCCAGTCGCGCCTTGCCGTCCGTATCGCCTGCATTCGCGACCGTCTCATCGGCGTTGGCGTCGGCGAGTTTCGCGTGCAGTTCGCGCTGATCGCCATGTCGCCAGACCGTGAGCGACACGGAATCCCCGGGTCGCACCGCGCCCACCATCGCCGGCAGCTGACCGGCATCGGCGATCGGCTCGCCGTTGAGTTTCAGGATCACGTCGCCAGGCTGGAGCCCGGCCTTCTCCCCGGGGCTGCCGGGCGTCACGGCGTTGATCAGCGCACCCTGCGCCTCTTTCAGCCCGAACGATTGTGCCAGTGATTGATCGACCGGCTGGATCGTGATGCCGAGCTGGCCGCGCTCGACCTTGCCGCTCTTCACCAGCTGCTGCTCGACCTGCATCGCGACATTGATCGGGATCGCGAACGACACGCCCTGATAGCCACCGGTGCCACTGTAGATCTGCGAGTTGATGCCGACCACTTCGCCGCTGAGGTTGAACAGCGGCCCGCCGGAATTGCCTGGATTCACCGGCACGTCGGTCTGGATGAACTGCACGTAGCCCTGATCGGGCAGCGAGCGCGCCTTGGCAGAAATGATGCCGGCCGTCGCCGTGTTCTCGAAACCGAACGGCGCGCCGATCGCAACCGCCCATTCGCCGACCCGTTCGCGGTTGGCATCGCCGATCTTCACCACCGGCAGGTTATGCGCATCGATCTTCAGCACCGCAATATCGGTGGTCTTGTCCTTGCCGAGTACTTTTGCCTGGAACTCGCGTTTATCGGTGAGCTTGACCGTCACATGATCGGCGCCGTCGACTACGTGCGCGTTGGTCAGGATCACGCCATCGGGGCTGACGATGAAACCCGAGCCGATGCCGCGCATCGGCTGCTGCTGAGGCGCAGGCATTTGAAACTGACGGAAGAACTCGCTGAACGGATCGTCAGGCCCGGAGTTCTGGCCGCGCCAGCCATGCTGCTGTACCTGGCCGCTGGTCGGTATTGCCCCTTCGACACGCACATTGACCACCGCCGGACCGTATTGCGCCACGATCGAACTGAAGTCAGGCAATGCTACCGCCGGTGGCGGGGCGCCCGATGCTGCGGTCGTAGTCGTCGCGGGTGCGGCCGGCGCATCCACTGCCGCGTGTCCGATCGACGTCGTTCCGATTCCATAACCCAAGGCCAGCAGCACCGCGGCGCCGACCGCGATCGCGCTGGTACG
>DATBAM010000102.1:0-12899 GCA_036271535.1 Steroidobacteraceae bacterium | reverse complement strand
GCCCGTAGTGTTTCGCAAATTCCGTCCGGTCCATTGCCTTGCGCCCCGCTCGTCGAGCAATCCTGGTGCAGCAGCGTAGCAAAATTGCTTGGGTGCGGCGCTCCGTCGTGCTAGTGTACTAGCGCGTTAATACACTCCGATCAGTGATGAAATCACACCGCACTCTCTCCGCGCGGCAGGAAGCCCTGGCCGAGCGCAATCTCGTGTCGGCCATGCTTACGCTTCGCAGCGTGGACGAGTGTCGCGCGTTTCTGCGCGATCTGTGCACGCCCGCCGAGCTGCAGGCGATGGCCGATCGGTGGGCGGTGGTCGAGTGTCTTCGGCGCGGCCTGGCCTACCGCCAGATTCATCAGCAGACCGGCGTCAGCGTTACCACCATAGGTCGCGTGGCCCGATATCTCGCCCAGGGCAATGGTGGCTATGCCCTGGCCGTCCAGCGTATCAATGGAGTCGCTCATGACTAAGGAGACGCGCCTGCGTCTGGCAGTGCAGAAGTCGGGACGGCTGACCGAGCCGTCCCTCGATCTGCTTCACCGGGTCGGACTCAATCTGTCCCGCGGCAAGGACCAGCTGTTCGGCTTCGGCGAGAACATGCCGCTGGACATCTTGTTCGTACGCGACGACGACATTCCCGATCTGGTGCAGGAGGATGTCTGCGATCTCGGGCTCGTGGGCATGAACGTGCTCGAGGAGAAGCGCCTCGAGCTGGCGGCCAAGGGCTCGGCGGTCCGTTTCGAAACCCTGCGCACACTCGATTTCGGGCGCTGCCGGCTGTCGCTGGCGGTGCCGGCGGAGTCGCGCTACGAGGGCGTACGCTCGCTTGGCGGCAAGCGCATCGCCACCACCTATCCCTATCTGTTGTCGGACTATCTGCGTCGGCACGATGTGCAGGCCGACATCGTCACCTTGTCCGGAGCGGTCGAGATCGCGCCGCGGCTGGGCAGAGCCGACCTCATCTGCGATCTCGTCTCCACTGGCTCGACGCTGCAGGCCAATCACCTGCGCGAGGTGGAAACCATCCTCCAGAGCCACGCCGTGCTGATTCGCACGCCGTTGCCATTGCCGCCGATCAAGGACGAATGGGCCGAGCGCCTGATGCTGCGCATCGAGGGCGTCGAGCAGGTGCGTGAGAGCAAATACATCATGCTGCATGCGCCGCGATCGGCATTGGACGCCATCCGCAAGCTCCTGCCGGGCAGTGAAACCCCCACCATCATTCCACTGGAGGGTTCGAGCGACCGCGTCGCCGTGCACGCGGTGTGCCGGGAGAATGTTTTCTGGGAGACGCTCGAAGGGTTGAAGAAGGCCGGTGCCAGTGCTCTGCTGGTGCTCCCGGTCGAGAAGATGCTGGCCTGACGCGATGAAGATCCTGCATTGGCAAAAGCTGGACGAATCGCAGCGCGCCGAGGCGCTCGCGCGCCCGGCGGTGAAACTCGCGGCGCGTACCGTGGCACAGTCGCAGGCCATAATCGATGCCGTGCGCGCGGAGGGCGATGACGCCGTCCGCCGCTGCACGCGCGAGTTCGACGGCGTCGAGCTGGCCGATCTCAAGGTCAGCGACAAGGAATTCGCTGCCGCTCGCGACACGCTCAGCGCGACGCAGCTGGCTGCCATCGAACGCGCCATCGCCAATGTCGATACCTTTCACCGCGCCGGGACCCCCACCGGTTTCGCGATCGAGGTGCAACCCGGCGTGCGCTGCGAGCGGGTGATCCGTCCAATCGCGGCGGTAGGACTTTACGTGCCCGCGGGCTCTGCGCCCCTGCCCTCCACGGCGATCATGTTGTCGGTACCCGCCCGTATCGCCGGATGCCCGCAGCGGGTGCTGTGCACGCCACCGCAGCAGGATGGCCGTGCCAATGCCGCGGTGCTGGTGGCAGCGCAGCTGTGCGGGGTGAACGACGTCTTCAAGATCGGCGGCGCGCAGGCCGTCGCAGCGCTGGCCTACGGCACCGCGAGCGTCCCCAAGGTGCTGAAGATTTTCGGGCCCGGAAACGCGTTCGTCACGGCCGCCAAACAACTGGTCGCCGCCGATGCGCAGGGCGCGGCGCTCGACCTGCCGGCCGGCCCTTCTGAAATCATGGTGATCGCCGATGAGACCGCACGCCCGGACTTTCTGGCGGCCGATCTGCTGACGCAGGCCGAACACGACGCACAGGCTCAGGCCGTGCTGCTGACCAGCAGCACCGTGCTGGCGACTCAGGTTTCGCAGGCAGTCGACGAACAGATGGTTCGCCTTTCGCGGCGAGCGATCCTCGAACAGTCGATTGCCAATTCGCGCATTCTGGTGGTCGAAAATCTGGAGCAGGCGATCGAGGTCAGCGAGCGCTATGCACCCGAGCACCTGATCATCGATACCCGGTATCCGCGCGCGGTGCTGGATCAGATCAACAACGCCGGCTCGGTGTTTCTGGGCCGCTGGTCGCCCGAGCCCATGGGCGACTACTGTTCGGGAACCAATCACGTCCTGCCCACCTATGGCTACGCACGTTCATACAGCGGACTGTCGGTGCAGGACTTCACCAGGCGCATGACGGTGCAGGAGCTGACCGGACCCGGTCTTGCGGATCTCGGGCCCACCGCCGTGACGCTCGCGCGACTGGAAGGGCTCGATGCTCATGCCGCGGCCGTCGAGATACGGCTGGCGGCGCTACGGCACGAGCGACCGACATGAGCTGGATCACGTCCATCGCGCGGCCGGAGATCCAGAACCTGCGTGCTTACGAGCATGCCTCCTGGGAGCCGGGACTCGTCCGGTTGCACGCCAACGAACTGCCATGGCGCTCGCCGGGTGACGATTCGGTCGAAGGTTTGAACCGCTATCCGGAGCCGCATCCGCTCGAACTGAGCGCTGCTCTCGCCGCGCACTATGGCGTCGACGCGCGCGGAACACTCGCCTGTCGCGGCAGCGACGAGGCCATCGACCTGCTGATCCGTTGCTACTGCGGCGCGAGCCGTGACGCTATCGTGATCTGCCCACCGACCTTCGGTATGTACGGCGTGGCCGCCGGCATCCAGGGCGCCACGGTGCTGAAAGCGCCGCTCCTGCGGGAAGTCGGCTACGGCCTCGACCCGGCAGCAGTGCTGGCTCTGTGCACGTCCCAGGTCAAGCTGGTGTTCCTGTGTTCGCCCAACAATCCGACCGGGACCCGGCTCGATCGCACGGCGACCCTGAACCTGGCCCAGGCACTCGAAGGCCGGGCGCTGGTCGTGGTCGATGAAGCCTATGTTGAGTTCGCTGACGAGCCGTCGCTGGCCGACCAGGTCGCGACGACCCCCGGGCTGGTCGTGTTGCGGACACTGTCCAAAGCCTATGGCCTCGCAGGGGCGCGCTGCGGCGTGCTGATCGCGCATGCCGATATCGTCGATCTGCTGCGCCGGGTGATACAACCGTACGCGGTTACGCAGCTGAGTATCGAGGCGGTTTTTCGGGTACTGCGTCCGGAAGCATTGCAGCAGACGCGGCAACGCATCGCGACGCTGACCGCGGAGCGCCGTCGTGTCGCGCCCGTGCTGGCAGCGGCCGCTGGCGTCACACGCGTGTGGCCGAGCCAGGCCAACTTCCTGCTGACAGAGTTCAAAGATCCCGGTGCGGCGCTCGGGCGCGCGCACGAAGCGGGTCTGCTGGTGCGCGATATGCGCGGCGGCTTCGGTTTATCGAACGCGCTGCGCATCACCATCGGCAGCCCCGAACAGAACGATCGGTTGCTGGCGAGTCTGCAATGAGCGGCATTCCCTTTCTCTTCATCGATCGCGACGGCACGCTCATCGAGGAGCCGCCGGATTTTCAGGTCGACCGGCTCGACAAGGTCCGGCTGCTGCCCGGGGTAGTGCGGGCACTGGCAGAGCTTAAGGCCGCGGGCTTTCGCCTGATGATGGTCACCAATCAGGATGGACTCGGCACCGAATGTTATCCACGCGAGGATTTCGATCGCGTACAGGCGTTCGTGCTGCATCTGTTCAGTTCCCAGGGTATCGAGTTCGACCAGGTGTTCATCTGCCCGCATTTCCCGCACGAGCAGTGCGAATGCCGCAAGCCCCGCATCGGAATGGTGAAGGAGTTCCTGCAGGCGCACCCGATGGACCTCGAACGCAGCGCGATGATCGGAGATCGTGACACCGATCTCGAGTTCGGCCGCAACCTGAAAATACGATCACTGCGCGTGCTGGCACCGGGCCAACCGGGTGCCGGCCCCGACACCACCTGGGAAGGCGTCGTGCGTGCGTTGCTGTCACGACGTGCGAGCGTACACCGCAAGACACGCGAAACGGACATCGAAGTCTCGATCGAACTGGACAGCACGGCGCCGTGCCGGATCGACAGCGGCATCGGCTTCTTCGATCACATGCTCGAGCAACTCGCCAAACACGGCGGCTTCCAGCTGACCTTGAGCTGCCGCGGCGATCTGCACATCGATGAGCATCACACCATCGAGGATTGCGCGCTGACATTGGGAGACGCCTTGCGCCAGGCGCTCGGTGACAAGGCCGGCATCGGCCGCTACGGCTTTCTGCTGGCAATGGACGAAGCCAGCGCGCAGGTCGCCATCGACCTGTCCGGTCGTCCATATTTCGTCTTCGAGGGCATCTTCGGCCGCGAGCAGGTCGGCACGCTGCCGACCGAACTGGTGCCGCACTTCTTCCGTTCGTTCGCGCAGAATCTCGGTGCGGCGCTGCAGATCACGGTCCGCGGCGACAATACACACCACATGATCGAAGCTTGCTTCAAAGGTGTTGGACGCGCACTGCGTCCGGCCCTGCTGCGGCAGGGTCACGATCTGCCGAGTACCAAGGGCACGCTGTGACGGACGTTGCGATCGTCGACAGCGGCGGCGCCAATCTTGCATCGCTCCAGTTTGCACTGGAGCGGCTTGGCGCTACGTCGATCGTGAGCAATGACCCGGAACAGATCCGCACCGCCGCGCGCGTGCTGCTCCCGGGCGTGGGCGCGGCGGGTGACGCCATGCGTCGGCTGCGCGAAAGCGGCATGGATCAACTGATCCCTCAGCTGCAGGTGCCATTGCTCGGTATCTGTCTGGGCATGCAGCTGTTGTACGAGCATTCCGACGAAGGCGACACGCCTTGTCTGGGCGTGTTCGCAGGCCGCATCGAACGCCTGCAGCCGAGTGCAGAACGGCCGGTTCCCCACATGGGTTGGAATACGCTGCAGTCACGACGCCCCGATCCACTGCTCGCGGGCATCGGCGCCGAGGACTACGTCTACTTCGTGCACAGCTTCGTGGCGCCGCTGACGGCCGACACCGCGGCCGCCTCGAACTATGGCGAGTCGTTCACGGCGGTGGTGACGCGCGCCAACTTTCGCGGCGTGCAATTCCATCCGGAGCGTTCGGCGCGCGTCGGCGCCCGTCTGCTGAAGAATTTCCTGACACTCTGATTTTTTCATAGCGAACCATGTCATGTTGCTGATTCCGTCAATCGATCTGCGCGGCGGCCGCTGTGTTCGTCTGTTCAAGGGTGATTTCGCCCAGGAGACGCGCTACGACCGGCCAGTGGACGATCTGATGCGGCACTATCACAGCCTTGGCGCGCGCTGGTTGCACCTGGTCGATCTCGACGGCGCACGCGATGGCGCACAAGCGGGCGAGCTTCCGAACCGAGTAGTGATTCGCGATCTTACGGCGCAGAAGCTTCTGTCGCTCCAGGTCGGCGGCGGCGTGCGCGATCAGGCAGCGCTGGATCAGCTGTTCGCGCTCGGCGCGCAGCGTGCGGTCGTCGGCAGTGCCGCGGTCGAGAAGCAGGCAGAGGTCGCGCGCTGGCTGCGCGACTACGGCCCCGAGCGCATCTGCCTGGCGTTTGACGTACAGCTCGATGCGCAGGGCGTGCCGAGGTTGAAGACACGCGGCTGGCAACAACAGACCGCGGTCAGTCTGTGGGAAGCGATGGACCGGTTCGTCCCCGAGGGCCTTCGACACGTGTTGTGCACCGACATCGAGCGCGACGGCGCACTCGCCGGCCCCAATCTTTCGCTCTACGATGAGTGCCTGCGACGATATCCGACCGTGCAGTGGCAGGCATCCGGCGGTATCAGCAGTCAGGCTGACCTCGCCGCGCTGGCGGCTCACCGCGTGCCCGCGGCGATCAGCGGCAAGGCGCTGCTGGAGGGCCGCATCACGCCACAGGAGATGAAGTCATTCTTGCCCGACGCATAATCCCCTGCCTCGACGTCCGCGATGGACAGGTCGTCAAGGGCGTCCGGTTTCGCGATCACCGCGTGGTCGGCGACATCCTGGAGCTGGCCGTACGCTACCGCGAAGAAGGCGCCGACGAGCTGGTCTTCTACGACATCACGGCGAGCCCTGAGGGCCGCTCGGTCGATCGCGCCTGGGTCAGCCGGGTAGCGCGGGTGCTGGATATTCCATTCTGCGTGGCCGGCGGAATCCGCTCGGTTGCCGACGCCGAGCAGATCCTCAATGCCGGTGCCGAGAAGATCTCGGTGAATTCGCCCGCGCTGGCCGATCCACAACTGATCGATCGGCTGAGCGCGCGTTTCGGCGCGCAATGCGTCGTGGTCGGCATCGACAGTCAGACGACACCCGACGGGTTTCGGGTGTATCAATACACCGGCGACCCGACCCGTTCGCGCGACAGCCGCCGCGACACGCTCGAGTGGGTGCGTGAAGTACAGCAGCGCGGCGCCGGTGAGATCGTGTTGAACTGCATGGCCTCGGACGGCACGCGCGACGGGTACGATATCGCGCAGCTGCGCGCGGTGCGTCCGATCTGCTCGGTGCCGCTGGTGGCATCCGGCGGTGCAGGCACGATGAAACATTTCAGCGACGCGTTCCGGGAAGCTGGCGTCGATGCGACCCTCGCCGCCAGTGTCTTTCACAGCGGCGCGATCGCGATACCGGATCTCAAGCGCGACTTGCGAACTCATGGAATCGAGGTACGAATTTGAACTTCACCGAAGCGGATATCGACCGGATTGACTGGAAAAAGAGCGACGGGCTGGTGCCCGCGGTCGCTCAACACAACATGACCGGCGCGGTGCTGATGCTCGGTTACATGAACCAGGAGGCACTGAAGCTGACCCTGCAGCGCGGTCGCGTGGTGTTCTTCAGCCGTACCCGCGGAAGATTGTGGGAGAAGGGTGAACAATCCGGCAACACGCTGCGACTGGTCGATCTGCGGCTGGACTGCGACGTCGACGCGCTGCTGGTCACCGCAATGCCGACCGGGCCGGTGTGTCACCTGGGCACGCAGACCTGCTTTGGGAACGAGGCGATCACCGATGGCGAGCGGCTGGCGTTCCTTCTCGAACTCGAGCAGCTCATCGGCCAGCGGATCAGCGAGAAGCCCGATGGCAGCTACACCGCGCAGCTCTTTGAGAAAGGCATGCGCCGTATGGCCCAGAAGGTCGGCGAAGAAGGCGTAGAAGTGGCCCTTGCCGCCGTCACCGAGCCGGACGACCCGTTCCTCGGTGAATGTGCCGACCTCCTCTACCATCTGCTGGTGCTGCTGCGAGCGCGCTCACTGCGTCTCGACACCGTCGTGGAAGAGATGAAGCACCGTCACGCCGACCGCAACCGGCGCTGAAGAGCGACCTAGATAACGATCTCCACCGCAGGTTCGCGCAGGCAGTAGTGCGAGCTCATCGCGCGGCCATACGCACCGGCGTTGGCAATCAGCAGCACGTCGCCCTCGCGGCTCGGTGGCATCAGGCGCTCGTGGCCCAGGAAATCGCCGCTCTCGCAGATAGGTCCGACGATGTTGACGGTCTCGCTCGGTTTCTCGTCCAGACGCGTGAGATTGACGATTTCGTGCCATGCGCCGTACAGCGCCGGACGTATCAGCGAATTCATGCCGGTGCCGACGCCGACATAGTGCACGTCGTCCTTGGATTTGGTTTGGGTCACGCGCGCGATCAGCGCGCCGGCACTCGCCACGAGATAGCGCCCCGGCTCGATCCATAACGAGAGACCCGGGTCAGCCTCGCGAGCCTGCGCCAGGACCTTGTCCAGTTCATCGAGGTCCAGTCCCGACGGATCCTGGGCATCGGCAACACCCAACCCGCCGCCGACGTCGATCGTCCGCAGATGCGGGAAGTGCGAGCGCAATTTCAGCAGGCAGTCCGCGACCTCCGACCAGTTGTCGGCATCGAAGATGCCGCTACCCGAATGCGCGTGCAGTCCGACGACGCTCACATCGAATCGCGCGACCAGACGCACGGCCTCATCGAGCTGCGCCATCGGGATACCGAACTTCGAGTGCGCGCCAGCAGTGTGGACGTAGTGATGGTGCCCGCGCCCTACACCGGTATCGACGCGCAACAGCACACTTCGGCCGCGGAGTAATTCGCCCCACTCCCGCAGCACGAACAGATTATCGACCGTGAGCAGGATGCCCCGCTGCAGGGCCCACTCGTATTCCGCGCGCGGCGCGAAATTCGGCGTGAACAGGATGCGGTCTGTCGAAAGGCCCGGCACGTTCGCCAGCAGATGTTCAACCTCGCCGCGCGAGACGCAGTCGAAGTCGACACCCTCGGCAGCCAGCAGCTGAAGGATGGCAGGATTCGGATTGGCTTTCATCGCATAGAGGACGCGATCGACCGATTTCAGCGAGCGCAGCCGCTGCGCGGCCTCGCGCACCACCTGCAGATCGTAGACATAGGCGGACTCGTGCGTTTCCGCGAGGGCCAGAAGCCTATCGCGCTTCGCACGCCACCAGCTCGAAGCCGCGCTGCGCGGCGCCGCCGGTGGCGCGAACAGCTGCTGCCACGTGGGCCCGAGGATGCTCCCCTGTCGGACCGGTTCGATCAGCCGCTCGTGCAGGTCGCCGACCAACCGGTCGCCCTGATCCTCATCCACGACGAAGGTGAAATTCAGGTCGTTGGCCGCCTGGCTCAGCAGATAGATGCGCTGATCGGAGAACAGCACGAACGCTTCGCCGAGCTGGTGAAGAATCGCTCGGATGTTGCGTCCCACCAGGCTTACCGACGCACACGGCCCGATCACCTGTACGCGCCCGAGTTCGGTCAGATCGGCCGAGAGCTTCTCGAGCACCGCGGCACCGAGCGTATTGGCCGCGGGATCAAGCGATACCGTCACGTTGGTTTCCGATGTCGAAACCAGATCTATCGACAGGCCGTGCTGCTTGAAGATCTGGAACGCATCGGCGAGAAATCCGACCTGGTGCCACATGCCGGGAGAATCCAGAGTCACCAGCGTGATGCCCTTCTTCAGGCACACCGCCTTGACCTGGGCAATGCCATCGCCGCCATCGGCGCTGATGTGCGTGCCCTCGAGCTGCGTGTGCTGCGTGTCATAGACGACGATTGGAATCCGCTGTGATTTCGCCGGCAGGATGCAGCGCGGATGCAGCACCTTGGCGCCGCTGCTCGCGATCTCCTGGGCTTCGTCGTAGTGCAGCGACTTCAGCAGCCGCGCCTGCGGCGTGTGCCGGGGATTGGCGCTGAACATTCCCGGCACGTCAGTCCATATCTCCAACCGCCGCGCGCCGAGTTTGGCCGCGAAATAGGCCGCCGAGGTATCCGAACCACCGCGGCCGAGCAGCACGGTGTCACCGGCAGCATCCCCCGCAATGAATCCCTGCGTGATGACCACGCCGGGCCGCGCATCGAGCTTTGCACGCATCACCGGATCACGGGCAAAGTCGCAGGTAGCGGAGAGAAAGTTCTGTCGTGCCGACCAGAGCGCATGCGTCTCGGCCCTGAGTCCCTCACGCGCATCCCACCAGAAGGCATCGATGCCCTGCGACTTCAGAAAGCGCGCGCCGATCTCGGTCGACATCAGCTCGCCGCTCGCCATCACGCGGGCGCGCGTGCGATCGCTGACCTCGGTCATCAGCGCGATACCCGCGGAGATCTGCCGCAGCACTGCGAAATAGCCATCGAGTTGCGGGCTGACACCGACACCCATCTCGTCCGCCAGCGCACGATGTTTGTCTTCGATCTGCTTCAGCACCGGCTCGTGCGCGCCACCCAGTGCGGCGACCAGCAGCTTCTCGAGACGATCCGTGACTCCCGTCAAAGCGGAATGCACGACCATCACACGTGTGTTGTCGGCGAGCCGCTGCCGCACGACGCCGGCGATGTTGTGCCAGTTGGGTACGGTCGACACGCTCGAGCCGCCGAATTTGAGCACGACCCAGGGGGACTCGCTGTTCGGAGTCATGAAAATGTCCGTATTAAGGAGACGCGGCGCTTACGCGCCGGTTAAAGCTCGTCGTCTTCGAAGGCGTCGCGCAGATCTTTTTCGAGTTTTCGATCGGCGAGTACTTCTTCCAGACGGCTCCAAGCGGCCTTGCCTTTTTTACCGGCGGCGCGTGCGCGTTTGTCTACCTTGGCCAGCATACCGTCGTAATCGGTGCTGTCTTCTGACTCGACCACATATTCTTCGTCCAAATCGAAGCTCTCGTTTTCTCGTTCTATCATGTAAGTTTCGCTAAAAAAATGTCTGAAAAATCAGATTTTTACAGCCAAACGCCCATTGGCTAAGGCAGCGAACTATAGCTGATTTGCACCACTGTTCAACCATTGGCACCAACAACCATCATGATCGACCTGTATCGGCACCGTCCGGTTCCACGAATGGGAGCTGCGCCGCATCGCAACATGAGGCATTACAGCTCATAGATGGGGTGGCCGGCTGGCCATGACAAGGGGCATCCAAGAGGACGCCACCCCCGGTGCAAGTCAATCGGCGGGCGTGGTGGGTCCCGGCGATTCGTTCGACAGGTCGGCTTCCAGTCCCACTACCGCCAGGACGCCGTCGGCCCGCTGCAGTACCTCGCGGGCATAGTCCCAGTGGATCGCCACGGTGCTGTCCCCCACTGCCTTCTGCAGCAGGGCGGAGAACTGGTCGACATTGGGCTCGAAACTCTGGCCCTGGGAATCCACGGGCGGATGCGCTTCCAGAAGCAGCTGGCCGTCGACCCAGGCAACCTTGACCGGCTCGTTGATCAGCCGCACCTCGGTTCCGACTGGAATCATCGGGAACAGCTGTTCGACATCCTCGGGATACATGCGGATACAGCCGTGCGTCACCGCCAGGCCGACCGCGATCGGATTGTTGGTGCCGTGGATCATGTAGGAGCCATTGCCGGCGGCAAGACGCATCGCAAACAGCCCCAACGGATTGTCGGGCCCGGAGGGCACCTTGGCAGGCAACGGGTCGCCCGCCGCCGCGTGTTCCTTGCGTACCGATTCCGGCGGAAACCAGGACGGATTCTTCTCTTTTTGGATGACGTGGGTGATCCCGATCGGGGTGCGCCAGTCCATCTTGCCGATGCTCACCGGATAGGTGATCACGGTCAGCGGCTTACCCTTCTTCGGCGGCGGATAATAGTAAAGCCGGTGTTCCGGCAGGTTGACGACGATGCCCTCGCGCGGACCGGGAGGCAGAATGTGACGCCCCGGGATGACCACCTGTTTATCGGCGCCCGGAAGCCACGGATCGACACCCGGATTGACGCGAATGACCTCCTCGGAGCCCAGACTGTATTTGCGCGCCAGGTCGTAAAGCGTGTCCTGATAGACGGTGGTGACGGTCTCATCCTCGCCGACCACGGCATCGTCCGGTTTATTCAGATGATATGTCGTGGCCTGCGCCTGGGATGCGCTCCACAGCAGACCCGCCATCAGCAGCGGGACGAGTGAAGCCCCTTTACCCGCCCTTTGACCATAACTCGACCGTGAGGCCGCCCGGGATTTTTCGCAATCGTCGGATTTCACGGTTTTAGATTAGCACGCGCGACATAGTCGCAGCGCCGGCTTTTATCAGGTTAATTCAGGACTTGCGATGTGCGTGCCCAATTGCAGACGGTTCAAGTCCTGGCGAGCCGGGCCGATAACGACGGCATGCAGCACGCGCAATCTGGCAGTGAGAGCTCCAAGTCCGTTCCGGGACCGGCCAGCTGGAGCCTCGATCTCACGACCGGGGAGCTGCGCTCGAGCCCGCATCGGGCACGCATGCTGGGTCTCGATCCGGCCGGCGTCGTAGCCACCGCCGAATGGTGGGATCGCACGGTACACCCGGAGGACCGCGTCGGCGTGGCGCAGGCCCGGTCGCAGCATCTGCGCGACGGCGGCAGCGGTTATCGCTGCGAATATCGGGCTCAGCGCCAGGATGGCGAATGGCTGTGGCTGCTCGAGGTCGGCTGCATCGAACGCGGTCCCGCGGGCGCGCCGCAGCGCGTCGACGGCGTTCTGCTGGATGTCACGGCCGAGCGCGGGGCGCGCAGCCACGCCGGTCAGGAATTTTACGATCTCGCGGATGCGCAGCAGGCGCTGCGCAAACTCGAGCACCGCCTGGCTGTAGCCGAAAGCAGCGCCAACCTGGGCCTGTGGGAAGTGGACATCGAGTCCGGCACGGGCTGGGCGAACGATCAGTACTTCGTGATGCTCGGTTACCAGCCGCGTGAGTTCCAGATCGATCTGAAGACTTTGATGTCGATGATCCATCCAGACGACCTCCCCTCGGCGCTCGTGCTGTCGAACGATCTGGACTCACTGGCGGAGTTGCGCTCGGAATTCCGCATGCGCGCCAAGGATGGCAGCTGGCGCTGGATTCATACCGTGGGTCGTCCGTTGACCGATTCGCAGGGCAGACAACGCATGGCCGGCGTGCATCTGGACGTGACCGAGCGCAAGGAAGCCGAACTGCGCCGTCACGCCGCCGAACGCCTGGAGTCGGTCGGCAAACTGGCTGCTGGCGTCGCGCATGAGATCAATACGCCGGTGCAATTCGTCAGCGACAGTATCTACTTCGTTCGCGACGGTCTGCACGAACTGCTGGCCCTGACCGACCGGCTGCGTGCGCTGGCCTCACGGGATCAATGCAACATCAGCTCGGTCGCCGCCCTCAGTACCCATCTCCCCTATTTGATCGAGAATCTGCCCAACGCGCTGGAGCGCTCGC
>DATBAM010000101.1:0-8002 GCA_036271535.1 Steroidobacteraceae bacterium | reverse complement strand
TGACGAGCGCAAGTTTCCGGATGCGGAGAAATTCGATATCAACCGCAAGCGGCAGCCTCACCTGACGTTCGGTTACGGCTACCACAACTGCCTGGGGAACGCGCTGGCGCGCGTCGAGGGCCGGATCGCGCTGGACGAAATCCTTAATCGTTTCCCCGAGTGGGAAGTGGATGCCGCAGCGGGCCATCTGTCGACGACGTCGACGGTCCGCGGTTGGGAGACACTGCCCGCGTACACACCGAAGGCGGCCAAGACGCGCAAACCCGCTGCGCCGAAGGCGCCGGCAGCGACGGCAGCTTCGCCTGCGGTAGTGCCCGCGCCCGCGGGAGCCGAACACTGGAAGTTGATTCTGCATTCGCCGGTGGGACCGCAGGAGATGACCGTCTATGTCGTTCGCAACGGTGATGCCTTCACCGGTCGCATCGACAGCCCGATGGGGTCGGAGGAGATCAAGAACGGCAAGATCGATGGCAACACCCTCAGCTGGGTGATGAGTGTCACGAAGCCGATGCCGATCAAGGTGACGTTCGAAGCCGAGGTGCAGGGTCAAACGATATCGGGAACGGCCAAGTTGGGCTTCTTCGGAAAGTCTAAGATCGAGGGGCAGCGGGTCGCATAAGTCGCGTCATGGCGAAGATCACGTACATCGAGTTCAACGGCACCAGGCATGAGGTCGAGGCCACCCCTGGCATGACCGTCATGGAAGGTGCCAAGCAGAACGGCATTCCCGGGATCGAAGCGGACTGTGGCGGTGCCTGCTCGTGCGGCACCTGCCATGTGTATGTCGATCCCGCATGGATGGCCAGAATCGGTCCGCGCAATCCACTCGAGGATGCCACGATCGATTTTGCCTTCGATGTCGAGAGCAACAGTCGCCTGGCTTGTCAGATCCCGATCACCGAGGATCTCGACGGCCTGGTCGTGAGGATGCCCAAGAGTCAGCGCTGAGCGAAGTCAGCGCTGAGCGTGTGCCAGTGCCTGGATGGTCTCGAGCGAGTGCTGAACGTTCTCTGTCGGGGAGACGCCGCCGATGGTCTCGTGAACCTTTCCATTGGGTGTAATGATGAACGTCGTGCGTTCAGCAAAGCCATGATCGAGCGGCTTCCCGTGCACATCCTTCACATCGGGTCTCGCGTCGTGAACGGCCAGGTCGAACGACTTGGCGATCGAACCGGTAGCGTCCGATGCGGTCGGAAACTTGCCCGCACAGAAATCGGGATCTGCCGAGAACTCATTCAGGCGATCGATACTATCCAGTGACACGCCGACGACCGTGGCTCCCGCGGCGGTAAAATCCTCGATCCGGGTCGCAAAGGTGTGGGCCTGAAGGTCGCATCCCTGCGTATAGGCCGAAGGGTAGAAGTAGACGACCACCGTGCCCTTCTTCAATGCGTCCTTCAGTGAATAGCTGAAACTCTTGCCGTTCAGGGATGCCTGTGCAGTGAAGAGCGGCGCGGGTGTACCGGCCTGCAGCGCTGCCGACGCCGGCGTGGTGAATGCCGCGATTGCGAGCAGGGGCGCGCTGATCGAGAGGTATTTCATGGCTGTCGCTCCAGGGGTGGGATGGCCACTGATGTTAATACATCGGTCATGACAGGCGTTCACCGTGCATGCAGCTTCTTTCGCAGCTCGACACACGGATCGGCGCGCGGCGCGCGTGGCGTCGTGACCGTCGCGTCGAATGCACCCCGCGGCGGCACGATATCTGCGCGCTCGATGAAGCCGACAGCGAACACGCGTGACAGTAGATCCGGGGGAAGCCAGCTCGCGACGCCGATATCGCGTCGCACGTGTCCATTGCCGGCCAGCAGTACGATGCCGCTGCCCGCATGGTCACGCAGGATGGCCGCCATGACGGCGTCGCGGGCCAGTTGCGCCCGGGCCATGGCGGGCAACTGATCCTCTGGCATCGAATGGCAGTGGCCGATCTCGACTTCGTGCTGCTGCGCACGGACGCGGGCATCGGGTATCGAATCCAGGCCCAGGGAGGTGCTCGTAGCCGTATCGAACACGGACGCATAGCCTTGCGCGAAGACCTGTCTGGCATCGCTGGTCGACAGGTCAGCCGCAAGCAATGGCAAGTCGTAACGCAGGGCCAGCTCGACGTAGGGGCGATAATAGGTCCAGTTCCACCCCGAGCCCGGACCGCCCTGCGAGCCGGCTGCTTTCCCGATGAGATAATCGGCATCGAGCGGGCGCTCACCCCGCGCGGCATCGATGTCCTTCTGATGCTCGCGATCGAACTGCTCCATGGCGATGGCAGGTCGCCAGCCGCTGGCGAGGGCGCGACGCAGCACCTCCAGCCGAAGGCGATGCTGATCGGCATTGTCGTGCACCTCGCCGAGCAGAATCAGGGCGTTGCCCTGCAGACGGGTCTCCCACGTAAAAGATGGCGAGTCGGCGCGGCAGAGCGGGCACCATGCCAACCATGCGAGCGCCATCAGCGCGAATACGCCTGGCATACGTTTCATAACTTCATCTGGTAAGGACATTCGCAAATAGTATTGGCACGTCGGTCCCGCAAACCGCTAGCTTAGCGGCGCAGGCAGGTCTGCAGGCCGGTGGCCATTCGAACTATAGTCCGGCACAGACTTGTCATTTCGTCATCCCAAGGAGTTCACGATGAATCCATCCAAGAAGAGCCGGGTCGTTCTGGGGGTTTGCGCTGCCATCGCTTTGTCGATCGGTAGCGGCGCCTTATGGGCCAAGGAAGTGAAGGTCAGTCTGACGGGGGCCGAGGAGACGCCACCTGTTACGACGTCGGCAACGGCTACCGGCACATTCAAGATCAATGACGACAAGTCCGTCAGTGGCAGCGTCAAGACGACTGGCATCGAGGGTACCGCGGCGCACATTCATCAGGGCGCGAAGGGCGAGGCGGGTCCGCCGATCATCACCCTGACCAAGGGAGACAACGGCGTCTGGTCGGTCCCGGAGGGCTCCAAACTGACCGACGATCAATACGCCGCCTACAAGGCGGGTAACCTGTATGTGAACGTTCACAGCAACGACCACAAACCGGGTGAGATTCGCGCTCAACTCAAGCCCTGATCGCTCGAGTTCGTTCGCTTCGAGATCAGTGGGACGCCAGGCCGGCGTCCCACTGATTGCGATCAACGATGTCGTTCGACGTCGTGGATCGCGCGCTCGTCCGCGTGAATCGCTTCGTCTATATGGTGGACGGCGCGATTGCGCAGGCCCCGCACTCCGGGATCGTCCTCTTCGCGAGCGACGTCCTCATGGGTCCGGCGCAGGATTTCCAGCGCTTTGTGCAATCTGCCCGGTCGATCGTTCGGCGCATCCATTGCCGGATGATCGTGGATGTCCTTGCCGTCGTCGATGGATGCCTTTTTGATCTCCCCGATGGCGGCATCGATTTCGGTGACCGCCACGTCTTCCTGTCCGCTGACCGCGACATCCCCGGGCCGATGCTCGAGCAGCCAGCGTGCGGTCCGCAGATCGCTGAGCGCATGCAGATAAGCCGGGTGTCTGCCTGGCAGATCGGCGCTGGCCGTCAACGGCAAAGCGGCCAGTAGCAACAATCCACCCAGTTGCGATTTCCTGTTCCAACGCATCCTGTCGTCTCCTCTGATACGGCGCCGATCATCGACGCTACTGCCAAGAACGGCGCTGGCGGCCGATGGTTTACCCGCTCGTCGCGGGCGAGGTGGCGAACGACATAATCAGGTGCCGCAGAACGTACGCAGCACACGTTCGTCGGGTCGTGGCGTGAGTGTGTAGGATTCGTGCGCCGCCTGGTCGTCATACGGTCGCGACAGGACACCGAGCATCTCGGCGAACATCGACAGGTCGTCGCGCTCGACAGCGGCGGTGATGACCTGTTGGACCCGATGATTTCGTGGGATGAAGGCGGGATTGGCCTGGCGCATCCTGCTCGCGCGGTCACACGCCTGTCCCGCATCGTTCGCCTGGCGAGCCTTCCAGCGCCCAAGCCACGCGTCGACGTTGCCCCCCTGCAGGAGCGTTCGTATGCCGACATCGCTGTCCGCAGGCAGCGCCGCATCCGCCGCGTCGCACAGGGCACGGAAGGTCAGCGTGTAGTCCGCCTCGGCGAGTTGCATCAACTGCAGCAATTCCATGACCAGTTCCTGATCTGCGGCCTGGTCGGTGTCAGTGCCCGTACCGGTCAATCCCAGCTTGCGCTGCATTGCGCGCAGCCAATGCCGTGCAAACAACGCGGAAAACGAGGTAACCGCCTCGGTAGCAAGTTCGTTTGCTTTGTCGGAGTCGGGATCGATGAGCGGCAGCAATGTTTCCGCGAAACGGGCCAGATTCCATTGCGCGGCTGGCGCCTGATTCGAGTAGGCGTAACGACCGTTCTGGTCGATCGAGCTGAAGACCGTATCCGGATGATAGGCATCCATGAACGCGCACGGCCCGAAGTCGATCGTCTCGCCGGAGACAGCCATGTTGTCGGTGTTCATGACGCCGTGGATGAATCCGAGCTGCATCCAGCTGGCGACGAGCGCGGCCTGGCGGCCTATGACGGCATGAAGCAATGCCAGATAGGGCCGCTCGGCGGTCTCGGCTTCCGGATACAGACGATCGATGACGTAGTCGGCAAGCCGACGGATCGCTTCCAGATCCTCACGAGCCGCGAAGTATTGAAAGGTACCGACGCGAATGTGGCTCGCGGCGACGCGTGTGACAATGGCGCCGGGCAGCGCAGTCTCTCGAAAAACCTGTTCGCCACTGGTGACGGCGGCGAGCGCCCGTGTCGTCGAGACGCCCAACGCGTGCATCGATTCGCTGAGCAGGTATTCGCGCAGTACTGGCCCGAGCGCGGCGCGTCCGTCGCCGCCGCGTGAAAAGGGTGTGCGTCCGGAGCCTTTGAGCTGAATCTCGCGCCGCATCCCATGGCGATCGCGTACTTCACCGAGCAGGTGCGCGCGTCCATCGCCCAGGCGCGGTACGAAGTGGCCGAACTGGTGGCCGGCGTAGGCGGTGGCGATGGCCTCGGCGCCCGGCAGCGGCCGGTTACCACTGAAGAAGCCAGCCAGCGTGTCGTCGTCGAAGCCCTCGAGATCGAGGCCGAGGTCCGCTGCCAGCAGGCGGTTGACCCGAATCAGGCGCGGTTGGGCAACGGGCGAGGGTTCGAGCCGCGCGAAGAAGTGCTCAGGCAATCGGGCATAGCTGTTGGAGAGCGCTGTCATGTGGAGACTCTAGCGCAGATCGCGGTGAGGATGGTCGCGGCACCGATCACCCGCGCCGACCTGCCGCCGGCGCGCGGCAGTCGTTCGAGCGAGGTGGCGAGCGTCATCAGCGCCATCCAGCGCAGGTCCATCACGCCCAGCACCAGCAGCATCGCGGTCAATGGCGCGCAGCAGATGGCGCAACGAATGCCGAGTCGCAAACCATGCCGCAGCGCATTGCGGGGCCCGGCTCGCAGGATGCAATCCTCGGGTGGCATGTCCGCGCAGCGTGCCAGTTGGCGGCCCTTCCAGCGCGTGAGCTGCAGTCCTCCAGCGACGAGCAAAACTGTGCTGGTTGCCGTCGGTACGAGACTCGCCAGCGCCGACGATGTCATTAGGAGCCTCGTCAGTGTGGCGCCCAGCGGAAAGATGAGTGCACCGGTTGCCGCCCACACCGCGAAGTAGCTGCTCGCGGCCAGAACCATGAGGATCGCCGGCGGCGGCGCAGTGTCGCCCGGTCGATACCGGCAGCACAGGGCCATGCGATAGCGCCACAGCATCGGGAGTAGCGATGGCAGCATCATCGCTGCCATCATGATGGCCCACATGGCGATGAAGTGGAGGGCGCTTCCGCTCCACATCATCGCCATGCCGCAGCCTGCGGTCGAGGCCGGCTCAGGCACGGGTATATTCGTCGTGCCGCTTCCACCACGGACCGCCGCTCTCGTTGCGGCCCAGAGGTGCGCGGTCGAGCCACGGGTAGACGCCCCAGATCGCATCCACGCCGCGGCCATAGCTCGAATAGGTGTGATAGACCACACCATCCCGCCGCGCAAAGGCGCTCAATCCAGGCCGATCCTGTCGATAGGTAGGCACGTCGGTACCGCACATCGCCGCGAACTTGCTTTGCACCGGGGCGCCGCCATCCGCCGCGGCCGGCCGCCACTGGAAAGCGGGCTGACGCTGGAAGTTGTACTCCACCGTGCCTGCCTGTTCCTGTTCCGGCGTAAAGAACACATTGAAATCGGTGTTGAAGTCGCTGTCGGCGGAAGATGCCCAGGGGAAGTCCCAACCCATGCGCTGGCGATAGGCGAGGAGCCTCGCGATCGGTGCGCGCGATATCGCGGTGAAAGCGACGTCGTGGTTGATCAGATGCACGAAGATGCCGTCGAAGCCATCCGCGATCGATGAGCAGGATGGACAGCCTGCCTTGTAATCGGGTCCGAACATGAAGTGATAGACCAGAAGCTGCGAGCAGCCGCCGAACAGTTCGTCGAGTGAGCGACGGCCCTGCTCGGTTTCAAGTTCGTAACGCTTGTCGACTCGGACCCAGGGGAGTTCCTGTCTGCGCCTGGCGATTTCATCGCCGCGCCGGGTCAGCTCCTTCTCCTGCGCGAGCAGCTCGACGCGTTCGGCCAGCCACTGTTCGCGCGTTCCAGTTCTATGTGTCGTCGCCATTCGTCTCTACTCCTTGAATGCTGTCGGGCGGTCGTGAGCTAAAGTACCGGCGGATCGACAGGCGGCGGGAGTGACAAAGTTGGCGGGATTCGAGATGGACTCGCTGTTGACGGCCGCCGCGCGTGCGTTGGCCGCGGGCGACCTTTTTGGCGCGCTCAATCGAGTGGCACTTCGCGACGATGCGCCGGCGCTGGCACTGCGCGGTGTCGTGATGGCCCGCATGGGAGATCTGGAGAGAGCCAGAGAACTGCTGCGGCGTGCCGCGAGGCGCTTCGGTACGCGAGAGAGTCTGGCGGGCGCACGTTGCGTGCTGGCCGAAGCCGAGATTGCGCTGGCGATGCGGGACCTCGGCTTTCCACCCGCGGCGCTGGAGAGAGCGGGTGCGACACTTCTACGTCATGCCGATCGGTCGAATGCCGCGCACGCGCGGTTGCTCGTCGTTCGACGCCTGCTGTTGCTGGGGTCGTTGAGTGAAGCAGAGTCGATGATCGAGGACATCGATCATCGCGTGCTGTCGCCGCCGCTGCGCGCGGTCTTCTATCTGGTGCAGGCGGGCATTGCCATGCGACGGCTGCAGGTGGCGCGGGCACGCGACTCTCTGCGACGCGCGTCGGCCGCGGCCAGGGCGTCGGCCATCGTTGCTCTGGCCGTCGAGGTCGACAGCGCCAGACGGGCGCTGAAGGCGCCGGCTGCGCGAGTGATCTCGAAGGGTAGCGAGCGCCTGATGCGCTTCGAGCAGATGGAGGGCATCCTGCACTCCCCGGCGCTGGTCGTGGATGCCTGCCGATTCGCGGTGCGCGATTCCCACGCCGCAGTCTCGCTTGCCGGACGGCCCGTACTGATGACACTCGCATGCGCGCTCGCGCAGGCGTGGCCACGGGACATGACGCGCGACCTGCTGATCCTGCGTGCATTCCGCCTGCGTCCTGCGGACGAGTCGCATCGCGCCCGACTGCGAGTGGAGATCGGGCGGCTTCGCCGCCTGTTGCGTCCGGTGGCGGAAATCCGTTCGACCCCGCTGGGTTTCAGGCTCGACCCGCGCGGCGCGCGGGAAGTACTGGTGGTGGCGCCGCCCGTCGAGGCCGAACACGGCGCACTGCAGGCACTGCTGGCGGATGGTGAGTCATGGTCCAGCTCGGCGCTGGCGCTGGTACTCAAGGTCAGTCAGCGCAAGGTACAGCGATCGCTGGATGCGCTGGCAGCTTCCGGGAAAGTACAGTCGCTGGGCGCGGGCCGCGCCCAGCGATGGATGGCGCCGCTCGAGGTCGGCGTCACCGCCTCGTTATTGCTGCCCGATCCCTGACGTCCTACCGATTTGTCACCGCGCGACCACCGACGTTGTTACCGGCTTTCGCTAGCCTTCAGGCCAACGATACAAACTCGATGCGCGG
>DATBAM010000100.1:0-13085 GCA_036271535.1 Steroidobacteraceae bacterium | reverse complement strand
GATCCGATCTGCGCCCTGCAGGCGGCGATGGAAGGTTATCGCGTCGTCACGATGGAGTACGCAGCCGACAAGGCCGACATCTTCGTCACTGCCACCGGCAACTACCACGTCATCACCCGTGCGCACGTCGAGCGCATGAAGAATCAGGCGATCGTCTGCAACATCGGCCACTTCGACAACGAAATCGATGTCGCCTCGTTGAAGACACTGAAGTGGGAGAACATCAAGCCGCAGGTCGATCACATCATTTTTCCGGATGGCAAGCGCGTCATCCTGCTGGCCGAGGGTCGGCTGGTTAATCTGGGCTGCGGCACCGGTCATCCCAGCTACGTGATGTCGTCGTCGTTTGCGAACCAGGTGATGGCGCAGATCGAGCTCTGGGCCCATCACAAGAACTACAAGATCGGCGTGCACATCCTGCCGAAGCATCTCGACGAAAAAGTTGCGCGGCTGCAACTTGCCAAGCTGAATGCGGAACTCACTGTTCTTTCGGATCAGCAGGCCCGCTATATCAACGTCGACAAGGCCGGTCCTTACAAGGCCGCGCACTACCGCTACTGACCTTCCGGTCGTGCTGATGCGGCGGAGCAACCTCCGCCGCTGTCGGCAAATTCCGACAACGAGCGTTTCACACTTTCGGCGCGCAAGCTCTCTTGTGCGCCGAACTTATTTGTGACGCCTGCCTCCAACCGAAGGAGCGTTTTGACATGTCCCGACAACCGCCGCTGGATTTGAGCGCTGGATCACTTGGTCCAATCGCCTCACATGTTGCCTGCATGATGCAGATCACTGGCCGCGCGAGTCGCCACACGTAAGATTGCAACATGACGTCCGACGTGCGCCTCATCCAGATTTCCGATCCACACCTGCTCGCCGACCCGAACGGCGTTTTGCGCGGTGTCGAATCGCTGAGCACTTTTCAGCGCGTGCTGTCGCACGCGATGTCGAAGCGCAGCCCGCCCGATGCACTGCTCTGTACCGGCGACATCGTCAACGACGATGCCGGCGGCTACGCCCATTTCACCCGGGAACTGGGCGCGTTGGATCGCCCGGTGCTGTGTGTTCCCGGCAACCACGACGACGCGGGAATGATGCGACGCTACCTGTGCGATGCACCGTTCCAGGTGGGAGGTTATGTCGATCTCGGCGCGCATTGGCGCCTGGTACTGGTCGACAGCTGTATCCCGGGCGAAGCCGGTGGACGCATCAGCCAACGTGAACTACGCGAACTGGACCGTGCCCTGTCCGGCACTGACCGATATGCGATGGTGTGTCTGCACCATCACCCCGTCAGCATGGCGAGCACCTGGCTCGATCAGGTCGGGGTGCGCAATGCCGATGAACTGTTCGATGTATTGGACCGGCACGCGCGCGTGCGCGTCATCAGCTGGGGTCATGTGCACCAGTGCTTCGAGGCGCGCCGGCATGGCGTGCGCCTGCTGGCCACACCGTCGACGGGAGGGCAGTTTCTGCCGCTGTCGGATGATTTCGCCATCGACAGCCGACCGCCGGCGTACCGGCGGCTGACCTTGTCGCCGGACGGAACGCTCGACACCGAAGTGGTGTGGCTCGAGACGGCAGCCAACGCGCTGGCGAGCGCCTCGGCCTGACCTGTCAGCTACTGACGTCGACGAGCGGCGTGAGAACACTCAGCCGCTCGACCGGATCGCTCGTCTCCAGCAACTGCTGCTGCACGGATGTCGGCAGCGGCAGCAGTTCGGCCAACCGATAACTTACCCAGCCGGCGTCTTCATAGTCGGGCTCGATGAAGCGGCTCAGGGTTGCGAGCTGCGACAACGACTCGCGCAGCACTGTTACCAGCGCTGCGTGATCAGCGCTCACCGGCACCCGCTCGTGCTCGGGCACCCATTCCACCTGTGCACGGTTCAAGCCGTCGGCCTGGCGGTTGCTCGACAGTATCCGGAAACGCGCCTCGCCCCGGCACAGCACGCCCAGGAGGCCATTGTCGAGCGTCTGGAAATCGACGATGCGGGCCGAGGTTCCGCAGGTCGCCGTCTGCACCGTTGCGCTCACCTCACTGCCCTGCTCGATCCGAACGACACCGAACACCAGATCCTCGCGCATGCAGCGCCGAACCATGTCCGTATATCGGGTTTCGAAAATCCGCAGCGGCAGCAACCCACCGGGAAACAGCACGGTACCCAGCGGAAACAGCGCGATGTCAGTGGGCATCGCGGGCTTGTCGCAGTGCTGACAGCAATCGCTCGTGAAGGCCGCCGAAACCACCATTGCTCATGATGAGCGCCTGATCTCCCGTTCTCAGACTCGCCGCCAGTCCCGCGACCAGGGCCTCGAAATCGTCCACGACATGCCCCCGGCTGCCGAGCGAGGACATCGCCTCGCGAACATTCCAGCCGATGTTGGACGGCGCATACAACCAGACCTCGTCGGCAGCGGCCAGCGACGCTGCGAGCGTATCGCGATGGATGCCGAGCTGCATGGTGTTCGAACGTGGTTCGAGCACCGCGACGATCCGCTGCGAACCGACGCGGCGCCGCAGTCCGTCGATGGTCGTGGCGATCGCCGTCGGGTGATGCGCGAAATCGTCGTATACACGGATGCCGGCAACTTCACCGCGCAGCTGCATCCGACGGGCAACACCCTTGAAGCGCTGCAAGGCATCGATGCCCCGCTCGATCGGTACGCCGGCGTGGCGCGCTGCCGCAAGCGCAGCAAGCGCGTTGTCGACATTGTGTGCGCCGAGCGTGTCCCAACGCAGCTCACCGCACGAGCGTTCTTGATCCAGCACGTCGAAGTGAGAGTAGTCGGCGCCATCGGCCGCGCGCGCGCTCCACTGGACGCCCGTGCCACCACCCCGTGCGAAACGTTCGACCGGCGTCCAGCATCCCATCGCCAGTACACGTTCCAGGTTCGTGTCACGGCCATTGCAGATGACCCGGCCGTCACCGGGAACGGTCCGCAGCAGGTGATGGAACTGCCGTTCGATGGCGGCAAGATCCGGATAGATATCGGCGTGGTCGTATTCGAGATTGTTCAGCACCGCCGTGCGCGGGCGGTAATGGACGAACTTCGCGCGTTTGTCGAAGAACGACGTGTCGTATTCGTCTGCCTCGATCACGAAGAACGGCGCCTCACCCAACCGCGCGCTGGTACCGAAATTATCCGGGATGCCGCCGATCAGGAAGCCCGGCGAAAGACCCGCATCCTCTAGAATCCACGCCAGCATGCTGGTCGTCGTCGTCTTGCCGTGCGTCCCCGAGACCGCGAGCACCCAGCGTTCGCGCAGCACTGCACCGGCCAGCCACTCCGGCCCGGAAGCATAAGGAATGCCGCGATTGAGCACGGCTTCGATCACCGGCATGCCGCGCGTCATCACGTTGCCGACCACGACGACATCCGGATCCACCTTAAGCTGATCGGCCTCGTAGCCCTCCACCAGTTCGATGCCCAGCGCCTGCAACTGCGTGCTCATCGGCGGATAGACGTTTCGATCCGAACCGGTCACCCGATGGCCCGCAGCACGGGCGATCGCCGCGATGCCTCCCATGAAGGTTCCGCAGATTCCGAGGATGTGTACATGCATACGACGCCAACTCTCTTGATAGCTGGAATATTCTCAATAGCCGGAATACGTGGCCGACAGCAGCATACCTTCAGCGACCATCTGCGCGAATGCGAGTATCCAGCAGAGCATGACGGTACGCTCCAGCGCCGCCCTGACGATGTAGCTGGTTGCGATCAGTGTCCAGCCCGTCACTGCCAGCATCAGGGCCAGATCCAGCATCGCGACCGCCGACGACGAGCGGGCTGTCGCATCCGTCAGGCGCCATTGGCTCAACCAAAGCTCCACGATACCGGGCGCAGCCAGCACTGTCTGCAATGAGAAAATCGCGCTCGCGGTCTGCACATAGCGCTCCCGTCGCCCGACCAGGCGCAGCAGCACCCAGTACCAGGCCGCCAGGAAGGCGGCATCCGCCAGCACGGCGATCGCCCAGCCGCTTCGCAACTGCGGCGCGCTGGCACCGACCGCCAGGCTGAGCAGAAGATAAGCACCCATCGTGAGAGGCAGTAAAATGCCCACTGCCGGCAGATCCTGAGGTCCGCGGCGGCAACAGGCGACCTGCAGGCAAAGCTGTGCGAGACGGAGGATGGTTCGAGGCATGACGGCAATTATCGGTGACATGACGGGTCTGCAGCAGCTGGCGTCGGACCTCGGCCGGCAGGCCGCAATCGGGCTCGACACCGAATTCATGCGCGAGCGTACCTACTTTGCCCGCCTTTGCCTGCTGCAATTGAGCTTCGACACCGGTGCGGTATGCGTCGATACGCTCGCTCTGCCGGACCTCGCGCCGCTTCGTCCGTCGCTGCAGTCGCGCGATATCGTGAAGGTACTGCACGCGGCCCGACAGGATCTCGAGGTACTCGGTCCTGCCGTCGGCACGGTGAGCGGCGTATTCGATACACAGGTCGCCGCGGCCCTGGCCGGTCATCCGGCGCAGATAGGTTATGCCGACCTGGTGCGGCAGGTGCTGGGTCACAGCCTCCCGAAGGGCGAGACCCGTACCGACTGGTCCCGTCGACCGCTCTCCGCGGCGCAGGTGCAGTATGCGCTGGACGATGTGCGGCATCTGCTGCCCCTTCGCGGCGCATTGACCGAACGCCTGCAGGAACTCGGTCGCTGGTCCTGGTTCGTGGAGGAAATGAACGAGTTCGACGTTGCCGGTCCCTATGTAACCGACCCCGAGCAGGCCTGGCGGCGCATCCGTGGCGTACAGGAACTCGACGAGTCGCGCCAGGCGCTGGCACGCGCGCTGGCCGCATGGCGCGAGCGCCGCGCGGTGCAGAGCGATCGTCCGCGCAGCTGGATCCTCCCCGATGCCGCGTTGCGCGATCTCATCCTGTATGCACCGCGCTCGATGGAGCAGCTGGCACGGATCGAAGAGTTGCCGGAAGGAGTCCGCAACAACAGTGGCGACGACATTCTCTGCGTCATCGCATCACTGCAGCTGCCTGGAGATCTGCCCCCGCTACCACGGCGACAACGGCGCGAGCAGGCGGAGAACGACCTGGTGCGCAAACTCTCGCAGGTCACACAGCAGACCGGCCGCGAGCTGGGCATAGCGCCGGAGATCCTGGCCACCCGTCGCGAACTGGAGCGGCTTGTCGCCGGTGCGCGCGACGGCTCACCGGTTTGCGGATGGCGTCAGGCGGTGATCGGGCAGCGTCTGCTGGCGGCCCTGTAAGGGGCTCGTTCGATCAGGAAGCTTTGCTGCGCGCCGCACGAACCTCGCTGGCAGCCGGGAGCGCTTCGAGCGTCTTGATCAGCTGGCTCGTCACCCGGTCGACATCGTCCTGCGCATTGATGGTGCGCAACAGGTGTCGATCACTGTAGAACTTGATCAACGGACGGGTCTGCTGTTCGTAGACATCCAGACGCTTGCGGACCGTCTCTTCTTCGTCGTCCTTGCGCTGTACCAGCGCCGACTGGTCTTTTTCGCAGTGAGTGATGGCGGTGGACGCACTGTAGATGTTGTACACCCGCCCGCAGGTCGGGCAACTTCGGCGACCCGAAATGCGCTTGATGATCTCGGCGTAATCCACATCGAACTGCACCACCGCATCCAGCGGCTTCTTCAAGGCGCTCAGCATCGTCGAGAGCGCCTCGGCCTGCGGTATGTTGCGTGGAAAACCATCGAGGATGAAGCCTTGGGCCGTGTCGGCGTCGGCCAGCCGTTCGCGGATCATGCCGAGCACGATATCGTCCGATACGAGCAGACCGCCATCCATCGCAGCCTTGGCGCGCAATCCCAGTTCCGTGCCGCGCGCGACCGCGCTTCGCAGCAGATCTCCGGTGGAAACCTGCGGGATGCCGAAGTGCTGGACGAGACGCTGCGCCTGGGTGCCTTTGCCGGAACCCGGTGCCCCCATGAGTACTATTCGCATAAGGAAACACTACCGGCGGACGTGGTACAGGTCAAACCGATCGGATGAGGTATGCTCGCCACGCCCGCCTGATTGGACATTAATTGGGAAATGTGCCTCATGAAGAAGTCGGCCCCGGCCAGGAAAGCAGCTCCGCGCAACGCTCTCTACGCGCAGTCCGGCGGGGTCACCGCCGTGATCAATGCATCCGCCTGCGGGGTCATCCAGGCGGCGCGCAAGGCGCGGCAGATAGACCGGATCTTTGCCGGCCGCGACGGTATCGTCGGCGTACTCACCGAGGACCTGATCGATCTGTCGCGTGAAAGCGAGGCGACGATCAAGGCATTGCGCCATACGCCCTCCGGCGCATTCGGTTCGGCGCGTTTCAAGCTTCGCGGCATTGAACAGAATCGCGCCGAGTACGAGCGGCTGATCGAAGTATTCCGGGCACACGACATCGGCTACTTTTTCTACAACGGCGGCAACGATTCGATGGATACCGCGCTGAAGATCTCGCAGATCGGTTCGGCGATGAACTATCCGATCTGCTGCGTCGGCGTGCCGAAGACGGTCGACAACGACCTGCCGCATACCGACTGCTGCCCGGGCTTCGGCTCGGTGGCCAAATACATCGCCGTCTCGACGCTGGAAGCCGCGCTGGACGTCTCATCGATGGCACGCACGTCGACCAAGGTATTCGTCCTCGAGGTCATGGGACGGCATGCCGGATGGATCGCGGCAGCGGGCGGGCTGGCCGGCCGCAAGCCCGGCGAGGCACCGCATATCATTCTGTTTCCGGAGATCCCGGTCGAGCGCGAGGCACTGCTCGCGCGCGTCAAACAGAGTGTCGAGAATCATGGCTTCTGCGTCATCGTGGTCTCCGAGGGCGCGAAGTACCCGGATGGAAAATTTCTGGCCGACGCCGGTACCACCGATGCCTTCGGGCATACGCAGCTCGGCGGCGTAGGACCGGTGGTCGCCAACATGATCCGCGAGGCACATGGGTACAAGTTCCATTGGGCCGTGGCCGACTATCTGCAGCGCGCCGCGCGCCATGTCGCTTCCCGGGTGGATGTGGAACAGGCTTACGCGGTTGGCAAGGCAGCGGTCGAGTACGCCGTCAAGGGAATGAACGCGGTGATGCCCGCCATTCGCCGCCGCTCGTCGCAGCCCTACCGCTGGGACATCCGGCCGGTCCCGCTGGCCGATGTGGCGAACGTCGAGCGGACGGTGCCGCGCGATTTCATCACGCCGGACGGCTTCGGCATTACGGCAGCCTGCCGAAGATATCTGCAGCCGCTGATCGCCGGCGAAGACTACCCGCCTTACCAGAACGGTCTGCCCTCCTACATCCGAATCAAGGGCGCGCGCGTGCGCCGCAAGCTGAAAACCGGGTATACGGTCTGATACCTTCGGGCGGGACCACGGGGCGTCGCCCGCCCTATGCTATATTTTGGGAGGCATCAGGGGATGGTTTGAACAAACCTTAAGCCGGGCACTCGTTGAGTTGACCTGGCGTGCGATCCAAGACTTTCTCCTGTCGCAATCTATAACTATCAAGGAGTCTGAATGGATGCCATGACTTGGCTGTGGCTGGCGGTCGGGGCCGGCGTAGTCGCCGTCCTTTACGGGGTGTTTTCGATGTTCTCCATTCTGGCGTTGCCGGCAGGCAACCCACGCATGCAGGAGATCGCAGCGGCCATTCAGGCGGGCGCCAAGGCTTATCTGAACCGTCAATACACGACGATCGCCATCGTCGGTGTCGTCCTTGCCATCCTGCTGTGGCTGGCACTCGGCCTTCCCACGGCGGGCGGCTTCGTGGTCGGCGCCGTCCTGTCCGGTCTGACCGGCTATATCGGCATGAACATCTCCGTGCGCGCCAATGTGCGTACTGCGCAGGCCGCGACCAAGGGGCTGAACGCCGCCCTGTCGGTCGCGTTCCGTGGCGGCGCCATCACCGGCATGCTGGTGGTGGGCTTAGGGCTGCTGGGCGTCACCGGCTACTTCATGGCGCTGCGCGGCCCGCTAGGCGATGAGGTCGCACTGCACGCCCTGGTAGGACTGGCCTTCGGCGGCTCGCTGATCTCCATCTTCGCGCGCCTGGGCGGCGGTATCTTCACCAAGGGTGCAGACGTCGGCGCGGATCTGGTCGGAAAAGTCGAAGCCGGTATTCCGGAGGACGACCCCCGTAACCCTGCGGTTATCGCCGACAACGTCGGCGATAACGTCGGTGACTGCGCCGGCATGGCGGCCGACCTGTTCGAGACCTACGCGGTCACGATCGTGGCCACGATGCTGCTGGGCGGTCTGCTCTACAAGTCTTCGGGCGCCGCGCCGCTGGTGTTCCCGCTGGCGCTGGGCTCGGCCTCGATCGTCTCGTCGATCATCGGCACCTTCTTCGTCAGCACCAAGGAAGGCGGCCGGATCATGAATGCGCTCTACAAGGGCGTGATCGTCTCCGCCATCATTTCGGCGATCGCGTTCTGGTTCATCACCAAATCGATCTTCCCGGACCAGTTCAACGCGCTGTTCGGCTGCACTCTCATCGGCCTGGGCCTGACTGCGGCGATGATCGTGATCACCGAGTACTACACCGCCACCGAGTACGGCCCGGTACGTGGCGTAGCGGCGGCCTCGCAAACCGGTCATGCGACCAACATCATTGCCGGCCTCGGCGTCAGCATGAAGTCCACCGCCTGGCCGGTGATTGCCGTCTGCCTTGCGATCTGGGGTGCCAGTCACCTCGCGGGACTGTATGGCATCGCCATCGCAGCCACCGCGATGCTGTCGATGACCGGTATGGTCGTGGCGCTCGACGCCTACGGTCCGATCACCGACAACGCCGGCGGCATCGCAGAGATGGCCGGGCTGCCGCAGGAGGTGCGCAATATCACCGATCCGCTCGATGCGGTCGGCAACACCACCAAGGCCGTGACCAAGGGCTACGCGATCGGCTCCGCCGGTCTGGCCGCGCTGGTGCTGTTTGCGGACTACACGCACAACCTGGAAGCTCACCTGGCGGCTAACGGGCGCTCCATGGTGGCCTTCTCGCTCTCGGATCCGGCCGTCATCATCGGTCTGTTCCTCGGCGGCATGGTGCCCTATCTCTTCGGCGCCATGGCGATGGAGGCAGTCGGCCGGGCAGCCGGTTCGGTCGTGACCGAAGTCCGGCGTCAGTTCCGCGAGATCAAAGGCATCATGGAAGGCACCGCCAAGCCCGATTATTCGCGTGCGGTGGATCTGCTGACCCGCTCGGCCATCAAGGAAATGATAGTGCCTTCGCTGCTGCCGATCCTCGTGCCGGTGGTGGTCGCCTTCGGCCTGGGTTGGCTGATGGGCCCGGGTTCCGGCATCCGCGCCCTGGGCGGGCTGCTGATCGGTACCATCGTCACCGGTCTGTTCGTTGCGATCTCGATGTGCACCGGCGGCGGTGCCTGGGACAACGCCAAGAAGTACATCGAGGAAGGCAACTTCGGCGGCAAGGGATCGGATACCCACAAGGCCGCGGTAACGGGCGATACGGTCGGGGATCCTTACAAGGATACCGCGGGTCCTGCCATCAACCCACTGATCAAGATCATCAATATCGTCGCACTGCTGCTGGTGCCGCTGCTCTAGGCGATCCTAAGGGATGACTCCCGGGAGTTAAATCGGGAGCCCCCGCCGTTTCCGGCGGGGGCTCACCTGGTGTTGGTTTTTTTTCTTCTTCTACTCAAAGCCGTCGTTGTTGTTATCCGGCTACGTTCTTTTTTTCTAACTTCTAATTTTCCAACCGTCTTTTGTTTTTCTTGTTTCCCTGAGCGAGCCCAATCTGTTGCGAACCGTGGCAGGCTTATAGCTGCATAAATTGCTTATGTCACGCGTCGGCTGGTAGGGCCTACACGCGACAGGACGTAAAAAGACCTCAGGCGGCAAGGAACAGTTTCTCCGGCCGCCCGATGGCATACCCCTGCAGATAGTCGACTCCCATCCGTCGCGCGGTTTCCATCGCGCTGCTGTCCTCGACCTGCTCGGCTATCACCTTGAAGTTGAGACTGCGTGCCATGCGGATCATCGCGGTGACCATCGCCTGATTGACGGTGTCACGGGCGAGATTGCGGAAGAACGAGCCATCGATCTTCAGATAGTCGACCGCGAGGCTCTTCAGATTGGCAAACGACCCCAGACCGCTGCCGAAGTCGTCCAGCGCGAAGCGGCACCCCATGCCATGCAGTACGCCGACGAAACGGCGCGCCTGTTCGGCGTTGGCCACGGCGGCGTTCTCCGAGATCTCGAAACAGACCTGCTCGGGGTGCGCGCCGGTCGAATCGAAGCACTCGACGACGAATTCCAGGAACTGGCCGTCCGCCAGCGTCTGGCCGGAGATGTTGATCGCCACGCTGCGTTTGAGCGGCAGCACGATGGTGCCGCGCCCGAGCGCGTTCAGCGTTGTCTGCACGACCCAGCGGTCGACCAGGGCCATCAGCCGGTAGCGCTCGGCGGCACGGACGAATTCCACCGCCGACAGATGCTGGTCGGCCGACCCGTCCCGCAAACGCACCAGCACTTCCATCGCCGGCCCCTCGTCGTTGGCCGCATAGGCGGAAATGATGGGTTGCGTATACAGGTCGAAACGGCTCTCGCGCAGCGCCGACTGCAGGGTCTGCAGCCAGTGAATCTCGCCGGTGCGGCGCGCGAAGATCTCATCGCGCGCGGAATAGACCGTGACATGGCCGCCCTGACGTTTGGCGACATAGCAGGCCGAGTCGGCCGCCGCCAGCGCTTCCTCGATCGTGCCGCTGTCGCGGGCCAGCTCGACCAGACCGATGCTGACACCGATGTTGAAGACCTGATCTTTCCAGACGAAACGGAATTCGTTCACCGCGCGGCAGACGTCGTCGGCGATCTGACGGGCCTTCTCGAGCGGACAGCCCACCAGCAGCATCCCGAACTCGTCCCCGCCGATGCGGGACACGGTGTCCGAGTCGCGCACGGCGTCGCGAAGGATCTTGGCCGCTTCGCGCAGCATGGCATCGCCCGCGCCGTGGCCGCCGGCATCGTTGATGGCCTTGAAGCGGTCGAGATCGAGATAGCACAGCACGTGGGTGCTGTCGCCACGATGGGCAATTTCCACGGCCTCCTGCAGACGACGTTCGAATTCGCGCCGGTTGACCAGCCCGGTGAGCGCATCGTGGGTCGCCTGGTAGGACATCTGCCGCGTCAGACCGCGCATCTCGGTGACGTCGTGCATCAGCATCACGGCGCCGACCGTCTCGCCGGTCTCCAGCTGGATCGGCGCGGCGGACAGCTCGACCAGGTGTTCCGGCGAACCGGGCGCGCGGATCAGCAGAGCACGACGACCCAGGTTCAGCGGCTGTCCCGCCGACAGTGCCTGGCGCACCGGCTCGGCGAGCAGTTTGCGGTCGGCCTCATCCACCACGTCCGCGAGTTCGTCGAGTGTCTGGCCGATGGCCTGTTCCGGCGTCACCGACAGCAGCCGGCCCGCGGCGGGATTGAGGTAGTCCACCCGACCGTCGGCGTCCGTCGTGAGCAGTGCCTCGCCCAGCGATTCCAGCGCGCGCCGCGATTGCGAGAACCCTTCGGGCGCCTGCAGTGCCCGGAAGGTCTGTGTCGGCAGCACCTCGACACCGATGATCAGCAGCGCATTCTCGCCGTCGTACTGCAGCGGCCAGCTCGACAGTTCTAGCCGTGAAGTCAGCCCGCCCGGGGCGATCAGATCCACTTCGTAGCGCTCGGCGATGGCTTCGGCAGCCAGCCGGCGACGCATGTTGTCCGTCACCAGCTCGGCATATTCGGCCGGGACCAGGTCCTGCAGCTTCTGCCCGACGACTTCATCGACCCGTTTGCCGAGCAGGTTGGCGAACTGGGGATTGGTGTAGCGGATCGCGGCGCCGTGGATGATGACGACTTCGTGCACGCGGTCGCCCAGCAGATTGATCGGCGACGCCGACGGCCGGGCGCGTTCCGAGGCGGCGCCCGCCCGGGCGAGCAGATGATTGACAGCCGTGATCAGGACCGACAGTTCAGGCTGATCGGTCTGCAGATCCAGCTTGGTGCGCAGCGAGCCGCCGATCGCGACGCGCTGTACTTGCTGGGAGACCTGTTCGAGGGCTCCAAGCTGTCGACGCTGCAAGGAATACAGCACCAGGAGGAGGATTGCCGCGATACCGAACAGGAGGCAGAGCAGGACAATGATCGACATCAAAGTCGTTAGTACGAACGATGCTTTTTCCTTGGCGAAAGGGCCAAGCTCTGCCATCGCTCGCTGGTTGGAGCATATACAACTATCGGCTACCGCCTACGGCTATTAACCATATGACGACTGCGCCGCAGGCCTTGGCAGGCGCGGTGAAAACCCTTAACGTGCCGGCGTCCGCGCCCAACCGGTAATAAGTCTAATGCAAACTGATTTCGCACGTGAGCAGATGATCGAACAGCAGCTGCGCACGTGGGAGGTGTTCGATCAGCGTGCGCTGGACGCGGTGCGGACGGTCCCACGCGAGCAGTTCGTGCCACCAGCCTGGCGAGGCCTGGCCTTTGCCGACTGCGATATCGCCCTTGCGCACGGCAAGCGGATGCTGCGTCCGATGTTGATAGGCCGCATCCTGCAGGAGTTGGCACTCGTTGGCGGCGAGGAAATCGTCGAGATCGGCACCGGCTCCGGCTTCCTCAGCGCCTGCATGGCGCAACTGGGCGGTCGGGTACGCTCGCTGGAGCTGCATCCGGACATCGCCGAATCTGCCCGCGCCAACCTGCGCGCCGCGGCGCCTACGCTGCCCGTGGAGATCACGGTGGCCGACGGCATGCAGTTCTCGGAAGTCGCCTGCTGTGACGTTCTGGTGCTGACGGCGTCCCTGCCTATCTATCAGGACCGTTTCGAGCGCGCACTCAAAGTCGGTGGACGTCTGTTCGTGGTCGCAGGCGCAGCTGTGCCGCAGGAGGCGTTGATCGTTCGGCGCGTGGCGCAGAACGAGTGGATCCGGGAGTCGCTGTTCGAGACGGCGCTGGAACCGATGGAACATGCGCCACGGCCGGAAGCCTTTGGATTCTGAAATCTTAACGTTCTGAGGGTGTCATGACGATCGAACAGATTTCGCCGGAAGAACTGAAGCGCCGACAGGCCAGCGATGCGCCGCCGCGCCTGATCGACGTACGCGAGCCGTGGGAAGCCGAGATCGCCG
>DATBAM010000099.1:0-2479 GCA_036271535.1 Steroidobacteraceae bacterium | reverse complement strand
CGAAACGCCACGCCGGAGCAGGCACAATCGGTACACGCCTTCATCCGTGACCGGATTGCGGTGCGTGATGCTAGAATTGCGGCCGCTACACGCGTCCTGTACGGCGGCAGCGTGAAAGCGGGCAATGCGGCTGAGCTCTTTGCCATGCCGGATGTCGACGGTGGCCTCATCGGGGGCGCGTCGCTCAAGGCGGATGAATTCCTAGCCATCCTGGCGGCTGCCGGACCGGGATAAGCGGACTTACTGGATGTTGCATTTTACTTTGACGATCGTGCAGGTGATCGCGTCGCTCGCGATCATCGCTCTCGTTCTGCTTCAGCGCGGCAAAGGCGCCGATGCGGGTGCGGGTTTCGGCGCAGGTGCTTCAGGCACAGTGTTCGGCGCGCGGGGCGCGAGTACGGCACTGTCGCGTGCGACGGCCATCTTCGCAGCGATTTTCATGTTGAACAGCCTCGCACTGGCTTACATGGGAGCGCATGTCGCGACCGACCAGCCCAAGACAATTCTTGACGAAGCCGCTGCGACCAGGCGTCCGGCTCCCTTGAGCAGCGTGCCGGGCATACCTGCTCCCGCGCCGCCGTCCGCGACGAGCGCGCCGGTTCCTGCGCCAGCCGCTCCCGCAGCTCCGGCGACGCCGCCGAAATAGCGGCGGCCTTAAGGTTCATTGACGTTTTTGATGCATGCCGACGTGGTGGAACTGGTAGACACACTAGCTTGAGGGGCTAGCGCCGCAAGGTGTGCGAGTTCGAATCTCGCCGTCGGCACCAAATTTCGTCTTGCGCTGTTACAATGAGCGTCTTAGGGGGCAGGCCGGTTGGCCTGCCTTTTTTACGGGCCGCAGCCGCAAGAACGCGCAGGCCCTCGATGCGCGTCGCGTCGCAACGCACTGGGCGATAAAGGTAATGCTTGCCAATTATCTGCCGATCCTGATCTTCCTGGGTGTCGCCACGGCACTGGCGATACTCATGCTCGTCCTGGGAACCGGCTTCGGCCGCTACTTCTCCCGGTTTCACGATGACCGCGCGAAGCGCTCGCCGTACGAGTGCGGCTTCGAGGCCTTCGAGGACAGCCGCATGAAGTTCGACGTGCGCTACTACCTCGTTGCGATTCTCTTCATCGTGTTCGACCTGGAGATCGCGTTTCTGTTTCCGTGGGCCGTCGCGCTCGACAAGCTGGGCCTGTTCGGCCTCCTCGCGATGGGCATCTTTCTCGCCGTGCTCGTAGTGGGCTTCATCTATGAGTGGAAGAAAGGGGCGTTGGAATGGGATTAGAGGCGCAGGGCCTGAGCAATCCGGAAACGGCCGGCACCGGTCCGGACGGTTTCGCACAGCGTGGCTTCGTCACCGCGCAGCTGGATAGTCTCGTGAACTGGGCCCGCACCGGGTCGCTGTGGCCCATGACCTTCGGACTCGCCTGCTGCGCCGTCGAGATGATGCATGCCGGCGCCTCGCGCTACGACCTCGACCGTTTCGGCGTGGTTTTCAGGCCGAGTCCGCGTCAGTCGGATGTGATGATCGTTGCGGGCACGCTCGTGAACAAAATGGCGCCCGCGCTTCGCAAGGTCTACGACCAGATGGCCGAGCCACGCTGGGTGATCTCGATGGGCTCCTGCGCCAATGGCGGCGGCTACTATCATTACTCGTACGCCGTAGTGCGCGGGTGCGATCGAATCGTCCCCGTCGACGTCTACGTACCCGGGTGTCCGCCGACGGCTGAAGCGCTCGTCTACGGCATCATCCAGCTGCAGAAGAAGATCGAGCGAACCAGCACGATTGCGCGGTAAAGGCACGATGCACACAGTTGAATTGGCCGAAAAGGTGGAAGCGCTGCTGGGCAGCGATGTCCGCCGTGTTGTCTCTCCGGTCAGCGAAGTCGCGTATGAGGTCGACGCCGCAAACCTTCTGAAGGTCTGCCGCGCGCTGCGCGATACGGCGGAACTCAAGTTCGAAATGCTGATGGATGTGGCTGGCGTCGACTACCTGCACTACGGCCGCGACGAATGGCAGACCCAGACGGCAACCAACACGGGTTTCAGCCGTGGGCGCGTGGCGCGCAGCACCGCGCCGGATCCGGACATGCCCGGGCGATTCGGTGTTACGTACCACCTGCTGTCGATCGCCAACAATCACAGGCTGCGCCTGCTGGTGAAATGTCCCGACACCCAGGATCCGGTGGTCGATTCGCTGCTCGAGGTGTGGGCGAGCGCGAACTGGTTCGAGCGCGAGGTATTCGATCTGTTCGGCATCCTGTTTCGCGGCCACACCGACCTGCGCCGCATCCTCACCGACTACGGCTTCATCGGGCATCCGTTCCGCAAGGACTTCCCGCTGATCGGCAACGTCGAGGTGCGCTACGACCCGGAAAAGAAGCGTGTCGTCTACGAGCCCGTGAGCATCGTGCCGCGCGTGCTGGTGCCGAAGGTGATTCGCCACGACAACCGCTATGAGCCGGCCCTCAAGGATGCGCCGGTCGTGAAGGA
>DATBAM010000098.1:0-7120 GCA_036271535.1 Steroidobacteraceae bacterium | reverse complement strand
CGGCTGTTTGCCCTGAACAGTTACGAGAACAGGGTCTATCGGGTCGGACGGGACGACGCTGAGCCGCTGATCCTGAAGTTCTATCGGGCCGGCCGCTGGTCGGACCAGCAGATCCTCGAAGAGCATCAGTTTGGACTGGAGCTGGCGGCGCGTGACATACCGGTGGCGGCGCCGGTGGAGCTGGGCGGACGCACGCTGCATCAGTTCGAGCAGTACCGCTTCGCCGCTTTTCCGTGCTGTCCGGGCAATGCACCGGATCTGGATCAGCCGGGCGCGCGGGAGCTGCTGGGACGGACGTTGGCGCGCATCCATGCAGTCGGCGCGCTGCGCCGTTTCGAACATCGTCAGAGCCTCAATCCGGCCGCGCTCGGACCACGTCTGCGTTCTCAGGTATTGAAATCCGAACTGATGCCCGATCACATGCGCCAGCGCTACGAGCAGGTGAGCGGCGAACTGCTCGAGGCGATCTGCCTTGCTTTCGACCAGGCGCAACCCTTGAGCCTCATACGCCTGCACGGCGACTGCCATCTCGGCAATATCCTCTGGCAGGCGCGTGGCCCGCTGTTCGTCGATCTCGACGATTGCGTTACCGGCCCGCGCATTCAGGATCTGTGGATGTTCCTGTCCGGTACCGGTGCCGAACAACGTGCTCAGTGGGCGGAGGTCCTAGAGGGCTACCGCCAGTTCCATGACATCGACCACCATGAATTGCGACTGGTAGAGTCGTTGCGGGCCTTTCGCATGATCAATCACGCGGCGTGGGTCGTAACCCGCTGGGATGATCCCGCCTTTCCCCGTGCCTTTCCCTGGGCGGGCGAGGCGCGTTATTGGGAGCAATACGTGGGTGATCTGCTGGAACAGCAGCAACTGCTGGAGCAGCCGCCGCAGTTGCTGGATCACCTGTGATAATGTCCGCGCCGATGAAGCTGCTGTGTCACGGTGTCCTGCTCGCATCGCTCGCCGCGGTGCTGAGCGGCTGCAGCCAATCGGGGCCGGCCGCTGCGCCGGGCGCGACCGGCAAGGCGTCCGTCGCCAGACCGAAAGGTGCCAAGCCAGGCGTCGATCCCGACATGGTGAGCGCCGTGAATCTCGGTGGCTCGTCCACCAATCTCCTGAGTATGAAGTTCAAGCTTGGCGCCAAACCGCAGATCGCGACGCCGCTGGAGGTGACGATGCAGCTGGTGCCCGCACCCGATACCCAGATCGACCGCGCCGTGCTGTCTGTGCAGGCAGGAGATGGATTGCAGCTGCAGTCCGATCGCACGGCCGAGCTGACCAACTTCCTTCCCGACAATCCGCCGCCGCAGCAGACGGTCACTGTCGTGCCGCAGCAGAGCGGCCTGCTGAACCTCAACGCCACGGTGGTGATCGAAGCCGAGGGGCAGTCGGTCACTCGCACCTACTCGATTCCCCTGATCGTCGCCGATTCCCACCCCTGACAGCGTTCTGGCGGTGCCAAAAAATCGGCACTGCTTCACAACGGCATGCAGTGCACGACTCGTATGATGGGTGAGGCACTGCAGCTAAGCACGTTATGTCACACAAGCCATCGGTATCGGACGCCATACCGATATCGTCACCGCTGCGGCGGCAGAAACTGGTAACCACGGAGTTGCATCCGCGGCTGTGCGAGCAGCTGGAGGAGGCGCGGCTGGCGAACGATGGTCTGCTCGATGTTGCCGAGCTGCTGCCGCTGGTCAGCGCCTATTACGGCCAGGTCGATGACGAACGCCGCGGCATCGTGCGCTCGATGCAGCTGATCGCGGACGAGGCGCGCTCTTTCAGCGAAGGACTCGCCAGCGCCGATGCCGGCCATCTGCAGGCGATCCTGGACCACATCAAGGACGTCGTCATCACGGTCTCCTCGGACGGATCGATCAGACTGTTCAATCCTACGGGTGAGCGGGTCTTCGGTTATTCGCGCTCCGAGGTCATCGGTCAGTCGATCTCACGGCTGCTGCCGGAGTTGCCGCTGCATGGATCCACCGAACAGGGCCTGAGGTCGCTTGCGTCCAGGGTGGACAAGAATCGCGGCGACCTGCGACCGCGCGAGTTCAGCGCCCGTCACAAGGATGGACGCCAGTTTCCCTGCGAACTGATCGCCAGCAAGGTTCGCATCGAGCACCGCGACCAGTTCGTCATCTGCCTCCGCGACACCAGCGAGCGCGTGCTGGCCGAACAGGCGCTGCGCGACAGTGAGGCGCGTTACCGCACGCTGGTCGAGAGTGCGCCCGAGCTGATCGTGTTGATCGATCGTGAAACCGGGCATTTCGTCGATGCCAACGAGAACGCACTGCGATTCTTCGGTGTCAGTCGCGAGCGCCTGCCCGAACTCAAGCCGCGCGATCTCTCACCGGTGATGCAGGGGAGGGGTACCGACGCCGCGCAGTTGTTTTCTGCTCGCTGCGAACGTGCGGCCGGCGGCGAGGCACAAGTGTTCGAGTGGTTCTATCACGATTGCGCCGGCGACGAGATCGAAACCGAGGTGCGCCTGATGGCGCTGCCCGGCGCCAGCGGGTTGCTGCGCGCCAGTATCACCGATGTCAGCGCGCGCCGTCGTGCCGAGAAGATCACTGCCGGCGAGCGCAATGTATTCGAGCGCATCGCCGCCGACGAGGCGTTGCCACAGGTGCTCGATTCGATCGTGGAGTTGATCGAATCCATCAATGGAAGTTTCACGGCCGCCATCAGCCGCCTGGGGCCTGAGGCACAGAGTTTCATCGAGGTCGTGGGGAAGCGTCTGCCGGCGCGCTGGCGTGCGGTCGAGGAACGCATGCCGATCGATATTCGCAACGGCTCCAGCGCTGCGGCCGTGTATCTGGGCAGGCCGGTGCTGGTTGGCGATATCGAGTGCGATGCGTTCTGGCAGCGCCGGCGCGAGCTGGCGCTGGAGGCCGGATTCAAGGCAGCCTGGGCAGTCCCGATCAAGTCTTCGAGCGGACGTGTGCTCGGCTCGGTCACCGTTTTCAGGCCGGTCGTCGGCGTGCCCGCGCCGCGGGATCTCGATCTGATGGTGCATGCCGCGCGGCTGGCGGCGGTCGCTATCGAGCGCCGCCGCAGCGAGGCCGCGCTTCGTGCCAGTGAGGCAAAGTTCCGTCGTCTGTACGAGCGTGTGCTGGAAGGTGTCTACCAGTGTGCCCCGGACGGGCGTCTGCTCGAGGTCAATCCTGCTTTCGTGAAGATGTTGGGTTACGCATCCGCGGAAGAGATCTACGCATTGCCCGGTATTGCGATGCTCTATCGCAACCCCGCCGAACGAGCCGAGTTCGAACGCTCGCTCGAAACGCATGGCGAAATTCACAACGCCGAATTCGTACTGCGATGCCGGGACGGCTCGCAGGTCGTCGTGCTGGAAAGTGCGCGGGTAGTGCGCGACGAAGAGGGTCGCATCGCGGCCTACGACGGCACCATCGCCAATATCACCGGACGCAAGCGTGCCGAGCAGGCCATGTTCGCAGAGAAGGAGCGGGCGCAGGTGACGCTGCAGTCGATCGGTGATGCCGTGATCACCACCGATCGCGAGGGCCGCATCGACTACATGAATCCGGTTGCCGAGCAACTGTCCGGCTGGCGCGGCGACGAGGCCCGCGGCGAGAAGCTCGGCACCGTGCTGCGGCTGTTGGATCAGGTCACGCACGGCGAACTGGAGAATCCGCTGGTGCGCTGTCTGCGCGAAGGCCAGCTGGTGCATTTCGCCGAGCACAGCGTGCTGCAGAATCGGCTGGGGCAGGAGATCGAGATCGAGGACTCGGCGGCGCCCATCCGCGATCGCAGCGGTGAGATCGTGGGCGCGGTCGTGGTATTCCGCGACGTGACCAAGGAACGCCGCCTCAAGCGTGCACTGTCCTACCAGGCCAGTCACGATGCGCTCACCGGTCTGATCAACCGTCGTGAATTCGACAATCGTCTGGCCGATTCCCTGCATAGTGCCAAGACAGGTCAGGGCCCGCACGCCCTGCTGTACGTGGATCTGGATCAGTTCAAAGTCGTGAACGATACCTGCGGCCATCCGGCCGGCGATCGGCTGCTGCGCGACGTGACCGGGTTGCTGCAGGCCCATGTGCGTAGCGCCGACACCATTGCTCGCTTGGGCGGCGACGAATTCGGCATCCTGGTTCGCCACTGCACGGCCGAGCAGGCCGCCAAGATCGCGGAGAACATCCGTCAGGGAATTCGCGACTATCGCTTTACCTGGGAGCAGACCACCAGCAGCATCGGTGCGAGCATCGGCGTGGTGGAGATCACCGCTGAAACCGACAGCGTCGCGAGTCTGCTGAGCGCGGCCGATATCGCCTGCTATGCGGCCAAGGACTCCGGCCGCAATCGCGTCCATCTCTATGACTCGAACGAAGTTTCCGGCCGGCATCGCGAAATGTATTGGGTCAGCCGCGTCACCCGCGCGGTGGATGAGGGAAGGCTGGAGCTGTACTTTCAGCCGATCGCGCCGACGGGCTGCGAAGCGCCGGCGCTGCCGGCAGCTTACGAACTGCTCGTGCGTCTGCGCGACGACAACGGCGAGCTGGTGCTGCCGGGTGAATTCGTGCCGGCTGCCGAGCGCTACAACGTGGTGTCGGCGATCGACCGGTGGGTGATCGAGCGTGCGGTCCAGGTTCTGCAGAAACATTCGCGCGGTGATGAACCTGCATTCCTGCTGGCGCTCAATCTATCCGGCATGTCGCTGAGTGACCGCAGCTTCCTCGACTACGTGCTGACGTTGGTCGAGGATCCCCGAATCGCGCGTGGCCTGTGCTTCGAGGTTACCGAGACGGCGGTCATCACCAGCATGGCGCAGGCCGTGTTCTTCATGCACGAGCTGCGCCGGCGCGGCTGCCGATTCGCACTGGACGATTTTGGCAGCGGGCTGTCTTCGTTCCACTACCTGAAGACGCTACCGGTCGACTTCCTGAAGATCGACGGCCAGTTCATCGGTAACGTGACGACAGACGTGGTCGACCGCAGCATGGTCGAGGCAATCAGTCAGGTGGGGCGCGCGCTGGGCATTGCGACGATCGCAGAGAAAGTCGAGTCGGCCGAGGTCTTCAACGAGCTGAAGCGACTGGGTGTGCAGTTTGCGCAGGGCTACTACATTGCAAGACCCGCCTCGATCGACACGCTCGAGGCGCTGAAGGGCTGATCAGCCCGGGTACTGGGCCGACTGTTCCGGTGCGGTGGCTTTGAACCCCCTGGCCACCACATAGATCTCGCTCGACTTCGGTCGCGACGCGGGTGGCTTGCGGATCGTCAGCTTCTCGAACGAACGCCGCAGTTCCCGCAAGTAGTCCTCAGAGCCGGCGCCCTGGAATACCTTGGCCACGAACGTACCTTTGGACTTCAGGACCTGGCGAGCCAGATCAAGCGCCAGTTCGACCAGATACATCGAGGCCGCCTGGTCCGCCATCGGGATACCGGAGATGTTCGGCGCAAGGTCGCTGATGATGAGATCCGGCTTCCTGTTCGAAAGGCACTCGAGGATCTGGTTCAGTACCTCGGGTTCCCGGAAGTCGCCCTGGATGAAGTCCACATTCTTCACCGGCTCCATCGCCAGGATGTCCGTCGCGACGACCTTGCCCCGCGCGCCAACCAGATTTCCCGCCACCTGCGACCAGCCGCCCGGGGCGGAACCCAAGTCGACGACCAGCATGCCTGGCTGAATCAGCCGGTCCTTGTCGTGCAGCTGCAGCAGTTTGTAACTCGCGCGCGAACGGTAACCATCCTTCTGCGCCTGTTTGACGTAGGGATCGTTGACGTGTCGCTGCAACCAGTTGCCGCTGCTCTTTGATCGTGCCATGGGACAATGCGATTATATTACCGGCAGGGTATCCCCATTATCCGTATCACTGAATTATCGTTGCCGCTCGATGCCCGGACGCATCAGGCGGCTGACCGGCAGGCACTGCGCGCGGCGATCGTCGCCCGACTCAAGATACGCGATGCGGATCTGCTGGACATCACCGTCTTCAAGCGCAGCTACGATGCCCGCAGGAAGAGCGCGGGCATCCTGTTCGTCTATATCGTCGACCTGACGGTGCGCGATGAGCAGCGTGTCCTCGAGCGTCTGGCCGGGGATCCGCATGTCGGCCGGGCGCCCGACACGAGCTACCACCCCGTCGCACGCGCCCCGGTCTCTTCGAGTGAGCGACCCGTCATCATCGGCTTCGGGCCGTGTGGCCTGTTTGCGGCGCTGCTGCTGGCGCAGATGGGGTTCAAACCAGTCGTGCTGGAACGTGGACGGGACGTACGGCGCCGAACGGCGGATACCTGGGCGCTGTGGCGCCGGAAGATCCTGACACCTGAATCCAACGTGCAATTCGGCGAAGGCGGCGCCGGTCTGTTCTCGGACGGCAAGCTCTACAGTCAGGTCAAGGACCCGCGTTTCTACGGTCGCAACGTGATGCGGGAGTTCGTTCGCGCAGGAGCGCCGGAGGAGATTCTGTACGTCAACAAGCCGCATATCGGCACCTTCCGCCTGACGGGGGTGGTAGCCAGCATGCGTGAGGAGATCATGGCGCTTGGCGGCGAGGTTCGCTTCGAGAGTCAGGTCGTCGACCTGTTGCTCGACAACGGGCAGATTGAAGGTGTCGAACTGGCAGGCGGCGACAGGATACAGACCCGACACGTCGTCCTGGCACCCGGGCATAGCGCCCGGGACACTTTCCGGATGCTGCATCGCCAGGGCGTGCATATAGAGCCAAAAGCCTTTTCGGTCGGCTTCCGCATCGAGCATCCGCAGTCTCTGATCGATCGGGTGCGTCTGGGCCGCTACGCGGGGCATCCGGCATTGGGCGCCGCCGACTACAAGCTGGTGCATCACGCCAGCAACGGTCGTGCGGTCTACAGTTTCTGCATGTGCCCGGGCGGCACAGTCGTGGCCGCCACCTCCGAGCCGGCCCGGGTCGTGACCAACGGCATGAGCCAGTATTCGCGCAAGGAGCGCAACGCCAACGCCGGCATCGTCGTCGGCGTCACGCCGGAAATCGACTATCCGCACCACCCGCTGGCCGGGGTCGACCTGCAGCGTCGTTGGGAATCATGCGCTTTCGCGGCCGGAGGCGAGACCTACGCCGCGCCCGGCCAGCGGGTCGGCGATTTCCTGGCGGGGCGGCCGTCCGACGCGTTCGGT
>DATBAM010000097.1:0-10290 GCA_036271535.1 Steroidobacteraceae bacterium | reverse complement strand
CTCGCCTTCGGCGGTTTTGCCCAGCGTGCGCGGCAGCTGGAACAGGTCGATCGCCTGTTCCATCGTGATCGTGTCCATCTTCTGCCCCGGACGCAGGCCCGCAAACTTCGGCTTCTCCTCATCGTCCTTGGTGCCGATCTGCACGAATGGCCCGTACTGACCCATGCGAACGCTCATCGGTTTGCCGCTCGCCGGGTCGGTGCCGAGCAACCGGGCCTGGGCCACCTGTTCGCGTGTCACGGTCTTGTCGATCGTTTCGACCTGCTGCACGAACGGCTTCCAGAACTTCGCCAGCGGCGTGGTCCAGGTCTCCTCGCCACGCGCGACCGCATCGAGTTCATCCTCCATGTCGGCCGTGAAGCCGTATTCGACGTACTTATGGAAGTGATCGGTCAGGAACCGGCACACGATCTTGCCGATGTCGGTGGCGGTGAAGCGGCGGCTTTCGATTTCGACGTATTCGCGATCGCGGAGCGTCGAGATGATCGTGGCATAGGTCGACGGCCGGCCGATGCCATGCTCTTCCAATGCCTTGACCAGAGATGCTTCTGTAAAGCGTGGCGGTGGTTCGGTGAAATGCTGCTGCGGCTGGACTTCGATCAGTTTGACCCGGTCCCCGGCCTGCATCGCTGGCAGGACCTGGTCGTTGTCGTCATCCACCGCATCGTCGCGACCCTCCTGGTAGACGGCGATGTAGCCCGGCTTCACCAGGGTGGAGCCGTTCGCGCGCAGGACATGGCGCTCGACGCCATCGGCACCGGCCAGCATGTCCACGGCGACCGTATCGAACACCGCGTGCGCCATCTGACAGGCGACCGCGCGCTTCCAGATCAGCGAGTAGAGTTTGAACTGGTCGGGTTCGAGCTTGCCCTCGATGTCGGCCGGCACGATGCTGGCCGAGGTCGGTCGTATGGCTTCGTGCGCTTCCTGGGCGTTCTTCGATTTGGTCTTGTAGACCCGGATTTCTTCGGCGACCGCCTCCTTGCCGTAGAGCTTCGCGATCACCTCGCGAATCTCCGTCACCGCTTCCGCGGCGAGCGATACCGAATCGGTACGCATATAACTGATCAGACCGACGTTGCCGTCACCGATGTCGATGCCCTCGTACAGCTGCTGTGCCAGCCGCATCGTGCGCTGCGCGGAAAAGCCGAGCTTGCGCGAAGATTCCTGCTGCAGCGTCGAGGTCGTGAACGGCGGTGCGGGATTGCGTCGCCGCTGCTTGCGGTCGACCTGCAGTACATCGAGCATCCCCGAGGCACCCGTCGCGACACGCAGCGCGGCCTCGGCCGCGCGCGCGCCTGTCTCGTCGGTAAAGCTGAACTGCTCCACCTTGCGGCCGCCGAACTCGGTCAACTTCAGCGGAAAGGACTGCTCGGAGAATTCGCCCCGCGAGTCGATGGTCCAGTATTCCTGGGGTATGAAGCGGGCGATCTCGTCTTCGCGCTCGCAGATCATGCGCAGGGCAGGGCTCTGGACCCGGCCAGCGGACAGTCCGCGTCGAACCTTCTTCCACAGAAGCGGTGAGAGATTGAATCCCACCAGGTAGTCGAGCGCACGCCGCGCCTGCTGCGCGTTGACCAGATCCAGCGACAGAGCACGTGGCGAGGACACCGCTTCGCGGATCGCATTGCGAGTGATCTCGTGGAACACCACGCGATGGACGCTCTTGTCCTCGAGTTCGCCGCGACCCTTGAGGATCTCGTAGAGGTGCCAGGCGATGGCTTCGCCCTCGCGATCCGGGTCGGTCGCCAGATGCAGCGCGGTGGCTTTCTTCAGTGCTTTGGCGATCGCATCGACGTGGCGCTCGTTCCGCTCGATCAGCTGATACTGCATCTTGAAGTTGGTATCAGGATCGACAGCGCCTTCCTTCGGAACCAGATCCCGAACATGGCCGTAGGAAGCCAGTACTTCGAAATTCTTGCCCAGATACTTCTTGATGGTGCGGGCTTTTGCCGGCGATTCGACGATGATCAGATTGTCGGCCATGTGCGTGCCGTCTTAGGGAGTGCCAAAAAGAAAAACCGCGGGCGAGCCGCGGGTCGTAGCTGAACGCATCGGGGAGGGTTCAGTGAGATGGATGCTCTGCCTCATCGAATACCAGGTCCTCCATCCTCGCATATGCCAGTTCCTGGCCCGGCTGACTCGACAGCACCATGAGCACGACCCATTTGACCTGGTCGAGATCCAGCTCCTCGACGTCCAGCGCCAGCAGACGATCGATGACGATCTCGCGCTGGCCCGGCGTGAGGATGCCGGCTCCCTCGAGCGTCGTCAGCAGGCCCCGGCACTGTGCATCCAGGCGCGCAAGTTCCTGGCGTGCGAACACGCGAAACGAGTCATCGCCCCGCAGTGCCGGACGCTCGCGCTGAGCCGCAAGGTCAGCCAGCCAGTCGAGCGCGCGCTCGACGGTGTGCTCGCCGAACCCGACGCTCTCCAGATCGCGCGCCAATACCTCGCGCTCAGGCGTCACCGGCTGATCGTCCAGCATGTAGCGGTCGAAAACGTAAATCAGAATGTCAAAAACGCTGTGTTGCATGATTGTCCGACGACAAACGCACGTATCGCCCGTCCGCCAGGCCTCCAACGGCATTCGCGAGCTCAAGAGTCAGCAGCATGGAGGCGACGGATTGGCTTGGAAGACCGGTCCGAACTACCAGCTCATCAACGCTGGTGGCCTCGAACCCGACGGCATCTAACAGGATTTTGGATTGGTTGTCCAACACCGGGGGTCCGTCACGGCCACCGCGGAGCGGTGCCGCCAGGTCGATAAGCAATTGTTTTGGTGAACCTATTCCGAGGCTCTGCAGGATTTCTTCGGGGCTTTCGATGAGCAGCGCGCCGCGGCGGATCATGTGATGACAGCCGCGCGCGAGCGGGTTGTAAATGGAACCTGGGATGGCAAACAGCTTCTTCTCGTACTCCAGCGCCAGTTGCGCCGTGATCAGCGATCCGCTGTGCTGCGCCGCCTCGACCAGCAGCACAGCGTTGGAGAGCCCGCTGATGATGCGGTTACGCAGCGGGAAGTTGCGCCTCAGGGGCGGCGATCGGGGTGGCAGCTCGCTGATCAGCGCCCCATCGGCCGCGATCCGGCGTGCCAGATCTCCCTGGTCTCTCGGATAGATCTGATCGATGCCGGTGCCAAGCACGGCGATGCTCCGGCCGCCGGCGTTCAACGCGCCCTCGTGACTGGCGGCATCGATTCCGTGCGCCAGGCCGCTGGTAACGGTGACACCCGCGGCGCCGATGCTCGCGGCGAATTCGGTCGCCGCACGCCGACCCGAGATGCTCGGGCGCCGACTGCCCACCATGGCGAGCTGTGGTGAACTCAGGCAGTCGACGTTGCCCTGGACGTAGAGCAGCGGCGGCGCCCGCGGTATCGCGCTCAGCCGCGCGGGGTAGGCCTCGTGCCACAGATCGATGAGATGGATTCCTTTTGCCTCGATCCAGAGCCGATCTTCGGCAATCTGGCGACGATCGACGCCCTCGAAGCAAATTCGTGCCTCGGCTGAATGCCGGTACAGCCGCAGCAGTCGATCCGGCCCGGCCGCCGATTCGCAAGCCGGTAGGGCTTCGACGGCGTATCGCTGCAGGCGTGCGACATTCAGGCCGGGGAGTCGCCCAAGTGACAGCTGGAGGTCGACCAGATCCATGGGCCGGCAGCCTAGAGGGCTGCCGGCGACGGGTGGATCGGTATTTCGGGTGTGTTTCTGGCGTTACGAAGCCGTCTTACGGGCTTCGTACGTGATCGAACATCTGAATCGGATAGTCGTCCTGCAGGATGAGTGCGTAGCTCATCTGTTCATAGGTCTTGAACACCAGCAGGGTCGCTTCCTTCTCTTGCGGCAGCTCCGCCGAATGGGCGAACAGACACGTGCTGCGCCCTTCGATCGAGGCGCAGTGATCCGCGACTTCCTTCGGATAGCTGTCCACCGCCAGCACAGCGCCGCGGTCGAGACCGTCGGCCGAGCCACGGTTCAGTGCCACGATTTCGTACTGACCGGCCAGCATCACGTTGTCGATGACGGCGATGACGCGCCCGTCCACAGGCGCAGTCGCTGTGTGCGGATGGAAATCGGCGGTGGAATTGCTGCTCTCGGCGACCAGCACGTCGCCTTGAAGGGTCTCGCGGGCGGAATCCACCAATCGCGCACGAGCGACCTCGCCCGGCCGCGAGATCTGCGCCGTGCCGGCATAGATCGCCATGTAGCCCAGGTGGCGGTGGCTCTGCGGGTCTTCCAGCGGCTGGTCGATATGCATGACGCTGTAGCGCGTGCCCTGATCGCCAGTCACTTTCTTCACGTAGACGTCGTAGCCGGCACCGGCGACCTGGTCGTTATCGCGCAACGCGACCACGTAGGGCGCGGCCGAAATCTCATCGCGCGACATCACGCCGGGACGGGACAGGAACGCGCCGATGATGGAGTACGGGATGGTCTCGATCGGACCCTGTTCGTCGGCGCTGCGCAGCAGCGGCGACAGCCGCGCTGACGGACCGAGGTTACCGTGCACGACCTGCAGGGCCATGCGACCGTCCTGATTCAGGGCCAGGTGAATAGTGTCGCCGGGATAGATGCGATGCGGATTGTGGATGTCCGGATTGACGTACCAGATCTCCGGCCACAACCAGGGATCCCTCAGGAACATGTTCGCGATGCCCCACAGGGTGTCGCCCCGTTTGACGACGTAGTCCTTGGGAGCGCCGGCCTTCAGGGCTGGCCCGGCGTCGCGCATGACCGTGGTCGTGCCCGACTCTTCGTCCGAATCGGACAGCGCGTCGGTGACGGTCTGCGGTTCGGGAGTCGTCGTCTCCGTCTGCGGAACCATGACCGGCGCCGCCGCCGCGACGGGCTGCGAATGGTGGTGGAACATACTGCAGCCACTCAGGGTCATTAATCCTGAGAGGCACGCGCAGGCCACCATGGCCGGGCGGGCAGTCACGAGCTGATTCAAATACATCCCTGCTACCTCTTGGGGAACGGGTAGGGCCTTGTGCTTTGGCTGTTATAAACTCAAGCGCAACCAGAGGCACACCGTTGAATGCCAACTTTGTGCACCAGGTCACGCGGAAACCCCGCCGTGCCCTCGCACTTGAAATTTTGACATATTTCCTGACATTAGGGTTAGCTCCTGATGTCCGGACACGGAGAACGATCGGATGGCCCTGTTAACCGTACTGGAATTTCCCGATCCGCGGCTGCGAACCCGAGCCGTGGCCGTGACCGTGTTCGATGCCGGACTGAAGCAACTCATCGCTGACATGTTCGAGACGATGTACCGCGCCCCGGGAATCGGCCTGGCGGCGACCCAGGTCAACGTGCACCGGCAGCTGATCGTCATGGACGTCAGTAAGGACGGCACGCAGCCCGAGGTCTACATCAATCCCGGGATCCTGGAGCGCGAGGGCGCCGAGGTGTCGGAAGAGGGCTGTCTGTCTGTCCCGAATGTCTACGAGGACGTGGAACGCGCGGCGCGCATCAAAGTGCGGGCGCAGGATGCCGACGGAAAGACTTTCGAGCGCGAACTCGAGGGGATGCATGCCGTCTGTCTGCAGCACGAGATGGATCACCTGGCGGGCAAACTGTTCGTCGACTATCTCTCCGGGCTGAAGCGGGAACGCATCCGTCGCAAGCTGGAAAAGGAGCGTCGCGAGCGCGGTAACAACCCCACCGGTCAGGCGGCCCGCGCCAACGCCCGGGTGAACTGACGAATCCTGACCCCCGGCTGCCGGATCTCATGCTGAAGGTCGCATTTGCCGGTACGCCGCAGTTCGCGGTGCCCTCGCTGCAGGCGTTGATCGACGCTGGCCACACCATGGTCGGCGTGCTTTGCCAGCCCGATCGACCTGCCGGCCGCGGCCGCGAGCTCAAGCCCGGCCCGGTCAAGCAGTTGGCCCTGCGCGCCGGCATCCCCGTATCCCAGCCGGCGACCCTGAAGACCGAGGACGAACGAGCTGTCTTGCGGGAATGGGCGCCGGATGTCCTGGTGGTGGCGGCTTACGGGTTGATCCTGCCTCCCGCTGCGCTCGCCATCCCGAGACTGGGGTGCATCAACGTTCATGCATCGTTGTTGCCGCGGTGGCGCGGTGCCGCTCCCATACAGCGCGCCATCCTCGCGGGGGATGCGCACACCGGCGTGTGCATCATGCGGATGGCGGCGGGACTCGATACCGGCCCGGTATTCGGCCCGGTCGGCCGCAGGTGCCTGCCCGTCAACGACAGCGTGAGCGGTGGGGAGCTGCAGGCGCAGCTTGCCACCTTGGGCGCTAGCGCACTGATTGACACATTGGTGCATGTGGAAGCCGGTACTGAGACGTTAGAGGTACAATCGCCGGCCGGCGTGACCTACGCCAGCAAGATCAGCAAAACCGAGGCCCGGATCGACTGGCAGGCGCCCTCGAGCCAGATCGCCCGTCAGGTGCGTGCGTTCAACCCCTGGCCGGTCGCGCAGACGCCATGGGAGGGTCAGATTCTGCGTGTCTGGGAAGCCTCGTCCGCCGACCCGATGGAAGACGTTGCGAGTCCAGCCGGCGTGCCACCCGGTCAAATCCTGTCGTTGCACGGCGAGCGGCTGCTGGTGCAGTGCGGTGACGGCCCCCTGGCGCTGACGCGCGTACAGCTACCGGGACGCCGCGTAGTCAGTGCGCGCGAATTCGCCGGCCAGCGCTCGCTGGCCGGGGCGCGCTTCGAGTGAGCGGACCGGCGGTCGACGTACTGGCCGGAACGGCTCGCGCGCTGGACAGCGTCGTCCATGGCGGGCGCTCGGCTGATGTCGTCCTGGGCAGCGAGTCAGGGTCGAGCGCGGCAGTGCGAGCCGTGACGCTCGGAACGCTACGCTGGTACGGAAGGCTTGGCGCCCTTCTGAAGGCGTTGCTGGGAAAGACCGTGGTGGTGCCGCGCGTTCGTGCCCTGTTGTTGGCGGCACTGCACCAACTCGAGTACTCGCGCATGGCGCCGGAACTGGTCGTGTCGACGGCCGTGGACGCGGTGCGCGCTTTGGGACAGCCGCGCGCCAGCGGGCTCGTCAACGCGCTGCTGCGGCGCTATCTGCGCGAGCGCGAGTCGTTGCTCGCATGTGCGCTGGCGGATGAGGCCCATGCGCTGGCGCACCCGCGCTGGCTGCTGGAGGCGTTGCAGCGGTACTGGCCGGCGCACTGGCGCGAGATCGTCGCCACCAACAACGGTCATCCGCCGATGAGCTTGCGGGTAAACCTCGCGCGGACCTCGGTGAAGGAATATCAGGCTCTGCTCGAGGGGCGCGGTTTGGGGGCTCGGCCGGTTCCCTGGGCGGCGGCCGCACTCATGCTCACGCAGCCGGTAGGTGTGTCCGAGCTGCCGGGATTCTCCGACGGGCTGGTTTCGGTTCAGGATGCCGGGGCCCAACTGGCCTCGGTCCTGCTCGGCGTCAAAGCAGGCGACCGGGTACTCGATGCCTGCGCGGCGCCGGGCGGCAAGACCGGTGCGATGCTCGAGACGGCCGGTGGAGCCGTGACGATGGTGGCTGTCGATGTCGACGAGGGCCGTCTACAGCGTGTCGCAGGCAATCTCGAACGCCTCGGGTATGAGGCGTCGTACGTCCAGGCAGATCTCACGCAGGCTGCCACGTGGTGGGACGGCCGCCCCTTCGACCGGATCCTGGTCGATGCACCCTGCTCCGCCACGGGGGTGATCCGCCGGCATCCTGACATCAAGGTCCTGCGTCGTGTGACCGACATCGACGGTTTCGTCGCCCAGCAGCGCCGCATCCTCACCCAATGTCTGACGATGCTGCGGCCGGGTGGCCGGCTGGTGTACGCCACCTGTTCCGTATTCCCGGAAGAGAACGAAAAGCTCGTCGCCGGCGTGCTGTCGGCGCTACCGGGAAGCCAGTCGCTGAACGTGTGGGAAGGCGTCGCCTTGCCGCCACATGCGCAGCGCCGCGACATCGGCGTGCAGCTGCTGCCGACGAATGCGGCGCAGACCGACGGCTTCTATTATGCTTGTCTGACAGGTAGTTAGAGGCGGGCGACGCGCTCGACTGTACTGAGGAGTCCGTTGCTCATTTTCCGCCGACTGGTTGTGACTTTGCTGCTCACGTGTGCCTGGGCGCCGCCGCTCGCGCACGCCGCGGGACCGCTGTCCGGCGAGCTCGAAGTGCGCTCGGCATTCGTCGTGATCGATCACGGCGTGCTGCAGTTGAGCGCTCACATCCAGTATCCAAGCAACGACCCGATCCGCACCGCGCTGCAGGACGGAGTGACGCTGGAATTCGATCTCGACATCACCATGAGCCATCGCCGGCGTATGTGGTTCAATGCCACGGACCTGGAAACAACCTCGAAACGGGAACTGACCTATCACGCCGTCACCGACCATTATCTGCTGCGCGACGAGAAGGGCGAGCAGGAGAGCTTCGCGACGCTCGACGAGGCGCTCGATAGGTTGGGCCGTGTCGAGGATCTGCCGATCATCGTGCGCTCGCAGCTTCATGACGCCGGTCCGTGGGAAGTGGCGGTGAGGGCAGGGATCCGCCGCGGACGCATGCCGGATGCATTGCGTGCATTGGTGTTCTGGACCGATGACTGGCATCGTACCAGTGACTGGTACACATGGATTTTCACCTCCTAAGACGCTACGGCGTACGTGCCCTGACCATCGTCGCCTGCTGCGCCGGTGCGTTCGCGCTGCTGTTGCTGGCGCGCAGTGTCGAGGACTCGGCACGTTTCTCGCGGGTGCAGCCGTGGATCCTGCTGATCAACATCTGCGGCGTGCTGCTGCTGATGGTGCTGCTGGCGCGCAAGCTGTGGCAGCTGTACCGCGATTTTCGCGATCACGTTCCCGGTTCGCGTCTCACGGCGCGCACGGTGATCGTGTTCGGTTCGCTGGTGATTGCGCCGCTGGTGATCGTCTATCTCTTCTCGCTGGACTTCATCAATCGCGGCATCGACAGCTGGTTCCGCGTCGAGATCCGCCAGGGCCTCAACGATGCGCTGGTTCTGTCACGCAAGGCGCTCGACTTCCGTCTGCGCGAACAGGCACGACGCACGGAGAGTTTCGCCCACTCGCTGCGAGACCTGCCGGGGTCGGTGCTGCTGCAGCGACTTGAAGAAGAGCGTCGGTCGACCGACGCCGACGAGATCATCATCTATGACATCGGTGGCCAGGTGGTCGCCGTCAGCAGCAGCAATCCCCTGAGCGCACAGCCGGGACCCCCGGCCACCGAGGTGGCGATGCAGCTCGCCGCCGGCCGCAGCTACGTCAGCCTCGTGCCCCAGGCCGACGGTCAGTACACGATCGAGACCGCATCGCCGATCGGTGACAGCGTCAACGGCCGCCCGGGCCGTCGCTATCTGTTCATCCAATACGAGGTGCCGAAGGAAGTCTCTGCGCTCGCCGAGGCCGTGCAGCACACCTCGTCGCAGTATGGTGATCTGTCGACGGTGCGAGAGCCGCTCAAAATCAGCTTCCGGCTGACGCTGACCCTGGTCGTGCTGCTGACGTTGCTGGCGGCCATCTACGGTGCAATCTACTCGGCGCAGCGGCTGACGCGGCCGGTGCAGGATCTGATCGCCGGCACGCGCGCCGTCGGCAAGGGCGACTTCGGAACGCGCCTGCCGTTGCCCTCTCGCGACGAAATGGGATTCCTGGTGCATTCATTCAACGACATGACCAAGCGATTGCGACGGGCCAGTGAAGAGGCAGCGCACGGTCGTGAAGCCGTCGAGCGTGAGCGCGAGCGCCTGTCCATCATTCTCTCGCGCCTGTCGACCGGCGTCATCGTGACCGAACACGATCTGACACTTCACAGTGCCAACCAGTCCGCCAGCATCATCCTCGGCAGCCATTTCGACGGCGCCGCAGGCCAGAATCTGACGCAGCTCACCGGATCGCCCCGTTTCGTGGCGTTCATCCGCGAGTTGCAGCACCGTCTGCAGTCGGGCCGCAACGAGTGGCGTGAACAGTTGACGTTGCCCAGCGAGGCCGGAGAGCGCGTGCTGCTGTGGGCCTGTACGCCGCTGCCCGATGCCGGCGACGAAGGCGTGGTCATCGTGTTCGATGACATCACTGCACTGCTGGCGGCGCAGCGCGACGCGGCCTGGGGCGAGGTGGCGCGCCGCCTGGCACACGAAATCAAGAATCCGCTCACGCCGATCCAGCTGTCCGCGGATCGTCTTCGCCGGAAACTGCTGGGCAACATGAATGCCGAGGACGCGGGTGTACTGGAGCGCGCCACGCACACGATCGTGAGCCAAGTCGATGCAATGAAGCAGATGGTCAACGCGTTCTCCGAATACGCGCGGGCGCCGGACATCAA
>DATBAM010000096.1:0-8223 GCA_036271535.1 Steroidobacteraceae bacterium | reverse complement strand
GTGATCGATGCGGTCGCAGGACTGCCCGGGCGTGCCACGGTGGTCTGCGGCTGGGTGTTGCCGCGCATCGCGCTGGCACTGCCGGGGGATCGGATGGGCGAGCATCGATTTGTCTATCTGATCGAAGACGAGGATGACTATCGGCGCTACCTGGCCGACGCCAGCCAGATCTATTACCTGCCCGGTGTCGATCGCTACGAATCTCAGGCGCACCAATTGGAGCTGGCCGAACTGGGTGCGCGCCAGCTCGACGTGCCGCGGGAGCGGCAGCGACCAGCCTCGACCGGCGAGTGAGGGGGGTAAGGCAAGGTTGGGGTAGCGTCAGCGCTTAGGAATCAATAGACTGCGCGCGCTGTCGGCGCGCTGCGCCGGCTAGTTCAAACAGGAGTGATGTTCAGTGGGTAAAGGCGATCGCAAAACCCGTCGCGGTAAGATCTATAACGGTTCGTTCGGCAAGAGCCGTCCCAAGAGCCCGGCAAAGGCGAAGGCCAAGGCTGCCGGCAAGCGCCCGAGCGCAGCTGCCAAGCGTTCCTGAGACGCCGCCGCCGTCGGAGGGCCGCTAGAGAATATAGCGGCTCAGATCCTCGTCCTTGGCGAGGCTTCCCAGATGGTCGTCGACATACTGCGCATCGATGCGCAGCGCCTTGTCGGCGCGCTCGTTCGCGTCGTAAGAGACGTCCTCCAGCAATCGCTCCATCACCGTGTGCAGACGGCGCGCGCCGATGTTCTCGGTGCGGTCGTTGACCTGACAGGCGATTTCGGCAATCCGGCGAACGCCATCGGTGGTGAATTCCAGTCGCACCTCTTCTGTGCCGAGCAATTCGCGGTACTGGGTGGTCAGCGACGCATCGGGCTCCGTGAGAATGCGTACGAAGTCCTCGACCTTGAGCGAGTCGAGCTCCACGCGGATCGGGAATCGCCCCTGCAGTTCGGGGATGAGATCCGACGGCTTCGACATGTGGAAGGCGCCGGAGGCAATGAAGAGCACGTGGTCGGTCTTGAGCTGACCATATTTAGTACTCACGGTGCAGCCTTCGACCAGCGGCAGCAGATCGCGTTGCACGCCCTCACGCGAGACGTCCGCACCCATCGTGTCCTGTCGGCGCGCGATCTTGTCGATCTCGTCGATGAAGACGATGCCGTTCTGCTCCGCGTTGGTGATCGCGAGGGTCTTGAGCTCCTCTTCGTTGATGAGCTTGCCGGCTTCTTCCTCGAGCATCAGCTTCAGGGCTTCGCGCACTTTGACGCGACGCGTCTTGGTACGGTTGCCGCCGAGGCCCGATAGCACCGATTGCAGCTGCTGCTGCATTTCTTCCATTCCCGGCGGCGCCATGATCTCGACGCCCATCGGAACAGCGCGGACTTCGATCTCGATTTCACGCTCGTCGAGTTCGCCGCGATTCAACATTTCGCGGAATTTGTTACGGGTCTCCGCGTCGCGAGGTTGCGCGTGTTCGTCAGTGGAGAAACCCAGCATGCGCGGCTTCGGCAGCAGCGCATCGAGCACGCGTTCGGCAGCGGCTTCGCGGGCGTTATCACGCACGCGTGCAAGCTGCTGCTCGCGCGTCATCTTGATGGCGACCTCAGCAAGCTCTTTGATGATCGAGTCGACCTCGCGGCCGACGTAGCCGACCTCGGTGAACTTGGTGGCCTCGACTTTGACGAACGGCGCCTGTGCCAGACGCGCAAGGCGACGCGCGATCTCGGTCTTGCCCACGCCGGTGGGGCCGATCATCAGAATGTTCTTCGGTGTGATCTCCTGGCGCATCGGCTCGTTGATCTGCATGCGGCGCCAACGGTTGCGCAACGCAATGGCCACGGCGCGCTTGGCGGCGCCCTGACCAACGATGTGCTTGTCGAGTTCCTGGACGATTTCGCGCGGCGTCACTGCTTGAGTTCCTCGATCACGAGGTTGCGATTGGTGTAGATACAGATGTCTGCCGCGATGCCCAGGGCTCTTTCGACGATCGTGCGCGCATCCAGATCGGTGCTCTCGGTGAGCGCGCGCGCCGCCGCCTGCGCATATGGGCCGCCCGAGCCGATCGCCGCGGCGTCATGCTCCGGCTCGATCACGTCACCGTTGCCCGAGATGATGAAGAGGCTCGACGGGTCGCCGACCAGCAGTAACGCTTCCAGGCGCCGCAGGTAGCGATCGGAACGCCAGTCCTTTGCCAGCTCGATCGCCGCACGGGTGAGGTTGCCATACTTTTCCAGCTTGCCTTCGAAGCGCTCGAACAACGTGAAAGCGTCCGCCGTGCCGCCGGCGAATCCGGCCAGCACCTTGCCGTTGTAGAGCCGGCGCACTTTGCGGGCATTACCCTTCATGACCGTGCTGCCGAGCGTGACCTGGCCATCGCCACCGATCACGATCTCGCCACGGCGCCGGACTGCAAGAATCGTCGTTGAATGGGGATCGAATACCTGTTGAGTCATCGGCCTCGCCTGCGCGCGCGCGGATGCGCCTGGTCGTATGTGCGGGCCAGATGCTGGAAATCAAGGTGCGTGTAAATTTGCGTGGTACTGATGTTGGCGTGCCCCAGAAGCTCCTGCACACCGCGCAAATCCCGACTGGATTCAAGCAGATGCGTAGCGAACGAGTGTCGCAGCATGTGCGGGTGCAAATGCTGGGGGATGCCGGCCGCCCGCGCCAGCGCTGCAACGCGCAGCTGTACTGCGCGGGTAGTCATCCTGGTGCCGTTGCGACCGACGAAGACGCAGTGCTCGTCCGGCTTCGCGATCCCGGACCGGATCGCCAGCCAGCGATCGATCGCTTTTCGCGCGGCCTTGCCGACCGGCACGATGCGCTGCTTGCTACCTTTGCCAAGCACCGTGACCTGTCTGCTGGTGAGATCCAGGTCCTGCAGAGTCAGCGACGTCAGCTCGGCCAGCCGCAGGCCGCTGCTATAGAAAAGTTCGAGCAGCGCCAGATCGCGAACTTCGAGACTGTTGCGCGGCTTGAACTCGAGCAGCTGCACCATCTGGTCGACGTCGAGTCCTTTGGGCAGACGCTTGGCGCTCTTCGGCGCTTTGACGTCGACCGCCGGGTTGTGTCGGACGACTTCCTCGCGCAACAGGAAACGGTAGAAGCTGCGGATCGCGGCCAGGCGTCGCTGGATGCTGCGTCCCTTCAATCCCTGCGCATGACTGCGCGCGGCAAAGGTTCGGATGTGCTGGTGATCGATCTGGCTCCAGTCGGATAGACCGGCGCCTTGGCACCAGTGCATTAACGCCTGCAGATCGCGCCGATAGGCGAGCAGGGTATGGGGAGAGAGCTGGCGTTCAGTGGCAACGAACCGCTCGAAGCGTTGCAGCCATTCCAGCGCCGTGGGCTGCATGGCGCCCGCCGCAGCCGTGTTCAGCCGCGAACGAGCGCGTCGGTAATCAGCTCGCCCATCCTGGCCAGGAACTCGGTGCTCATACCGGGATGGAAACGGTCGCGGTCGACGCTTCCGAGCGCCAGCAGGCCCATCGGCGGCTGACCACCCAGCGGTACCAGCGCAACCGACCCGATGTTCGGTGCCTCGCCGCTGAACAGAAACTCACGCTGTGAGTCGCGGATCTGGCCGCAGCGCGGTTTGCATGCGGCAAACAGGGTGTCGAAGCTGCGGTAGGTGGCATCGTCGGATTTCACGCCACGCAGGAATCGCCAGCTCGGATCCTGCGATTCGGGGACGTGGTTGTGGGTCAGGACCAATACCGCGTGAAACGTGTCGAAGTCCTCTCGCAGGCTGGCCTCGATCTCGGCAATCGCCGGACCGCTGCCGGCCGCGCGCAGCAGACGTCTCGTGAAGCGATGAATCTTTTCCGCCAGGACGTTGTTGGCGCGCGCGACCTTGACGAAGTCGGCGAGCTTGGCTTCCTGGGTCTGGATCTTGTCCCGCAATACATCGACCTGCCGCTCGATCAGCGAAATCGTCGAGCCGTTGCGCGGATGCTGGAGTCGCAGACGGGCGAGCAGCTGCGGATGGTGCTCGAAGAAATCAGCGTTGCGATGCAAATATTGGGCGACTGCCTCTTCCTCGATCGGCTCTGCAGGCAGGCCGCGCACCTGGTTGCTCGTCATCCTATCCCCTCCAGTCCACTCAGATCTCGACACTTCCTTCGAACGACAGCTGCGCAGGACCAGTGAGCCACACCGGATGTCCCGTGCCTTCCCAGTGTACGCTCAACACACCGCCCGGCACATGTACTTCGACGTCATCGGCGAGCAAATCAAGATCATGACCGACGACGACGGCTGCGCAGGCGCCGGTGCCACAGGCACGCGTCTCGCCTGCGCCGCGCTCGTATACCCGCAGGCGGACGTGACCCTTGTCGATGATCTGCATGAAGCCGACGTTGACCTGCCTTGGAAATAACGCCGAGCGCTGCAGCGATGGTCCGATCCGTTCCACCGCAGCGCTGTCGACCGAAGGTACCTGCAGCACCGCGTGCGGATTGCCCATCGACACGGCACCGAACTCGATCGTGTGTCCGTCGACGTCGGCCCGATAGGCGCGAAGTCGCGTCGGCGCATCGAACGGCAGCGAGCGGGGTTCGAAGTTGGGCGCACCCATATCGACGCTGACACGGCCGTCGTCGAGAAAACGCGCCTGCAACACGCCAGCCGGACTGTCCATCGATACTGGCCGCCCGCCACCCACGCCGCGGCGATGCAGGAGCGATGCGATGCAGCGCGCGCCGTTGCCGCACTGTTCGACCTCGGTGCCGTCGGCATTCACGATGCGATAGAAGACGTCGGTCCCCGCACGGCGGGGCGGCAGCAGTACCAGCGCCTGGTCGAAACCAATGCCGGTGTGCCGGTCGGCGAGCGCGCGCCAGCGTTGGGTCGAGGGCCAGGCAGTATCGGAAGGCAGATCGAGCACGATGAAATCGTTGCCCAGACCATGCATCTTGGTGAACTCGACGCGCATGGCGTCAAGAATACTACGTCGCAGAGATCAGGCAGCCGGCATCAGGCCGGCGGGCGTCACTGCGATCTACTAGCCGCCGCCACAGAGCTGATCCATCTGCAGCTTGTTGTCGACGCGGTTTTTTTCGGCCTCGGCATCCGTGAGATAAGTGCGCGTTCCATCGGGGGCGACGTTATAGATGCGGCGCGCGGTTATCGACTTGTTGTATGCATCCTTGGCTTGCTTGCATTGCTCTGCGCGCTGCTGGGCTACGTCGTTCTTTACGGTGCGGGCCGCATTGTCGGCGGCGACCTGCGACTCGGCATTCTGCGTGGGGCTCGCATCCGCAGTCTTGGCGGGCATTGCAGCCGGCTTCGGTGCGGCGGTCAGCGAGCTGGTCTGCGAGATCGGCACGTTGCTCCTGCCGCCGCGAATCAGTTCCGCGCCAGGTGTGGGCGAATCGCTGTACAGCACATGTCCCTGAGCATCGACCGAGCGGTAGACGTCGGCCATCGCGGACGACAACGGCAACAGGGCAACGATTGCAATGGCGGCAGTCAGGCGCATTTGAGGCTCCAAGTAAGCCATTAGTATCGAGCTTCCCGTCGGCGGCGGGGCTGAACTGCGTCACACCGCACCGCCCATCGCGGGCATTAAGTCTAATGGATCGGGGCTGTCAGGTCCCGGTCAGGTTGCCGCGGTGCCGGTCTCGCCGGTGCGGATACGGATCGCCTGTTCCAGCTCGCCGACGATGATGCGGCCGTCGCCGGCACGACCGGTGCGCGAGACATTGGCGATGGCCTCGAGCACCGGTTCGACGATGCCGTCGTCCACGGCAATCTCGACCTTGGCGCGTGGCCCATATTTGGCCTCGACCACCTCTGTCACCGTCACTCCCTGAACACCCAGCTGGGCGATGGCCTGCCGCAGCTCGTCCAGCTTGAATGGCCGCACAGTCGCGGTGATCATTTTCATGAGGTGCATTTCGCGAGTTCTAATTCAGTCTCGGGATTCCTGTCCCCGCCCCGTTGCGCGTATTCTGAGCCTTCACCGGGAAAGGCGCTGCACAAATTGTGCAGAAACTATGCCACCCAAAAATGCTGAAAAATCTGTGGGTTCCATTCTGCACCGGGTCGCGGTTGCACCGGTTTGGATGGGATGATTCACGGCAGTGATCCAAACTGGGTCAACGGAGGACGGATGGAAGAGAGGGGAAGGCTGGACGATGTCGTGCGCGGTCTGGCCGAGAAGCTGCCGGAGGCGGCCCGCACCATGCGGGCCGATCTGGAAAGCAACTTCCGCGCTGTACTGCAGGCGAACCTGGGCCGGCTGGATCTCGTCAGCCGTAGTGAATTCGACGTACAGGTAAAGGTGCTCGAACGTACGAGGGCATTGGTGGAACAGCTCGAACAACGCCTGGCCTCGCTGGAAGCACGTCTGCCGTCACAGGGCAGCTGATCGCCGAGTTTGCCGCCGGTCGCACTGGTCAGCGCCGCGTCTCGACGGCGTTACGCGTGGGCGGTGCGGCGTGTGCGTGGGGGGTGGCGCGCAGCAGTAGACTCCTGATGGCAAAAACGCGTTTTTGTTATAGATCGTCTACAGCAGAATTCCCTCCCCCACCCACCGCGCGCTCTGCCGCCTGCATTTCTTGGTTTTCAGCGCAGGAATGCGCACCGTCGCATCAGCCCGTCGCCGGTATGTTGAGCGCCATGGATACGGATCACATGGTCGCGACACCCCGGTGAGCGTCGCGCAGATATTCAGCCGGGCGCAGCTCGGGCTGGAGGTGCCGCTGGTCGAGGTCGAGCTGCACGTCGGCCGGGGGCTCCCAAACTTCAGCATCGTCGGGCTGCCCGCGCCGGTGGTGCGCGAAAGCCGTGAGCGCGTGCGGGCCGCGCTGCTGAACAGCGGCTTCGACTTTCCTGTCAGCCGAATCACGGTCAACCTGGCACCGGTCGAACTGCACAAGCAGGGTGGGCGTTTCGACCTGCCGATTGCGCTGGGTCTGCTGATGGCGAGCGGACAGCTGCGTGCGCCGCCTGGCGCACTCGAGTGCTATGGCGAACTCGGGCTCGATGGGGAGTTGCGTCCGGTGAATGGCCTGCTGCTGGCCGCGATGAACGCACGTCGAGCCGGTCATGCGCTGATCGTGCCAGCGGCGAATGCGGCCGAGGTCGCGCTGAGCGGTCATCCCGGCGCGCAGGCTGCCACGACTCTGAGAGAAGCGGTCGATCAGGTACGGGCAGCCGGCGCACGATCGCCAACCCGCCTGCGGCCGATCGCGCCAGTCGATGCTCTCGCGGGTTGCGAAGACCCGATGGCCGGCACCGGGGATGCGTTTGCCGATGTCGTCGGGCAATGGGGTGCCAAGCGCGCGCTGCTGATCGCCGCCGCAGGAGGGCATAGTCTTTTGATGGTCTGGCCGCCAGGCAGCGGCAAGAGCCTGCTCGCGTCTCGCCTGCCCGCCCTGCTGCCACCGTTGGCGCACGATGAAGCGCTCGATGTCGCCTCGATCGCGTCGGTCGCTGGCCAGAAGTTCGATCGTGCTCGCGGGTTCCGGGCGCCTTTCAGGGCGCCGCACCACACAGCGTCGGCCGCGGCGATCGTTGGCGGTGGCACGATATTACGGCCGGGCGAGATCTCACTCGCGCATCGAGGCGTGTTGTTCATGGTTATAGCCGCCGACCAAACCATTAGATCAGTTGACCTCTTCCGCATGACGAGGCAGATTCAGCCTGAACGGCTGAATTGAATGTCTTACAGCGTCGTATATACGGATCCGCAGTCAACCTGTGACGCCGGCTTCGGTCGGGTAGCGCGAATTCCCTGCATCTTTGATTCAAGGCCAGGCTATCACCGGCCAGCGAGCAGATATCTCATCGATCGGGGCCTGGGGGTCTGGGATCCGGAGACGCGAGGCCGGGGCGCTCGTCGGAAAGCCTTATCAAAGCAAACCCTTCGAAATTACGCATTCTGGTTGGTAAATTTCTTGGAGTGGGCCGAGAGCAGAGGGTACGAGCCCGCGACTTGCTCCTACGCGAACGACTTCAGATGTGAAGACATCTGTGAAGGTGAAGGGGGCTATCAGCATGACATGCTAAAAGGACTTTGGTCTCTACGCGGCAGGCCGCTGAAGCCCAGAACCATCAATAACCGGGTTCAGCAGGCCTGTGACTACCTTGCCTGGATGGCGGATAAGGGGCTCCGTAAGACATTTGACGTGCCCTACAAGCACACAATTGTGCGGGGGAGAGGCTCGAACCCAGAATGGGGGTACCAATCCTTTACAGTAAAGTCTCGCGAAGGGAGAGTCAGGCAGGAAGTCCAAAAT
>DATBAM010000095.1:0-4003 GCA_036271535.1 Steroidobacteraceae bacterium | reverse complement strand
CTTCATGACTGCCTGGTCGTATTGCGCCAGCAGCCTCGCTTCCTCATCGGTGAGGATGCCCAGCGTGCGTGCCTGTTCGATCTGCGTCTGCTGATCCAATGCGGTGAGGCGGCCGGTCTTCTGCCCCTCGACACGCAGCTTCTTCTCCAGCGGCTCGGCGATCGTCGCCAGTTCAAGCGCGTGCTGCAACGCAGCCAGCGGATTCTCGCTGCTGCCTGCCGGAGCGGGTGTCGTGTAGACGAAGCGTGCCAGCCGGCGGCGCGTCTCGGTGTCGTGGAGCACCAGGTCGGCGACGCGGCGCCCGAGCCGGTCCGCGGGCGCGAAATAGGTCAGCCCGCGTGGGAATACCAGCAGCCGCATCAACGCCGCCAGTGGCCGGTTGGGAAAGTTCCGCAGAACGCCGTGGAGTTGCTCCTGCCCCTGGTACAGCAGTTCCCGGCATGCCCATTCGACGATCGGCAGCTCCTCCGGCGGGCTGCCCTCGTTCTGGTGGTGCTTCAGGACCATCGACGCGAGGTACATCGACGACAGCGCGTCGCCCAGTCGCGCCGAGATCGTCTCCTTCTTCTTCAGGTAGCCGCCCAGGGTGAGCATGGCAACGTCGACCGCAAACGCAAAGGAGGCGCTGAAACGCTCGATATGCTGGTAGTACCGTCGGGTGGGTCCAGTCTCCGGCACGCGTTCGAAGCGGGCCAACGTGAACGCCATGATCAGCGATCGCGCGGCGTTCGATATCGCGAAGCCGATGTGACCGAACAGCGCGCTATCGAATTGCGCCACGCCGCGCTTTCGATCCTCGTCCCGCACCGCCTCCATTTCGCGGCGGACGTAGGGGTGGCAGCGGATCGCACCCTGCCCGAAGATGATCAGGTTACGGGTCAGGATGTTGGCGCCTTCCACCGTGATCGCAATCGGCACCGACTGGTAGAAGCGGCCCAGATAGTTCTTCGGGCCCAGCATGATGCCCTTGCCGCCGTGCACGTCCATCGCATCGTTGCCGATACTGCGCGCGTACTCGGTGGCGTGATATTTCAATATCGCGGCGGGTACGGCCGGCTTCTCGCCGGCGTCGATCGCGGCGGTGGTCACGCTGCGCGCGGCATCGACGATGTAGGCATGGCCGACCATGCGGGCGATGACCTGTTCGACCCCTTCGAATCGACCGATGGGGGTTCCGAACTGACGCCGGATGCGCGCGTACGCACCGCTCGCAAACACACCCACGAGCGAGCCGCCGGTGGCACTGGCCGGCAGCGAGATGCAGCGACCCACCGACAGCTGTTCGACCAGCATGCGCCAGCCGCTGCCGGCCATTTTGAGGCCACCAATGATGCTGTCGACCGGCGCGAATACGTCGTGACCCTGGATCGGCCCGTTCTGGAACGGGATGTTCAGCGGAAAGTGGCGCCGGCCTATCTGGATGCCAGGCAGATCGCGCGCAATCAACGCGCAGGTGATGCCGTAGTCGGTCTTGTCGCCCAGCAGATGCTCGGGATCGAACAGCCTGAAAGCCAGTCCGATGACGGTGGCGATCGGTGCCAGCGTGATATAGCGCTTGGAGAAGTTGAAGCGGATGCCGACGATTTCGCGCCCCTGCCACAGGCCGCGACAGACGATGCCGGTATCCGGAATGGCGGCTGCATCGGAGCCCACACGCGGCCCGGTGAGCGCAAAGCAGGGAATCTCCTCGCCGCTCGCCAGGCGAGGCAGGTAGTGATTCTTCTGCTCTTCGGTGCCGTAGTGATTCAGCAGTTCGCCCGGTCCGAGCGAATTGGGCACCGCGATGGTGGAAGCACAGGTGACGCTGCGGGTGGCGACCTTGACCAGCACGCATGAGTGCGCATAGGTCGAGAATTCCAGCCCGCCATAGCGCTTCGGGATGATCATCGCGAAGAAGCGTTGCGCGCGGATGTAATCCCAGACCGCCGCCGGCAGGTCCGCGCGCCGATGCGTGATGTCGAAGTCGTCCAGCATTCCACAGAGCGTTTCGACCGGGCCGTCGAGAAACGCCTGCTCCTCGACCGACAGCCGCGGCGGCGGCGCCGCGCGGAGTTTGCGCCAGTCGGGATTGCCGGTGAATAGTTCGCCTTCCCACCATACCGTCCCGGCTTCGAGCGCGTCGCGTTCCGTGTCCGACATCGATGGCAGCAGCCGTCGATAGCTGCGCATGAACGGGCGGCTGATGAGCGCGATGCGCAACGGGCGCACGTTCAACAGCCACAGCAGGATCAGCAGCAGCCATAGCAGCCCCTGCCACACCCCGTACGGGTGCCCGAGCATCGAATAGGCGAGCAGCAGGACCGTGAACGCGATCGTGAAGAAGAACAGCGGCAGCCGCCGGTAGGCGAGATACAGCACCGCGACGACAAACAACACGGTGATTACCACGCCAACCATGCCTGCCCCCAAAAAAAATCGGCCGCTACAGCAACACTATAGCGGCCGACTCCGTCGCGCGCGAACGGCGCGGATTCAAGCGATCGACGCGGTCAGGCGTCGGGATGCTTACGCGCCCAGCAGATCCTTGACCCCGTCGCGCTCCTCGCGCAGTTCCTTCTCGGTGGCTTCCATGCGCTTGCGGCTGAAGTCATCCACGCTCAGCCCCTGGACGATCTGGTAGTCGCCATTCTTGCAGGTCACCGGATAGGAGTAGATCACGCCTTCCTTGATGCCATAGCTGCCGTCGGATGGCACCGCCATGCTGGTCCAGTCGCCCTCTGCCGTCCCGGTCACCCAGGTGCGCACGTGATCGAGCGCCGCCGAGGCGGCCGAGGCCGCTGACGACGAGCCGCGCGCTTTGATGACCGCGGCGCCGCGCTGCTGCACCACCGGGATGAACTGTTCCTCGATCCACTTCTGGTCGACCAGGCTCTTGGCCGCTTTACCTTTCACCAGCGCGTGGCTGATGTCGGGGTACTGGGTGGCCGAATGATTGCCCCAGATGGTCATGTGTTTGATGTCGTTCACGTGCGAGTCGGTCTTCTCGGCCAGCTGCGACAGCGCGCGATTGTGATCCAGGCGCGTCATCGCGGTGAAACAGCGCGGGTCGAGCTTGGGCGCGTTCTTGGCGGCGATCAGTGCGTTGGTGTTCGCGGGATTGCCCACCACGAGAATCTTGACCTTGCGATCGGCGACCTCGTTGAGCGCCTTGCCCTGTGCCGAGAAGATCTGGGCGTTGGCCAGCAGCAGATCCTTGCGTTCCATACCGGGACCGCGCGGGCGCGCGCCGACCAGCATGCCGACGTGCAGATCCTTGAACGCAACCCTGGCGTCATCGGTGGCGACGATCTTGTTGAGCGTGCTGAAAGCACAATCGTTCAGTTCCATCACCACGCCCTGCAGAGTCTGCAGGGCCGGCGTGATTTCCAGCAGATGCAGATTGACGGGTTGATCGGAACCGAGCATCGCGCCGGAGGCGATACGGAAGGCGAGTGCATAACCTATCTGCCCGGCAGCGCCGGTGATGGCCACGTTCAGGGGCTGCTTCATGAGAACTCCAGGAAAAAACGGACGCTGATTCTAGTGGTATGAGGTGCTTCGGGGTACTGCGGTGTCACTGTATGAATGTTCAGGGGTAGTATCTATAAGCTGAAGTGATCAGGGGGACGGGAGCGCGAGTCATGACCGACGCAAAGATTGCCGGGCGGGCACCCATCGCGGTGGACGTCGAGGCCGGTAAAACATATTACTGGTGCACCTGCGGCCTCTCGCCGACACAGCCGTTCTGCAGCGGGGCGCACCGCGGCAGCGAGTTCGCACCGATCCCTTATGTCGCAAGCCGGTCTGCCCGGGTCTACTTCTGCACCTGCAAGCGCTCTGCAAAGGCACCGCTGTGCGACGGCACCCATAAGACGCTGCCCGCCGAAACGTGAAATGAGATTGCCGGCCGTTCGCGGCCTGATGCCGTGGCTGCTGTTCGCGGCCGCTCAGGCCACGCGGTGCCGGGCGGACGGTCTGGGCGGTTCGCTGGGAATTGCCAGCGACCAGGTCCTGCGCGGCCTGA
>DATBAM010000094.1:0-5772 GCA_036271535.1 Steroidobacteraceae bacterium | reverse complement strand
AGAAGGAAGTCGCCAAGGTGGTGTCGCAGGCGGCCAGCGCGACGACTGCCAAACTGGATATTTCGTCCCTGACACCCGGTGACGTGATCGAAGGCCGCTACAAATACATCGAGCGCATCGGACGAGGCGCCTTCGGCACCGTGCTGCTGATGGAAGATACGGTGGTCGACGAACGGCTGATCCTCAAGTTCCTGAATCCGAATGTCGCTCAGGACGAGGAGATCATGAAGCGGTTCGTGCACGAACTGCGCTACTCGCGCAAGATCACTCATCGAAACGTCATCCGCATCTACGACTTCCTGGCGATCCAGGGCTTGTACGCCATCTCGATGGAGTATTTCCCGTCGCATACGCTCGGCGCGGAAATCGTGAACGAGAAGCCGGTCAACCTGCGTCGCGCGATCCAGTTCGGCATCGATATTGCCACCGGCATGAGCGTGGCTCACCAGGTAGGCATCGTGCACCGGGATCTGAAGCCGGCGAACGTACTGATCAACGACGATGCACTGCTGAAGATCGTGGACTTCGGCGTCGCGGCCGCTCAGCGGGAAGGCGACACACAACTGACCCGTACCGGCTACGTCATCGGCTCACCCAAATACATGGCGCCGGAACAGATCCTCGGCCGTAAGGTCGACGAACGCGCCGACATCTACGCGCTGGGCGTGATGATGTACGAGATGCTCACGGGCGTGCCGCCCTATTCCCGCGGCGACCACATGGCGGTCATGTATCAGCATGTGCAGGGCAAGGCACGCGCGCCGCAGGAGATCAATCCCAATCTGCCGGCTGCTCTGGCCGAGGCGGTCGTCAGGGCGATGGCGGTCGACAAGGCCAAGCGCTTTCAGACCATGGACGAATACCGCGGGGCGCTCGAGCGATTCCTGTGATCCCCCGGGCAGATGCGCCCCAATGGCACGACGTGCCTGCTTTACGGCGACTTCCGTGCGTTGCATCAAAGTTTGGGGGCCAATCAGTTGATCCCCCACGCCCCGAGGGGGTATAGCTGCCGACTGAAAAAGCGGGGGCCACCCGCCCATCGGCAGGAATAAGTACCGTGGCGCGCGTTGATGCTTTTCTGAAACTGGGTACCCAGCAGGGCTGCTCCGACATCCATCTGGCGGTCGGCGTACCGCCGATGCTGCGCATGCATGGCGACCTGGTGCCGATCAAGTTCCGTGAGTTGCGCGACGCCGAGCTCGAGGGCTATCTCACCGAGATCCTGACGCCGAACCAGCAGGAACACTTCCTGCGCGGCCATGACCTCGATTTCTCCTATGTCTCCGCCGAGGGCGGCCGCTTCCGGGTCAACGTCTTCCGCAAGGACACCGGCATCGGCGCGACTTTCCGCGCGATCCCGACCGACATCCCGAGTCTCACCCGGCTCGGGCTGCCGCCGATCGTCTCCAAGCTGTGCGACTACCATCAGGGCATGATCCTGGTGACCGGGTCGACCGGCACCGGCAAGTCGACCACGCTGGCCGCGATGATCGATCTGCTCAACAGCACCCGGTCGCTCAACATCATCAGCCTCGAGGATCCGATCGAATTCGTTCATCGCAGCAAGAGCAGCCAGGTCATTCAGCGCGAGCTGGGAACTCATATTCCGAGCTTCGCTGAAGGCGTGCGTGCGGCCATGCGCGAAGACCCCGATGTCATTCTGGTCGGCGAGCTGCGCGATGCGGAGACGATTCGCATGGCGATGACGGCCGCGGAAACCGGACACCTGGTGCTTGGCACACTACATACCACCGGCGCGGTGAAGACCATCGACCGCCTGATCGATGCGTTGCCCGCGGAGGAGCGCGAGCAGACCAAGAGCTTCCTGTCGCAAAGCCTGCTCGCCGTCGTCACGCAGATACTGGTCAAGACCGCGGACGGCCGCGGACGCAAGGCGATCGTCGAGGTAATGGTGGCCACCAAGGCCATCGCCAAACTCATCCTGACCGATCAGACGCACCAGATACCGAGCCAGTTGCAGATGGGCCGCGAGTTCGGCATGCAGCTCTTCGATCAGGCGCTGATGCAGGCACTGAATGCGAAAGAGATCGATCCTGACGACGCGGTCATCTATGCAAGCGACCGCAAGCTGTTTCAGAAATTCGTCACCGATACGATGCTGACGCGGCTGGACACCGCCACCGTGCGCTCGATTGGTAGCAACAGCTGATGCCGCAGATCGATCAACTGCTGGAAGAAGTGCTCAAGCGGCGCGGCTCCGACCTGCATTTCCTGGCCGGCGATCCGCCGCGAATCCGGCTCAATGGTGAACTCTCGCCACTCAGGCGCGATCCGACACCGGCCGAAACCGCGAAAGAGACGCTGTACGAGATCATGCCGCGCAAGGCGGTCGAGCGTTTCGAAGCCAAGGATGGCGCCGATTTCGCTTATACGCTGACCGGCAAGGGACGCTTCCGGGTCAACGTCATGCGGCAGCTCAACGGCATGGGCGCGGTATTCCGTGCCATACCATCACAGGCGCTGACACTCGACCAGCTCGACATGCCGCTGGCCGTACGGCAGCTGTGCAACGCCGTCAGCGGACTGATCCTGGTGACCGGCAAGACCGGCTCGGGAAAGTCCACTTCGCTCGCGGCGATGATCGACGACATCAACAAGCGCATCAAGGGCCATATTCTTACGGTCGAGGATCCGATCGAATTCGTGCATCCGCGCCACAACTGCCTGATCAGCCAGCGCGAGATCGGCGTGCACGCACCGAGCTTCGCCGCGGCGTTGCACTCCGCTCTGCGCGAGGATCCGGATGTCATCCTGGTCGGTGAGCTGCGCGACCTGGAAACGATGAGCATGGCCGTCACGGCCGCCGAGATGGGCATTCTCGTCATGGGAACGCTGCACACCAATGGCGCGGCACAAACCGTCGACCGCATGGTCAACGCCTTCCCGGCCGACAAGCAGTCGCACGTTCGCACCATGCTGTCGACGTCACTGCGAGGCGTGGTCTCGCAGCAGCTGCTGAAAAAGGCTGACGGCGGCGGACGGGTCGCGGCGCTCGAGATCCTGATCAACACGCCCGCGGCCGCCAATCTGATCCGCCAGGGTAAGCTCGATCAGATCGAGAACGTCATGCAGACCGGCGCGGCGTTCGGCATGAAGACCATGGACAGCGCGATCAATGCGCTGTTCGATGCTGGCACCGTCACCGGTGCCGAAGCCTTCAGAAAGGCCATCAACAAGACCAAGTTCGAGCAATACAAAGATCAGCCGTAGACCCCGGTATAGGCGTGGGGCCTGTTCACCCCCGCGCAGCGTGCGATAATGCGCGTTCCTATGCCACGAAAAATACTGGTCACACACGCGCTGCCCTATGCCAACGGGCCGCTGCACGTCGGTCATCTGGTCGAATCGGTGCAGACCGACGTGTGGGTCCGCTTTCAGCGGATGCGCGGGCACGACTGTATCTTCTGCTGCGCCGAGGATACGCACGGAACGCCGATCATGATTCGTGCGCAGCAGGAAGGCATCACGCCGCAGGCACTGATTGCGCGCAGCGCCGCCGAACACCAGCGCGACTATGCCGGGTTCCTGATCGGCTTCGACCAGTTCCATTCGACCGACTCCGCCGAGGCGCGGCGGTTCACGCTCGAACTCTATGAGAAGGTGCGTGAGGCAGGTTACATCGAGCGTCGCTCGGTGCGGCAGGCCTACGATGAGAAAGCGGGCATGTTCCTGCCGGACCGATTCGTTCGCGGCACCTGCCCCAACTGCAAGACACCCGACCAGTACGGTGACGCCTGCGAGGTCTGTGGTTCGACCTATACGCCCGCGGAACTGATCGATCCGGTCTCCACCCTCAGCCAGACGAAGCCGGTCTGGCGCGATTCAGAACATCTGTTCTTCAGACTCAGCGCTTTCGACGCGATGCTGCGCGAGTACATTCCCCGTTCCAGTCCCGACACGGCTGTTCGTTCCAAACTCAACGAATGGCTGGAAGCGGGTCTGCAGGATTGGGATATCTCACGTGACTCGCCCTACTTCGGCATCGAGATCCCGGATGCGCCAGGCAAATTTTTCTACGTCTGGTTCGATGCTCCGATCGGCTATATCGGCAGCTTCGAAGCATGGCGTGCCCGGCACAACGCTTCGTTCGACGACTATTGGAAGTCTGAAGACGCCACCGAGTTGTATCACTTCATCGGCAAGGACATCAGCTACTTCCACAATCTGTTCTGGCCGGCGGTCCTGAAGGGCGCAGGCCTGCGGCGACCGACGGCCGTCTTCGTGCACGGTTTTCTGACCATCAACGGCCAGAAAATGTCGAAGTCGCGCGGCACGTTTGTCACCGCTCGGCGTTATCTCGAACGGCTGCCGCCCGAACCGCTGCGTTACTACTTTGCCGCCAAGCTTGGCAGCGGCATCGAAGACATGGACTTCAGTCTCACGGACTTCGTCGCCCGCACCAACTCGGATCTGGTCGGCAAGCTGGTCAACATCGCCAGCCGCTGCGCCGGATTCATTCAGCGCGGCGGTGGACGCTTGAGCGAACAGCTTCAGGACGCGGCGCTTTACCAGGAATTCGTCGCTGCCGGTGAACGCATCGCGCATCTGTACGAATCGCGCGAATACGCCACCGCGATGCGCGACATCATGGAGCTGGCCGACCGCGCCAACCAGTACGTGGACCGGCACAAGCCGTGGGCGCTTGCGAAGGACCCCACGCGCGCCGACGACGTGCGGTCGATCGCTACGCAGGGCATCAACCTGTTCCGGGTACTGATGAGTTATCTGGCACCGGTGCTGCCGAAGATAGCGCAGTCGGCGGCGGCGTTCCTTGGCACGGACTTCAGGCTATGGAACGACATCGAAAAACCGCTGCTGGGTAGTGCCATCGCGGAATACCAGCTGCTCGCCATGCGACTCGACCCGGCACTGGTCGCGGAATTGATCGACGCTGCCACCGCCCCTGCGACGACGCCGACAACCGCGACCGCCCCCGCGACAACGACCGCGAGCGCAAGCGCAGCGGCCTCTGCGAAAGCCGCGACGAAGCCCAAACCAAAGCCCGCGGCGGCGGAATCGATCCGCATCGATGACTTCGCCAGGATCGATCTGCGCGTTGCGCGCGTGCTCGAAGCCAGCACCGTCGACGGATCCGACAAGCTGCTGCAATTGAAGCTGGACCTGGGTCAGCAGACGCGCACGGTCTTCTCCGGGATCCGGGGCGCCTACGAGCCGGACAAACTGATCGGCAGACTCGTCGTGGTAGTCGCCAATCTGGAGCCACGCAAGATGCGTTTCGGGGTGTCGCAAGGCATGGTGCTGTGCGCGAGCGGCGCGGACGATGCGGGCGGTCTGTTCCTGCTCGATCTGGACAGTGGCGCCCAGCCAGGCATGCGGATCACCTGACAGGCCGTACGACACAGATCGTCCAAGCGGCCTTGGCCGATGCCCTCTTGCGGCGCTTATGGCCGGTGCTGGTTCGGCAGCCGACTGCGCCAGTAGAGGATCATTGCCGCGCCGGCCGCCATGCCGCCAAGATGGGCAAAGTGCGCGATCGCGGAACTGCTGCCGAAGGCGCCCAGATATAGCTCCAGCAGTCCGTATAGCGTAACGAAGAGCCACGCGGGCATCGGAATAGCGAAGTACAGCAGGATGATGCGGCGAGGAAATGCCAGACCGTATAGCAGCAGAATCCCGAAAATCGCCCCCGATGCGCCCAGCGTCGGCCCGAACTCGTCCGCCCGCGACACCACCGCCAGCTGGGCCAGCGCGGCACCCACCAGGCAGACAAGGTAGTACACGGTGAAGCGG
>DATBAM010000093.1:0-34141 GCA_036271535.1 Steroidobacteraceae bacterium | reverse complement strand
CTTATCCCTCCCCGCAGCGCAGACAGTCTAAAGCGGCAAGCTCAGAACGGCAGGTTGTACAGCCGCGCGGCGTTGGTCTCGAGGACCTTCTTCTTCACGCTCTTGTCGTAGCCGCCGAGGGTATCGACGATGTGTTCCTGCACACCCGGATAGAGCGAGGTCGGGTGCGGGAAGTCCGTCTCGAACAGGACTTTGTCGACACCGATCGTCTCGAGCAGCAGCTTCGGGGCGATGCTCTCGAACCAGAAAGTGACCCAGAAATGGTCGCGGAAGTACTGCCACGGACGACGCTTCAGAATCTTCGACTTGGCCGGCAGCATTTCATCGAACTGATGTTCGAGTGCTTCCAGTGCGAACGGCACCCATCCCATCCCACTCTCGATCAGACCGATCTTCAGTTTCGGATGCTGATCGAGCCGGCCACTGACGACCCAGTTGCCGAGCGTGGCGGCATTGCCGATCGAGAACATGGTCGCGACGACGGACAGGGTCTGCTCGAAGGCGAAGCCCTCCCACGTCAGCGCGTTCGGATCGATCGCGGCATTCAGGTGGAAGTTGATCGGAACGCCCTTGTCAGAGCACATCTCGAGTAGCGGGGTCCAATAGTCGTGCACGAACGACGGGATCTTCAGACGCTCCGGCGTGTCCGGCAGTACGAACCCCTTGAGGCCGATGTCGATGCAACGGCGCGCTTCCGCCTCCATCGCCGCCTTGTCCCACAGCGGCAGATGCGCCATCGTGAACAGGCGCTGGCCCGACTCTTCCTGGCGTTCGGCGGCGGCATCGTTGTAGATCTTGATGATGGCCAACGCCAGTTCGGGGTCGCCGAGCGACATCAGCGAGCCGGCCTGCGTGACGCCTGAGTTCTGGTAGCAGATCTGTGCCCAGACGCCCATGTCATCCATCGCCCGCAGCCGATGCTTGGTGTCCCAGGCGCCGGCGTGTCCTTCATCGATGGTCGGGAACGCCAGCCGGCCGAGCAGCTTGTTATTGTCGGCCTTGATGACGTTGCCACCCAGGGTGCCGAAGTCGCGATCGCCCACGAACCAGCGGTCGGTGCCGTTGACGCGTCGAACCTTTGGTACCTTGTCCTTGAATTTACCTGGCGCGCGCGACGTGAACAGGTCGGGCGCCTCGGTGATATGTGTATCGGTATCGACGATCTTGATGCCCTCGAGGCTCGGATGCAGTCCCTTGGACACCGCCGCGTAGTCCACCTGTCGCATCACGCCACCGGGCAGATACCCCTCTGCGGACCAGTATTTGCGCGCTGCACTAGCGAGTTCAGATTCGTCAGACATGGCTAACTCCGTATACCGTAAAGATAGACCGTAGAACGTCGAGTAAATTTCACACGACAGGGGACTCGAAGCAATCCGTATTGTCTATCGTTTGAATAGGCGATGCCCTCGTTTTTTGTAGGCGCGCTATTGAAACGTTCTGGTAGCGTTCCGGAAGCCGATCCCGTCGTTGGCTTGACATATGACAATCAAATCAAGGGGGTAACATGGGTTTACTGGAGGCGCATGCCGGGCTGTCCGGCAAGACCGCGTTGGTAATTGGCGGCGCCGGGGGCTTCATGGGACGGGGTGTGACCCTTGCGCTGGCCAAGGCGGGCGTGCACGTCATTGCCTGCGACAACGATACCGAGGCCGTGCGCTCGATCGTGTCTGAGGTGCAGTCGCTGGGAACCCGCATCCTGTCTTTGCAGGCGGATGTAACAGATGTGGAATCACTCGATGGGTTCTACGACCAGGTCGAGGCGCAGCACGATCGCGTCGATATCCTCGTGCACGTCGCGGGCGGCGTGAAGCGTTCGCTGTTCGAGAAGACTACGCGGGAGGACAACGCCCGCGATGTCCGGCTGAACTACGGCTATATCGTCGACAGTACGAAGCGCGCCATTCCGCTGCTGCGTCGAGCCGGGGGCGGCAGCATCATCAACTTCACCACCATCGAAGCTCACCGCGGCGCGGCAACTTACGCGGTGTACGCCGGCGCAAAAGCGGCGACTACCAACTTCAGTCGGGCACTGGCGCTCGAATTGGGCGGCGACAACATCCGCGTCAACCTGATCGCGCCCGATACCTCACCGGCGCGCGCCTCCAACAGCGCCCTGTATCCGGAGGACTTCGAACGCCTGTCCAGGCTCGGCCAGGACGCCCTGGACGAGGCCTACAAGATCTACATTCCGCTGAAGCGGGCGCCTTCCGTCGACGATGTGGTCAATGGCGTACTGTTTTTTGCCAGCGACCTGTCGCGGTCCATTACCGGGACGACCTTGCACATCGATGGGGGTACGATCGCGGCCCTCGGGTTTCTGGATTGGCCTCACGGCGACAGTTTCATGCCCGCCCCGTTGGGCGGCTCGCTGGGCCAGCTCTTTCCGAAGAAGTGACAGCGATGGACAGGTCCGGGTCTGGGTACGGGCGAGCGGTACGGATCGTCGGCATCCTTGTCGGCGCGGTGCTGGCAGCGGTGATCGCACTGCTGCTCGCAGTGAAGCTGTTCGTAAATCCCGCAAACTACCGCGGCCGCATCGAACAGGCGGTGCAGCACTCCACCGGGCGCCCGCTGCGGTTGTCCGGTGACCTGAAACTGTCGGTGTTTCCATGGCTGGCGCTCGAACTGGGGCCCGCTACACTCGGAAACCCGCCTGGGTTCGGCACCGAGCCGTTCGCCACGGTCCAGCATGTTGCGTTTCGCGTCCGGCTGCTTCCATTACTCGGGAAACGGCTGGAGATCGGCCGTGTCGAGATCGACGGACTCGATCTGAGACTGCAGAAGAATGCGGCAGGAAAAGGCAATTGGGAGAACTTCGGGCAGGCAGATGCTGCCGCTGGCGCGCCTGCACCATCCGTGGCGGTGACACCGAAAAACGAAAACGCATCCGGCGCCGGAATGCTGCAGCAGGTCGATGGTGTCATCGTGCGAGACGGCCGTTTCAGCTATCAGGGCACGGTCGTCGACCATATCGATCTGACCGCCGGCAATTTTGCCTCGCGGACGTCGATGCCAATCAAGCTGACCGCCACGATTCATCCAAAGGATACGGCTGCCGGCATGGCGGTGGAGTTTGCGAGTCCGGGTATTGGCCTGGACCTGGATGCACAGACTCTCGAGGTGCCGGCATTCAGCGCGAGTCTCGATAAGGCGCTACTCACGGGCAGCATTCGGGGCACGAAGATTCTCGACGCGGCGGCGCTGACCGGTTTCTTCAAGCTCCAACCGATGTCGCCGCGCGACCTGATGAGCGCATGGGGGACGCCACCGCCTGCGATGCGCGATCCCAAAGCGTTGAGCAGTTTCGCCGCGGACGGAGAATTTTCGTACGGTGACCATCAGGCTGCGGCAACGCGACTGGATCTGCGCCTGGATGACTCGAGACTGCAGGGCAACGTCGCGATCACCGATCTCGACACCGATGCGTTGGCCTTCGATCTGACGCTCGATCGGATCGACATTGATCGTTATCTGAGCCCGGCGCCGTCCGGGCCGCCTGCAGGTGCGCCGGCCGCAGTCACGCCGGCTGTGACGCCCGGCTCCGCAAACGACCGGGGCGATTCCGGCGCGGCATTCAAAAAGCTCGACGTCAAAGGCGCGTTATCGCTCGGGAATCTGACGGTCGCCGGTCTCAACCTCACTCAGGTCAAAGCGGAGGTGGCAGCGCAAAACGGCGTCATGCAAGTCGCGCCAATGACCGCCAGCCTCTATGACGGCAGCGCTACGGGTGATATCACACTCACCGGCGGCACGACACTCGCGCTGCATCTGCGGCAGTCGCTGAAAAATGTCGATATCGCCAGCCTTCTCGCGGATCTTGCTCATACGCGGCGCGTATCCGGACACGGCGACGTGACCATCGATCTCAGCGCGCGGGGTTGGAATGCCGCCGACATCACCGGGTCGCTGGACGGCCACGCAAGTGCAAGCCTGACCGATGGCGCGGTGGAGGGTGTCGATCTGTGGTTCGAGATCAACCGTGCCATGGCGCTGATCCAGTCGCAGCCGATGCCGCCTGGCAGCAGCAGCGGACGCACTCGATTCGATACCTTCAGGGCATCGGCCGACCTCGGCAATGGTGTAGCAACCACCCGGGATCTGAACATCGTCTCTCAGAATCTGCGCGTGGCCGGACAGGGCACGTCGAATCTCGTCACCGATCAGATCAACTACGGCGTAACGGCGACGGTGTTGAAGGAACTGCCCAGCGCCACCAACGCGTCCGGCACGAAGCTGGCCGACATTCCGCTCACGATCACCGGCACGATGTCCCATCCGCAGGTGCGGCCGGATCTGGAAGGTATGGCCAAGGCCCGGGTGCAGCACGAACTCGAACAGCACCAGGACGTCATCAAACAGAAGGTTCAGGATGCGCTGAAGGGATTATTAAAGTAGGGAGATTGGTCAAGTAACGAGGTCGCCGACCGGACGCGGGAAAGCGGCGGCTTCGGCGCGCAACCACTCCATCAGACGCTTCGTAGCCGGAGCTTCGCGGCTGCGCAGCGGACAGACCAGCCAGTACGCCTCCTCCAGAGGCATCGCCCGATTGCTCGCCCGGACCAACCGGCCAGCCGCTATTTCATCGGCGATCAGGGACCATCGTCCCAATGCCAGGCCGGCACCGGACACGGCCATCGTTACGGCAGCCGATGAGCCGTCGAAGGTCGCGCCGCGGATGCCACACGCTTCTTCGGTGGCGTGCCCGTCGAACAGCCAGGTAGTCCACGGTTCGCCGCTGCTGTGGATCAGCGGATAGCGCCGAAGGTCTCCCGGGTCGCGAAGCGGTCCAAAGCGTTCGAACAACGCTGGTGCACACACCGGCAGCAGCCATTCGTCCAGCAGCTTTTCGTTGTGCAAACCGCCATAGTCGCCACGACCGTAGCGAATAGCGAGATGAAATTCCTCACGAACAAAATCTACCAGTGCGTTGGAGGTATGCAGATGAAGGTCGATGTCCGGATGGGCGGTGCGCAATCGGCTGAGACGAGGCAGCAACCACTGGTGCTGAAAGGACACCAGGGTGCTGACCCGGACCGTGCTGTCCCCGCGTCCGCGACGGGCGTCGTCGACTGCGCGCTCGAGCTGCTCCAGCGCAGCACGTACCCTCGGTAGCAGCGTCTCACCTTCGCTGGTCAGCCGAACGATCCGGCCGTTGCGTCGGAACAGCGGCTGCCCCAGATATTCTTCGAGCGCGCGGATCTGCAGGCTGGCCGCACTGGCTGTCACACCCAGCGCGTCGGCGGCGCGTGTGAAACTCAGTTCCTGTGCGACCGCGATGAAGACGCGCAGGCTGCCGAGCGGCAGCCTGCGCAGAGCGGTCGGTGCTGTCTCCCGAGCGACGTGTTTTGCGTGCGTCTTCGGTCCGTTGGCCTTGCTGGCGATCGTCGTTGCTCCCGAACGATGAAGTCATCGCATCGATGAGGTCATCGCATCACCGCCGTGCCAGCGCCGGTAATTGGATCGATGCGTGACCCGGCAGCGCCAGATAGTAGGCGCTCAAAGCAGGGTTCGCCACCGCCTCCACTGCCTGCTTGACCGCAGCGTCATGGCATTGCAGGTACGACGGTGCTGCCAGATGCGAGCCGGTCATTTCGCGCGGTCCGCAGACCTGGTCGGCAGCCGCCTCGATGCGTCGATACAGCGTCTTGACATCGACCGGGCGATCGAGTGACAGATCGCTGTAGCGCACGGACATCGACTGATGGATCGCCGAATCGGCCGCAGCCGCGTGGCCGACGGCCGTCCCGACGCCGAAAATAAGAGCGAGTGCAGTGCCGTAGGCGGCGTGTATCAGGTGTGACATGGCAATCTCCTGTTGGTTTGTCATTTCCCTGATGGACACGATGCGCGCACGGCGGGCACGCGATTTTGAAAGTACTCAACGGACGTTGAGTTTTCCTTGAGGATGCCGAATCGGCTACGCCGCGACCGCGCGCCTGCAGAACTCCCATAGATCATTCGCGAGCTGCAGCCGGCGCGGCCAGTCCGGCCGCGCTGTTTTCTGGGTGAGCAGTTCGGTGTGTACCGTGGTGGATACGAGGTTGTAGATCAGCGCGGCCATGCGTCGGGCATCGTCGTGCCGGAAGGTTCCCGCGCGCATCCCGTCCGCCAGCTGCTGCTCGATCAACGTCAGCAACGGACTGAGTGCGGCCTGCAGTTCGGCGGGGCGTGCCTGCGCCAGGCGCAGATGTTCGCGACTCATCGCGGCGGCCCGCCGGCTGCCAGCAGGATCATCGGGCCTGTCCGCAGAGCCCGTTCCGAGTACCACGCCGATGACGATCAGCCTCAGCCGATCCATCGGATCGCTAAGCTTGCGCATCTGGATGGCGTAGTCGCTGGCCGTTATGCGCATGACTTCCTCGAACACCGCCAGCAGGAGGTCATCCTTGTCGGCGAAGCGCTCGTAGAAGGCGCGGCGCGAGAGCCGGGACCTGTCGAGCACCGCACGGATGGTCAATCCATCGAGACCCTCATCGGTCAGCAGCGAATAGGCGGCTTCGACTATCCGCCGGCTCCGCTCCAGCACTCCCGGCCGCCGAAGGGCAAGGACACGGACGGCTGAGCGCGCTTCCCAGCGGGACTGGCCCGGCAGCGCGTTGCCGGCAACGGCATCGCCCGCGTCGTCGGCCCTGGGTTCAATGGTTTCGGCCATGAATAAAAGAGAGAGTGAGAACAGTGTTCCGCGCAATTTGCCAAGGGTTTTATAACATGCGACGCTTATCCGATCGAGAACGCTGTTCTCCTGGCATACCCTGGTCCGAAGGAACGATTTCTCCATGGCTTCAGTGACTTACATCGAGCACAACGGGACCCAGACCGTCATCGAGGTGCCCACCGGGACCTCCGTCATGCAGGGCGCCGTGCAGAATGGCGTCGAGGGCATTGTGGCGGAGTGCGGTGGCGGCCTGGCCTGCGCGACCTGTCACTGCTATGTCGACCCGGCCTGGACGAACAAGATCCCACCCGCATCCGAAGCCGAGCGGCAGATGCTGGAATCCGCAGCCAGCGACGTAAGGCCCGGCAGCCGGCTGAGCTGTCAGATCAACGTGACGCCGCAGCTCGATGGCCTCGTGGTGCGTCTGCCGGAAAAGCAGTACTGACCCCGCGCCGAGGTCCGCAGGCTGCGCGGCGCTCGCCGCAACAAATCTGACACACTCCCCGGCGACGATCCTCGCATCATCTGCCGGAGAACCCAGGTATGGCCGACCAGACTTCAGTTGATCACGAGGAACTCATGCGACGCGTGGGTCTCGACCTCGTGGACGCGTACGACGAAGAGATCGAGATGGAGATCGAAGATCGCCATCCGCTGCCGGATACCAACCGCGAACCGTCTCCTGGCGATGCCAGGGAATACCGTCGCACGTATTTCCGGGAGCTGTTCCGTCTGCAGGCCGAACTGGTCAAGCTGCAGGACTGGGTGGTCGACACGCGCCAGAAGGTTGTGATCCTGTTCGAGGGTCGTGATGCCGCCGGCAAGGGCGGCGCGATCAAGCGCATCACGCAGCGTCTGAACCCTCGAGTCTGCCGCGTCGCGGCGCTGCCGGCGCCGAACGATCGCGAGCGTACACAATGGTACTTCCAGCGCTATATCGCCCACCTGCCAGCAGCCGGCGAGATCGTGCTGTTCGACCGCAGCTGGTACAACCGCGCCGGCGTCGAGAAAGTGATGGGCTTCTGCACGCAGGAGGAATACGAAGAGTTTTTCCGTTCCGTCCCTGAATTCGAACGCATGCTGGTGCGCTCAGGCACCCATCTGCTGAAGTACTGGTTCTCGATCACCGACGAGGAACAGAATCTGCGTTTCCTTGGCCGCATCCATGATCCGCTCAAACAGTGGAAGCTCAGCCCGATGGACCTCGAGTCCCGCCGGCGCTGGGAGGACTACACCAAAGCCAAGGAGATCATGCTGCAGCGCTCGCACATCCCCGAAGCACGTTGGTGGGTGGTCCAGGCAGTCGACAAGAAGCGCGCCCGTCTCAACTGCATCGATCATCTGCTAAAGCAATTCCCGTACAGCGAAGTGCACAAGGAGTTGATCGTGCTGCCGAAACGCGAGCACCACGACGACTACCTTCGCCATCCCGTGGCCGCCGAGATGCTGGTTCCGGACGTCTACTGACAGGCACCCCCAGCAGCCACCGCGCCTTTACCAGAGCGAGATGCGCTGGTCGGGCGGCAGGTACATTTTGTCCCCCGACTTTACGTCGAACGCCTGATAGAAACCGTTCTGGTTGCGTACGGGCGCCGTGCCGCGCACTTCGGGCGGCGAGTGCGGATCCACCTTGATGCGTCGGATCTCCTCGCTCTCTCGCGTCTTGCCCCGCCAGGCCTGCGCCCATCCCATGTAGAAGCGTTGATCGCCGGTCAGTCCGTCGATCTGCGTGGCAGGCTGATCACCGAGGGACAGGTGATAGGCCTTGTATGCGATCGCGAGCCCCGCGTTGTCGGCAATGTTCTCACCGAGCGTGAGTTCGCCATTGAGGTGATAGCCCGCGACCGGCGAGTAGGCGGCGTACTGCTCGACCAGGCCACGGGTGCGGACACGGAACTGTTCCAGATCGTGCTCCGTGAACCAGCCGGGCGGGTTCAGCAGATTTCCGTTGCCGTCGTACTGGCTCCCCTGGTCATCGAAGCCATGGCTGATCTCGTGACCGATCACGGCACCGATGCCGCCGTAATTGGCGGCATCGTCGGCCGTGGCGTCGAAGTAGGGTGGCTGCAAGATGGCGGCCGGAAAGACGATCTCGTTGCGCTCCGGGCTGTAGTAGGCATTGACGGTCTGTGGGCTCATGCGCCACTCGGTGCGGTCCACCGGTTTGCCCAGTTTGTGTACGTTGCGTTCGTACTCGAAGATGTTGGCGCGCTGAGCGTTGCCGAAAAGATCATCTTTCGTGATGCGCAGCGCGCTGTAGTCGCGCCACCGCGACGGATAACCGATCTTGTAAGTGAACCGGGAGAGCTTGTCCTGCGCCTTCTCGCGCGTTTCCGTACCCATCCATCCAAGCGTGTCGAGGTCCTGTCGATAGGCGGCCAGCAGGTTTTTCACCAGCTGCTCGACGCGCATGCGGGATTCGGGTGGAAAGTGACGGGTCACGTAGAGCCGCCCCAGCGCTTCTCCCATCGATCCGCTGACGAGGGCCACCGCGCGCTTCCAGCGCATCTGATCCTGCTCGGTTCCGCGCAGTACCTTGCCGTGGAAAGCAAAGTGTTCCGCAACGAAGTCCTGGCTCAGCAGCGGCGCGGAATCATCCAACAGATGCCAGCGGAAGTAACTTTTCCAGATTGGCAAAGAGGTCTGATCGAGCTGCAGGTTGAGCGCCGCCAGATAACTTGGCTGCGAGACGATAACGTAGTCGATGGAGGCAGGAAAACCGGCCTCCGATAGGTAGCCTCGCCAGTTGTAACCGGGCGTGAGCGAACCGAGATCCTCGATCGCGATCTTGTTGTAGGTCCTGACCGGGTTACGGTTGTCGACACGATTCCACTGCGCCTTAGCCAGCGAAGTCTCCAGCGTCAGGATGTTCTGCGCCTCCGCGGCAGCATCACGGTCGCCGGCCATCTGCAACATCGTCTGCATGTATGCCAGGTACTGACTACGGATCTGCACGAAACGGGCGTCTTCCAGCAGATAGTAATCTCGATCCGGCAGCCCCAGTCCGTCCTGCGAGATGTCGAACACGTAGCGCCTCGAATCGCGCGCATCCAGATGCACCTGTGGTGCATACGGTGCCGGGACACCGATACGATTCAGATGGGCCATCAGCGACGGGATGTCGTTGACCGAGCGCAGGCTGTCGATGCGCGCCAGCTCGGCTTTCAATGGCTTGAGCCTGAGCTTGTCGGCCTTTTTCTCGTCCATGAAGCTGGCATACAGCGTGGCCAGCTTCGGCTGGTCGGCGTCGCCGGCATCGAGCGCGGTCTGCAGACCATCGAGAATGGTGTGCAAGTGATCGAGTGTCTGATCGGTCAAATGATCCGAGGTGCCGAAACGGGCGCGGTCGGGTGGGATCTCGGCGCTGTCCAGCCACTTGCCGTTCACATATCGATACAGATCGTCCTGCGGCCGCACCGAGCTGTCCAGGTATTGCAGATCGATGCCGCTGCGGACCGCATCCGCAGCGCTCGTCGCGGTGCTGGTGAGAATCAGACAGGCCAGGGCCGTAAGTGCTTTACTCATTGGGTTGTTATCCCGTGTGTCAGACAGGCAGGGGATGATGATAGCGAATAAGATAAGCACTCCATGATGTCCGCGAAGCAGATCGACCCCCGGCTGTCGCCACGCCATTGGCGGTACAACGTCACGCCGGCAGGAAAGGAGCAGATCGAGGGCGGCTATCTGTGGGCGCCCAAGCGACCTGCGGTGCGGTCCGGTCAGCCGGTCCGGGTCGGCATCACGCGCGTGCTGCCCGGGGATCTCGTCTTCGCGCGCAGCGGCAGCCGTGTCATCGCCATCGGTATTGCGCTCGAGCGGGCGCGCAGCAGCCCGGATCCGTCCCTCACGAGTACCGATGGCTGGCTCGTGCCCATGCGCTTCGAGATGCTGTCGGTCGATGCGGCTGCCTCGAAGACCGCAGCATCAAAAGCTGCGGCGTCGAGCGGGCAGCCGGGCGCTCGCGGTCCCCGCGACACCAAGCTTGCCGAGATGTCCGATGAGGAAGCGCAGGCGATGCGCCTGTCGCTGGGTTCGCAGGTGGAGATTTTCGAGGAACGCGTCCGCTTCGAAACCGACGGCCTGTTGGTGGAACAGGCGATCGAGGAGCAGATCTGGCTGCGGACGGACATCGCTCCCGCGGACAAACGTCACTTGAGCGCAGCCCGTCAGGGCATGGGACAGTTTCGCGCCAGCGTCGAACGCTACGAGCACGGTTGTCGCGTCACCGGTGTGCTCGATCGCCGGTACCTGCGGGCCGTCCACATCAAACCGTGGCGCGATGCCACCGATGCGCAGCGCCTGGATGGCGCCAACGGCCTGCTGCTGGCACCGCATGCGCTGCAGTTGTTCGCGCGCGGACAGCTTTCGTTCGCCGATGACGGGACGCTGCTGGTCTCGAGACATCTGAATCCGTTAGTGCACAAAGCGTGGATCTGTCCACCCCTGCCGCTGCCGCGCGCGTTTCACGCCGAGCAACGCATCTATCTCGATTATCACCGCACCTGGCTGTTCGAGCGTGTGGTGGGTGGTCGCCGGGTGCCGGCAGAGGATCCTTAGGTGCAACCATGAGCACGCATGATCTGCCGATAGCAATGGACGATATACGTGCCGCGCAGCAGCGGCTCGGTGAGCACATCATCGCGACGCCCTGCCTGCACTCGCGCACGCTGTCACAGCTGGCCGACGCGCAACTCTGGCTCAAGTTCGAGAATCTGCAGTTCACGGCTTCCTTCAAGGAGCGCGGTGCGCTCAATCGTCTGCTGCAGCTGACACCGGCGGAGCGCGCCCGCGGCGTCTGCACGATGTCGGCCGGCAACCACGGGCAGGCGCTCGCCTATCACGCCCATCGGCTGAATATCCCGGCAACGATCGTGATGCCACGCCACACTCCTTTCGTGAAGGTCGAACACACCCGCTCGCATGGAGCCGAGGTCGTGTTGACCGGCGATACGCTGCAGGAGGCCGCGGCGCAGGCCCATCGGATCATGCAGGAACGGCAGCTGGTGTTCGTGCACCCCTATGACGATGCGGCGGTGATGGCGGGCCAGGGCACCCTGGCGGTCGAGATGCTCGCGGTTGCGCCGCAGCTCGACGTGCTCGTGGTGCCGATCGGCGGCGGCGGCCTCATCAGCGGCGTGGCGGTGGCCGCGAAGGCCATCAAGCCATCCATCGAGGTGATCGGCGTGCAGACCGAGAGCTATCCCTCGATGCCCTCGGCGCTGCGCGACCAGGATGTCGTTTGTCAGGGCAACACCATCGCCGAAGGTATCGCGGTCAAGACCGCGGGCAAACTGACTCGCGAAGTGGTTCGCGCGCTGGTGCAGGAGATCGTACTGGTCGGCGAGGCGGAACTGGAGCGGGCGATAGGGCTGCTGCTGAATGTCGAGAAGACCGTAGCCGAGGGCGCCGGTGCAGCAGCACTTGCGGCGGTGCTGGCCCAGAAGGAGCGGTACCGCGGTCGTCAGGTGGGTCTCATCCTGTCGGGCGGCAACATCGATCCGCGGTTGCTGGCCTCGGTGATCATGCGCGAACTGGTACGCGCCCAGCGGATCGTGACGCTGCGAATCCCGATTCCCGATCAGCCGGGTGCACTGGCGCGTGTCACGCAGGTCGTCGGCGAACAGGGCGGCAACATACTCGACGTGTTCCACCGGCGGCTTTCGACCAATGTGCCGGCGAAGTCGGCGACGTTGGAACTGTCGTTCGAAGCGCCGGATGCCAGCGGAGCAGAACGGATCATCGCCGCCATTCGTGCGTCGGGATTCGACCCCTCTATCCTGCCGCCCTAGATCAGGCGCGGGCGAGAAGGCGTGCGTCGCCGTCGTTCACCTTGAAATGCGTGCCGCGGCGCGCGAGCGTTTCTGCCTGGTTTTGCAGGGTACGGCTGGCGGCTGAGCTTTGCTCGACGAGGGCGGCGTTTTGCTGGGTGGCGCCATCGAGTTGCATGATGGATTCGTTGATGCGCTGGACGCCGGCGGCCTGTTCGTGGCTGGAGTTGGCGATCTCTTTGATGAGAGTGGTCATCTCGCGCACGCTGGCGAGGATCTGCGAGAGCGCCTGGCCGGAGCGGTCGACCAGATCGGTGCCGGCGCGCACTTTGCCGGCGCTGTCGGTGATGAGGGTTTTGATTTCCTTGGCGGCAGCGGCACTGCGACCTGCGAGTGCGCGCACCTCGGAGGCGACGACGGCGAAGCCGCGACCTTGCTCACCGGCGCGGGCGGCTTCGACCGCGGCATTGAGCGCGAGCAGGTTGGTCTGGAAGGCGATGTCGTCGATGACACCGATGATGTTGGAGATGCGCGAGCTGCCTTCGTTGATCACGCCCATGGCACCCACGGCCTGAGCGACGATGTTGCCGCCGCTCTCGGCCAGTTCCTGCGCCTGCCGGGCCAGGCGGTCGGCGTTGGCGGCGTTCTCGGAGTTGCGGCGGCCCAGAGAGGTGATCTGCTCCATCGAGGCGGCAGTCTCCTGGAGCGACGCGGCCTGCTGGTGGGTGCGCGTGCTGAGCTCTTCATTGCTCTGCGCGATCTCCCCCGCGGTCTCGCTCACGGCCCGCGCGGATGCGAGTACTTCCGTGATCAGCTCCGATAATTGTGCCGACATGCGGCCGAGAAGAGTGACCAGGGCGGTCATCTCATCCTTGCCACCAAGCTCGTCACGCCGGGTCAGATTGCCTCTTGTCACGGCCGTCGCCATGTCCACCGCCAGCGCGATGGGCCTGGTGATCGATTTCTCCAGCTGCCGCTGCGACCAGGCCACATAGCCTGCCAGCAGACAGATCGTCACGATCAGATGGCGAAGGCCACGCTGACAGAGTTCTTCGCTCTGCGCGGCCAATGCGTCGGCGCGATCCTGCCGGTGTCGATGCCAGACCGCCAAGCTATCCCGGACGGCATAGAAGGCCTGACGCGAATCGAGCAGCAGCAGCCTGGTGGCGGCCTGACGCGCCGCCGCGCTGCTGTTGGCGACCGAATCAGCCATGACCTGATCCTGCCGCTGAAAGTAGGTTTGTATCTGTTGTCGAACATTGCCTTGGTCGGCGCGATCGTCATCATCGGCCGCCAGCGGCAGATAGTCCGCGAGGGTCGATTGAACCGTCAGGCGCTGCTGCGACAGCTGTTCCTCCAGTTGCTGCAACTCGGACGGTGACGACACCATCACATGCTGGGTTTCCGTCAGTCGGGTCGCGCCGACGGACTGCATGATCGCGTGAATCGCGCTCAGCGATGGCAGTACCTGCGCACGGTAGCGCTGCACGTTCGCGTACAATGCGCCTTCGGTCAACAGTGACACTACGCACAGGGCTGCGACGCCGCCGAACAGGAACGCGAAGCTCAAGAGCAGCCGATGACGGATGCCGGTATCGAGTGCCAGGCGGTGGACTGAGAGATTACCCATGGTGTATCGCGGGATAGGTTAGAACCTGGGTCGGCGTCTTACCGTGAGGCAATACCGGGTTCGACATATTCACGCCCGACGGAGGTGCACATGCCCGATCCTGATGTGACGCTGGCCGCCATCGAACGGGCCCGGGAGCGAATCGCCGACCGAGTCCGTTGCACGCCCATCCTCCACAATGAGACGTTGGACACACTTCTCGGGGCGCACCTGTCATTCAAATGCGAGTGCCTGCAGCAGACCGGCGCTTTCAAGGCACGGGGCGCCGTCAACGCGGTTTTTTCGCTGTCGGATGACCGGCTCCGCGCCGGCGTCGTCACGCACTCATCGGGCAATCATGGTGCCGCAGTGGCGTACGCCGCGCGCCTGCGGGGCGTCCCTGCGACGGTGGTGATGCCGACCAATTCCTCGGCGGCCAAGTTCGACGCGGTACGCGATCTGGGCGCGCGGATACTGACCTGCGAGCCCACGCTGACCGCCAGAGAGGCGCGCGCGGCGCAGTTCGTTGCCGAGACCGGCGCCGCGTTCGTGCATCCCTACGACGATCCCGATGTGATCGCGGGGCAGGGGACTCTCGCGCTCGAGCTGCTGCAGCAGCAACCGGATCTGGACTGGGTGCTGGTGCCGGTCGGCGGCGGCGGTCTGCTCAGCGGGGTCGCGACGGCGGTCAAGGCGCTGCGCCCGCAGATCCGCGTCATCGGCGTCGAGCCGGCACGTGCCGACGACGCCGCACGATCGTTCCGTCTGGGATCGCTGGTGCCGTATCAGGTTCCGGACACGATCGCGGACGGACTGCGTGGAGCGTTGAGTGAACGTACGCTCGCGATCATCCGTCAGCGCGTCGATGAGATCGTAACCGTCAGCGAGCAGGGCATCGTGGCGGCGATGCGCACGCTGTGGGAGCGGTTGAAGGTGACCGTTGAAGCGTCATCGGCCGTGCCGTTCGCTGCACTGCTGGAAGCGCCGCCCGCGATGCGGGAAGCCATTTGTGGCCGCCGGGTCGGCATCGTGCTGACCGGGGGCAACGTCGATTTGAAAACCCTGCCCTGGAGCTAGCTACCTGGCCTGAGACGCGTCTGAGCCACCCCCCTACGCCACGCGCGAGGTGGTGGTGGGTTCCCGATCTTCATCGGCCGGTTTGCTGCGCACACAGTTGCGGCCAGCATCCTTGGCAGCGTAGAGCGCGCTGTCGGCACGCCGCAGCATGCTGCTGATCGAGTCCTGAGGCACGGAGGTCGCGACGCCGACACTGACGGTAAGTCGCCGCTCGCCCAGCCAGCGCGACATGTCCAGGCGGAACACGCGCTCACGCAGGTCCTCGGCGAGCACGAAGGCGTCCTTGCTGCCTGTATTGGGGAGCACGGCGGCAAATTCTTCGCCGCCCAGCCGCCCGAAAACGGCCGGACCGGCGAGCGCGTCGCTCAGATCGGCGGATACCTTTTTCAATGCCTCGTCGCCGACCAGGTGCCCGAAGCGGTCGTTGATCGATTTGAAGTGATCCATGTCGATGATGAGGATCGAGATCGGTCCCGAGTCTCTGCGCAGTGTCTGGGACAGCAGCGTCAGTAAAGCTCGACGATTGGGGATACCGGTCAGCTCATCGGTCATGGCCAACTGGCGCAGCTGTGCGGAGGCGCGACGTTGATGCACGACCAGCCAGGCAAGCAGCCCCAGCAGCGCAATGCCAAGAATGATCACGGCCATCTGCAGATTGCTGGCCCTCAGCCGTTGCGCGAGCGCGGTCTGATTGGCCGCATTCTCCGACATCAGCAGACGGTTCTCCTCTTCCTTCGAAGCAGTATCGAACTCGACCTTGAGCGTGGCAAAGCGCTGATCGAGCTGACTTCGCAGCAGCTGTGTGGTCAACGTCTGCGCGAGGCTCCGGTACTCGAACGCGTCACGCCAGTTGCCCATCTCGGCATCCACGGCCGCCAGCTCGTTGTAGATGGTGGCGAGTTCGTTGGGCGAGCCGTACTGATGGAATATGGCGAGGGCTTGAGACAGGGCCGTGAAACCTGGCTTCAATCTGCCCAGATGATGCAGCGCCATGCCGCTGGCCAGTTCGATCTGCGCCGCAAGCCGCGCATCCGGCGTCTGGTGTTGCAGCAGGGCGGCACGATCCAGCAGGGTGAGTGCGCGGCTGGCATCGTCCTGCGCGGTGGCGACCATCGCCAGGCCGCGCAACGCATAGGCCTCGCCGCGTTGATTGTCGCTCTGGCGGCTAAGGTCTATCGACTGCGAATAGGCCTCGCGAGCGAGATTCCACTGCCGCAGGCTGCTGTAGGCATCGCCTTGAGCGCGCAGGGTCGCTGCCTCGTCGACTTTGAGGCCGGCAGTGCGCAACGCGTCGAGCGTGCGTTGAAAGATATGTGTCGCTTCCTCGGCGTCACCCATCCGATCGTAGGAAATGCCGATCGCGTTCAGCGCCGTGAGTTCGCGTTCCTGGAGTCCGAGCTTCTCGAATACCGCTTGCGCGTGACGCAGGTCGGCGAGCGCGGTCGCGTAGGCGCCGCGTTGTCCGCGCAGACTGCCGCGAGCAAGCAATGCCTCCGCCAGCATCTGCTCGTCCTGAGCACTGTCCGCAACCTGGACGGCCTGGTCGAATATCGATGCGGCCTGTTCGCCATCACCGGATGTCATCAGTAACCGGCCACGGCCGGTCAGCATCGCGCTGCGCAACCCGGGACGTGTCGTTTGCGGCAACAGTGTCTCGATGGCATCCAGCTGTGCCTGGCATGCCGCGCGATCGCGTGTCAGGTAGAACTGAGCCAGTATCAGGCGCGCGTCGACCTCCGTGTCGGCGTCCGGCATCCGCTGCAACACGCGCAACGCTGCCTCGGCGTCACGCCGGGCCGCACCGGCGTCGACGTGTAGTTCGGCGACGGCCGAATCTACCAACGGGCGCGCGCTGGCAATATCTGCCGGCTGCGTCCAGCCGGAAGAGCCGGCAACGCCCAGCAGCAGCCATGCAGCGATACGAACGCGGCGAGTCGACAAGGGGGAGGGTCCTGTGGTCTTCGCGAGCGAAGCAATCCGTATCTTAGGTACTGCCGGCAGCGTGCGTGAGGCGAAATTGCTGCAATGAGCAATCGTTCCGCCATTGCGACATAAGCTGACTCGAGCTCGCGCGATCGCCGGACTCGATCGGTCGCTTCAGTAGATTGCGGCGGTCGCGGCGTGGCCCCGCCGTACGCAGGCCCGGAACATCGCCGGTGTGTTGAATTGCATGACAATTTGCCCGCTGACATCGACGGCGATCAGACCGCCGCTGGCATTCAGCGCCGTCAGTCGCTCGATCGCGGCCTGCGCCGCCCTGTCGAGCGTCTGCCCACCGTACGCCATCCGCGCGGCCAGGTCGTAAGCCTGGACGGTACGCAGGAACCACTCCCCGTGCCCGGTGGTCGACACGGCGCAGCTTCGATTATCGGCGTACGTGCCGGCACCGATCACCGGCGAGTCACCGACGCGGCCCGGATGCTTGCCTGCCATGCCGCCGGTCGAGGTGGCGGCTGCCAGTGCACCGTGGCTATCGCGCGCGACTGCGCCCACCGTGCCGAGCGGCGGGTCGTCGAGTCGGGCGCTGGCGGCCGGATCTGCCGAGCGCTGCAGCGCCTGGAGCTGCTGCGACCGATGGGTGGTGATGAAATAGTCGTTGGCAACGCGGGGGAAGCCCTGTTCGGCGGCAAATTGCTCGGCTCCCGCTCCAGCCAGGAACACGTGTGGTGAGCGCTCCAGCACGCATCGCGCCAGGGCAATCGGGTTGCGGATGTGATGAAGCCCCGTGACGGCGCCCGCCCGCAGATCCGTGCCGCTCATGATGGCCGCATCCAGTTCCGCGGTCCCGTCGCTGCCGAGTACGGCCCCGCGCCCGGCGTTGAACAGGGGGTCGTCCTCGAGCGCCATCACGGCCGCCTGCACGGCATCGAGCGCGCTGCCGTCCCGGCGCAGTACCTGCTCGCCAGCATCGAGTGCGCTCGCCAGCCCTTCGAGGAACTGTGCCTCGTACCCGCGGTTGCTCCGGTCGCGCGGTGCCGCGCCGGCACCGCCGTGAATCGCCAGTGCATACATACTCTCAAGCCTAGCGAACTGCGTTAGCCTTGACACCATGAGCAACGAAAGCCTTCGAGTAACGCCGGGCTACCAGTTTGCCAGTGACAATTCAGCCGGCATCTGCCCCGAGGCATGGGCGGCACTGCAGGCAGCCAATACGGGCTTTGCGCCCAGCTATGGCGCGGATGCATGGACCGAACGCGCCTGCGAGCTGATCCGCGCACTGTTCGAACGGTCCGACGCGCAGGTGTTCTTCGTGTTCAACGGCACGGCGTCCAATGCGTTGTGTCTCGCGCATCTGACACGCAGCTACCAGGGCATCATCTGCCACCAGACCGCGCATGTTCAGACCGATGAATGCGGGGCGCCGGAGTTCTTCAGCGGCGGTGCGAAGCTGGTCGGCATTCCCGGGGACGAGGCAAAACTCTCCGCCGATACGGTTCGCGATGTGTTGTCGGCACGCGCCGATCTGCACTTCCCGAAGCTGTGCGCGCTGACGGTGAGTCAATCGACGGAGTGGGGGACGTTCTATCGACCTTCCGAGCTATCGGCGCTGTCCGCTGCCGCGCACGAACGCGGGCTGCTGGTGCATATGGATGGCGCCCGGTTCGCCAATGTCATGGCTGCACACGGAGGGTCCAGTGCCGCCGACCTGAGCTGGCGCGCAGGCGTCGATGTGCTGTCGCTGGGCGGAACCAAGAACGGTCTCAACACCACTGAGGCGGTGGTGTTCTTCGATCCGGCCCTCGCACGGGACTTCGACTATCGCGCCAAGCAGGGCGGGCAGCTGGCGTCAAAGATGCGCTTCCAGAGCTGCCAGTGGCAGGCAGTGCTCGAATCAGGCGCCTGGGTGCGTCATGCGGCCCATGCGAATGCGATGGCTCTTCGCCTGAGCACTGCGATCGCCGCGATTCCCGGCGTCAAGCTCGCCCGTCCGGTCGAGGTCAACGCGGTCTTCATTGACATGAGTGCGTGGCTGGTCGATGCGATGACCGCGGCCGGCTGGCACTTTCACTATATGAGTGGCGCGGGACATCGCCTGATGTGTTCCTGGGCGACGACGACGGCGGACATCGATGCGTTCGTCCAGGATCTGCAGCGTCTGGGTTGACGGCGCGTCAGGCGTGGCGGGCGCGTCAGGCGATGACCAGCGAAGCATCTACCTCTTCGCGCCAGCTCAACAGGCCGCCGTCGAGCTGGCGGACGATGCCGAATCCTGAGCGCTGCGCGATGGCCGCCGCTTGCGCGCTGCGTACGCCGCTGCGGCAGACGAATACCAGTGCGCGCTGCGTATCCAGCCGCTGCAGTTGGGCGTCACGTCCCTCGTGGTCGAGCAGGCTCAGCGGCAGGTTGATGGAACCGGCCAGGTGACCGGCCTCGAATTCCGCGCCCTCCCTGACGTCTATCAGCATCGGAGCGTCGTCTCCAGCGCGCAGATCCCGTGCGAGCGATGCTGCATCGATGCTGCGTACGGCGCGCAGCTCGCGCTGCGTGCAGAATCCGGGTGGGTCGACGGGCGCTACGATCGTGGGCTGCCGACCGCAGACGGCACAGTCTTCGCGGCGTGCGAACCGCAGCTCGTGGAAGCGCAGCTCCAGCGCGTCGTAGGTGAGCAGTCGACCGAGCAGCGGTAATCCGATCCCGGTCAGAAGCTTGATCGCTTCGGTGGCTTGCAGGGTTCCCATCACGCCAGGCAATACGCCGAGTACGCCGGTGTCGGCGCAGCCTGGCGCGGCCGCAGGGTCGATGGTGGGGAACAGGCAGCGATAACACGGCCCACGATCGGGCAGATAGCTCATGATCTGCCCCTCGAATCGATAGACAGCGGCCGTCACCAGCGGTTTGCGGTAGAGCACGCAGGCGTCGCTCACCAGATAGTGGGTGCCGACGCGGTCGCTGCCGTCGATGATGAGATCGTAGTGGTCGAACAGTTCGCGAACGTTTGCAGCGCAAAGTTCCTGCTGGTGCGCGACCACGTCGATCCGCGGATTGAGTGCTGACAGACGCCGCCGCGCTCGCTCGACCTTGGGTTCGCCGATATCGGCGGTCTCGAACAGCACCTGGCGCTGCAGGTTCGATTCATCGACCACGTCGAAATCCAGCAGGCCCAGTGTGCCGACGCCCGCGGCTGCCAGATAGAGCGCTGCCGGCGAGCCGAGCCCGCCGCAACCTGCGATCAGCACACGGGACGCGGACAGCTTCTGCTGGCCGGCAGGACCAAACTGGTTCAGTGCCAGGTGACGGGCGTAGCGCTTGAGATCGGACGGCGGGAGCGCCATGGGGTGAGCATCGCCGCGGGGCGCCGCCGCTGTCAAACACACTGGCTGATGCTCAATCCAACGGCTACAGTGCGCGCCGTGTCAGCCCCGCCTTCCCAGTCCGCGACCGTCATCACACGCCGTTCCCTTGCCGTGTTCTGGCTGCTGCTGGCGCTGGCCTGGTTCCTGCCGCTCAATTCGCCGCACCTGTTCGACCCCGATGAGGGTCGCTATGCGGAGATTCCGCGCGAGATGGTCGCCACCGGCGACTGGGTGACACCACGGCTCAATGACATCAAGTACTTCGAGAAGCCCGCGCTGCAGTATTGGGCGACGGCGACCGCCTTTGAGTTGTTTGGACAGCACCCCTGGACAGTGCGGCTGTGGCCGGCGCTGTGCGGCTTCCTTGGCCTCGTGCTTACATGGAGCATCGCCCGTCGATTGAACGATGAGCCGACGGCGCTGATAGCGGTGCTGGTCCAGGCGAGCGCGCTGCTGTACGTCGCCATGGCGCGGATCGCGACCCTCGACATGTCGCTGTGCGCGGCGCTGCAGATGGCGATGAGCGGGCTCGTGATGCTGGTCGCGAACCGGGAGTCTGCATCGCCATCCCGAATCGCGTCGCCCTGGGCGCTGATGCTGGGCGTCGGCGTGGCGCTTGCGGTGATGTCGAAGGGCCTCGTCGGTATCCTGATTCCTGGCGCCGTCGCCTTCCTCTACATCGTGCTGTATTGGGATTGGGGATTGATCCGGCGCGCGCAAGTCGGCTGGACCGTGCTGGCGCTGGGAGTGCTGGCGGCGCCCTGGCTGTTGCTGGCATCACGGCGAAATCCTGAGTTCGCGCATTTCTTCTTCGTCGTGCAGCACTTCCAGCGCTATCTCAGTCAGCGCGGATTCGATCGCTATCAGCCGGCGTGGTTCTTCATTCCGGTGTTGTTCGCAGGTCTGCTGCCATGGGCGACGCTGCTGCCCGGGGCGCTCAAGCATGGTTGGATGGCCGCCCGGCGCGGTGATCGTGCTGCCTCACTGCTGCTGCTCTGGGCGGGTTTCATCTTCGCGTTCTTCAGCCTGTCGCAGTCCAAGCTCATGCCGTACATCGTGCCGATGTTCCCGGCCCTGAGCGTGCTGATGGCGCGCCATATCGCGTTACTGTCACGGCGCCGGCTGGCGCAGCATCTGTCGTCCGTGCTGTTACTGTCGAGTGCCATCGTTGCCACCCTGCTGATCCTGTGGGCGACACCGCTGGGCGCATCGCTCGTGGCACGCGCGACCCCGGCGAGCATCACGGCTTTCGTGCTCGCCTTCGCGCTGCTCGGCCTGGGCGCTGGCTTCGGCGCCCGGCTGGCGCGCCAGGGATATGTGCTGGGTGCCATTGCCGCCGCGACTGCCGGTGGGCTGCTGCTCGCGCAGTCCGCGCTGCTCGGTGCCGATCGGCTGCCGCGCATGCAGCAGGTGGTGGAGCTGGCGTCTCACCTGCAATCAGAACTCGACGCGTCGACCCGCGTCTTCTGTGTCGATACCTACCTGCAACCCATACCGTTCTATCTCAAGCGGCCCTGCACGCTGGTGGGCTATCGCGGCGAGCTGGATTTCGGTCTGCAGCAGGAACCCTGGCGCTTCATAGCGCACCTGGACGATTTTGCGACGCTCTGGCGGCAGCAGCAGGATGCGCTGGCGATCCTGAATCGCACCGACTATCAGCAACTTGAGGCACTAGGTACCCCGATGAGGCTGATATACACTGCGCCGTCCTATGTCGCTGTAGCCAGGAAATGAAGGGCGCCGACAGCTTGAGCGTGAAACCGGAATTCCTGCCCTTTACCCGGCCTTCCATCGACGAAGCCACGATTGCAGGTGTCGCCGAGGTATTGCGGTCCGGCTGGATCACCAGTGGTCCGCAGGTGCAGGCCTTCGAGAAGCGGCTCTCCGACTATTTCGATCATCGGCCCGTGCGGGTACTGAGCTCTGCGACCGGTGGTATGGAAGTAGCGCTGTCGCTGATGGGCATCAGCGCCGGCGATGAAGTCATCACTACGCCGCTATCGTGGGTGGCGACGGCGAACGTGATCGTGCGCGCTGGCGCCCGGCCGGTGTTCGTCGATGTCGATCCGCGCACGCGCAACATCGACCTGTCCCGCGTCGAGGCTGCCATCACGCCACGTACGCGAGCGCTGCTGCCGGTCGATCTCGCCGGCCTGCCGGTCGATCGGACTCGTCTCAACGACATCGCGCGACGGCACCGGCTGCGGGTGCTCGAGGACGCGGCGCAGTCCATGGGTTCCACCTGGCAGGGCGAGCGCATTGGCGCGACCGGCGATATCGTCTCTATCAGCTTTCACGCAAACAAGAACCTTACGACCACCGAGGGTGGCTGCCTCATTTTGAACGACGAGGACGAAGCACGGCGCTGTGAACTCTGGCGGCTGCAGGGCGTGCAGCGTTTTGCCGATGGCGGCATGGACGCGACGCTTCCCGGCGGCAAACACAATATGACCGATGTGGCGGCCCGCATCGGCATCGGCCAGCTCGATCAGCTCGAGCAATTCACCGCGCGCCGGCGGCAGCTCGCGCGCCGCTATTTCGAGCGCTTCGACGGCTCGCTTGGCTGCGAGCTGCCGGTCGAGGACTTCAGTAACTCCAACTGGCACATGTTTCAGGTCGTGCTGCCGCCGCAGGTCAGCCGCGGCGATTTCATCGCGCAGATGCGTGCAGCGCAGATCGGCGTCGGCGTTCACTATCCCGCGATTCATCTGCTGACGTTCTACCGGCAGATGGGATTCAGTCCGGGCGACTATCCCCACGCCGAGCGGATCGGTGACGGCATCGTCACGTTGCCGCTGTTCCCGGCCATGCGCGATGAAGACGTCGATCGTGTCTGCACGGAGACGTCCCGCATCCTGAAGGGACTGCTGTCGGTGCCCGCGACGCGCGCCCGGTCGGGATGAATACGTCCGTGCCACAGGTCGTGCCCGACATCAGCGTCGTGATCCCCGTCTACAACGAAGAGGCGGTGCTGGCGAGTCTGTTCGCGCGGCTGTATCCCGCGCTCGATGCGCTCGCACGCAGCTACGAGATCGTGTTCGTCAATGACGGCAGCCGCGACCGCTCCGTTGCGCTGTTGCGGCAGCAGTTCGAACGGCGTCCCGAGGTCACGCGTGTGGTGCTGTTCGCCAGCAACTTCGGCCAGCATCGCGCGATCCTCGCGGGTTTCGCACATGCCCGCGGACGGTATGTCCTGACACTCGATGCCGATCTGCAGAATCCTCCCGAGGAGATCGGTCGCGTACTCAGCGAACTCGACGCCGGGCATGATTACGTCGGTACCATCCGAATGCGTCGCCAGGACGTAGCCTGGCGACGCTATGCGTCGCGACTGATGAACCGCATCCGCGAACGGACCACCCGGGTACGTATTACCGATCAGGGCTGCATGTTCCGGGGCTATTCCCGCGCCGTGGTCGACGCCGTCAATCAGTGTTCCGAGTACAACACCTTCGTGCCCGCGCTCGCCTATACCTTTTCGATGCGCCCGACAGAGATCCAGGTATCGCACGAGGAGCGCGGAGCAGGGCAGTCCAAGTATTCGATGATGCAGCTGATGCGTCTCAACTTCGATCTGATGACCGGCTTCTCGACGGCGCCGATGCAGCTGTTCTCGGTGACCGGTATCCTGATCTCGGTGCTGTCGGTCGCGTTCGTGATTTTCCTCGCGCTGCGTCGCCTGATCCTGGGGCCCGAGGCCGAGGGCGTGTTCACGCTGTTTGCGATCGCGTTCTTCCTGCTGGGGGTTGCGTTGTTCGGCGTTGGCCTGGTCGGCGAATATGTCGGCCGCATCTACGACGAAGTACGGCGTCGGCCGCGCTACATCGTCGGCAGTGTGCTCGAGCAGGAGTCTGAGTACCACGGTGCGGAGCGTCGCCGACCGGAGCATCCGGAGACGCCGCGGCAGCTGCTCCCGCAACAAGCGGAAGCCCCGCCGCCATGAGCGTGATCGCGCCCCCAGGGGCAGCGGTGGGCGCGCCGTCGGCGGTGGTATTTGCCTACCACGATGTCGGCGTGCGCTGCCTGCGAACGTTGCTGGCGCACGGCGTTCGTGTGCCGATGGTCTTTACCCACGCAGATTCTCCCACCGAGACGATCTGGTTCGACAGCGTGGCGCGCCATGCGCGTTGGCACGATATCGAAGTGCTGACACCCGAGGACCCCAATCGCCCCGAGATCCTGGAGCGCATCAGCGCGGCCCGGCCCGATTTCCTGTTCTCGTTCTACTATCGGCTGATGCTTGGACCGCAGCTGCTGGCGCTGGCAACGCGCGGTGCCTACAACATGCATGGCTCGCTGCTGCCCCAGTACCGCGGCCGCGTGCCCGTCAACTGGGCCGTGCTCAAGGGCGAACGCCAGACCGGTGCGACGCTGCACGTCATGGAGGTAAAGCCTGACGCCGGCGCCATCGTCGCGCGCGAGGCGGTGCCGATCCTGCCGGACGACACAGCGGTGGAAGTGTTTCGTAAAGTTACGGTGGCGGCGGAGGTCGCGCTCGATCGATGCCTGCCGTCGCTGCTGGCCGGGACGGCGGTGCACGAACCGCAGCAGCTCGAGCGCGGCAGCTATTTTGGTCGCCGCACCGCCCGGGATGGCGCCATCGACTGGCGGCAGGGCGTTCTGGCTGCGCACAACCTGGTGCGCGCGGTCGCACCTCCCTATCCTGGCGCCTACGGCGAGGCGGATGGCTTGAGTCTGCGCATCCTGCGTTCGCTGCCGGCAACGGATAGGTTGCCGTCGGCCGAGCCCGTGCTGCAGTGGCAGCAGGGCCAGGTTCTCGCGCGCTGTCATGATGGCGCGCTCAAGCTGCTGGAATTCGAACTGGGAAGCGACATCCGCGATGCCGCAGCGTTTCACCGGCGCTACGGCGATCGTTCGCTGCCGCTCAAACCCGTGATGGAGCAGAGCTCACAATGAAAAATGTCCTGATTCTGGGTGTGAATGGATTCATCGGGCACCACCTGTCGACACGCATCCTCGCGACGACCGATTGGAACGTCTATGGGATGGATATGGACAGCGAGCGCATCGGGCCGCTGCTGCAGAACCCACGCCTCAAGTTCTTCGAAGGCGACATCACGATCAACCGCGAGTGGATCGAGTATCACGTCAAGAAGTGCGACGTGGTGCTGCCGCTGGTCGCGATTGCGACGCCGGCCCTCTACGTGAAGGACCCGTTGCGCGTATTCGAACTGGATTTTGAAGCGAATCTCGCGATCATCCGGCAATGCGTCAAGCATCGTAAGCGGGTGCTGTTCCCTTCGACCTCCGAGGTTTACGGCATGTGCCGCGACAAGGAATTCGATCCGCAGTCGTCGGAACTGATCTATGGTCCGATCGAGAAGCCGCGCTGGATCTACGCCTGCTCGAAGCAGTTGCTCGATCGCGTCATTCACGCCTACGGCCTCAAGAACGAACTCGATTACACGCTGTTCCGTCCGTTCAACTGGATTGGCCCGGGTCTCGACAATCTGCATGCCGCGAAGGAGGGCAGCTCGCGCGTGATCACTCAGTTCCTTGGGCACATCGTGCGCGGTGAGGAAGTGAAGCTGGTAGACGGCGGCGCGCAACGCCGATGCTTCACGGGCATCGAGGACGGCATGGACGCGCTGATGAAGATGATCGAGAACGCCAATGGCTGCGCGAGCCGCAAGATCTTCAACATCGGCAATCCCGGCAACAATCTGTCGGTGCGCGAACTGGCCGAAGCGATGCTGGCGACCGCGGCTACTTACCCCGAATACCGCGTCAATGCGGCCAAGGTCAAATTGGTCGATACCACGGCCGCCAGCTATTACGGCAGTGGCTATCAGGACGTCGAGTACCGCACGCCGAAGATCGACAACACGCGTGCCGAACTGGGATGGGAACCACGCGTGACGATGCAGGACGCGCTGCGGCAGATCTTCGATGCCTATAAGGACGAGATCGCGCAGGCGGGCGAGTTGCTGGATCAGGCCGCAGAATAGGTAGCGCTGGGTTTCGCGTGCAGATTGCGCTCAAAGTAGATGTCGATACGTTGCGGGGCACCCAGGAAGGCGTGCCCGCGCTGATCGACGCGCTGCAGGCCGCACAGGCCGAGGCGACTTTTCTATTCAGCCTGGGACCGGACCATACCGGCCGCGCCATCCGTCGCGCGTTGCGGCCCGGATTCTTTGCCAAGACCGCGCGCACGTCGGTGCTGGAGCACTACGGCCTCAAGACCCTGTTGTATGGCACGCTGCTGCCAGGGCCGGACATCGGCCGGCGAGCCGCAGTGCCGATGCGGCGGGTGCGGGACGCCGGGTTCGAGGTCGGTGTGCACTGTTTCGACCACACGACCTGGCAGGACTACGTAGCCCGCCGCGACGAGCCCTGGACCCGGCGGCAGATGCAGCTGGCATTCGACCGATTCCGGGAAGTGTTCGACAGCACGCCATTGGTGCACGGCGCGGCAGGATGGCAGATGAACGAAGCCGCGCTGACGCTCGAAGAGGAACTCGGGTTCCTCTACGCCTCGGACACGCGCGGCAGCGGCCCGTTCGTGCCGCTCCTGTCGGGACGACGCAGCCGCTGTCCGCAGCTGCCGACCACGTTGCCGACGCTCGATGAATTGATCGGGGTCGCGGGCGTCACCGCGGATACCGTGCACGAGAGCCTGCTGGCACGTACGCGCGAGCTCGACACGCCGCAGGTTTTCACTCTCCACGCCGAGCTCGAGGGCATGAAGCTGATGCCGGTGCTGCAGCGACTGTTGCAGGGGTGGCTTGCCCAGGGCCATGAACTGATCTCGATGCACCAGTTGCTGACGACGCTCGAGATCGATGAACTGCCGGGACAACCGGTCGAAGCGGGTTCGGTTCCGGGGCGCACCGGAACGCTCGCGGTTCAGGGCTCACCCTAGTTCTAGTATCATAGACAGCCGGTTTAGCGGCTCTTCGGCCGCATTACGCATCGGTTCTGGAGTCGGATTATGACCAAAGTCTTCGCGGACGCAGTCTCCGCGCTGGCCGGCATCGTCAGGGATGACATGACGGTCATGGCAGGTGGATTCGGGTTGTGCGGCATCCCCGAAAATCTCATCACGGCGCTTCGCGACACTGGCGTGAAAGGGTTGACGGTGATCTCCAACAACGCCGGCGTGGACGATTTCGGGCTGGGGCTGCTGCTGAAGACGCGGCAGATCCGCAAGATGATTTCCTCCTATGTCGGCGAGAACAAGGAGTTCGAGCGTCAGTATCTGCAGGGCGAGCTGCAGATCGAATTCAACCCGCAGGGCACGCTGGCCGAGCGCATCCGGGCCGGCGGCGCCGGCATCTATGGTTTCTATACGCGTACCGGTGCCGGTACGCAGGTGGCTCAGGGCAAGGAGACGCGCGTGGAGAACGGCGACACCTATGTGCTCGAGACCGGGCTCACGGCGGACATCGCGCTGGTCAAGGCGTGGAAAGGTGACGCCGAGGGGAACCTCATCTTTCGCAAGACCGCCCGGAACTTCAACCCGATGATGGCGACCGCCGGTCGCATCACGGTGGCCGAGGTGGAGGAGCTGGTGGCCGTGGGAGCGCTCGAGCCCGACCAGATCCATACGCCGGGTATTTTCGTGCAGCGCATCTTCAAGGGTGCGGGTTATCGCAAGCCGATCGAACAGCGCACGGTGCGCAAGCGGGGCGAACATGCCGTGGACGCGTGAACAGATGGCCGAGCGCGCAGCGCGTGAGCTGCGCGACGGCTTCTATGTGAATCTGGGCATCGGCATTCCGACGCTGGTTGCGAACTACATTCCACAGGGAATGAAGGTCGTGCTGCAGTCCGAGAACGGAATGCTCGGCATGGGACCATTTCCGTTCGAGGGCGACGAGGATCCGGATCTGGTCAATGCCGGCAAGCAGACCATCACCCAGTTGCCGATGTCATCGTATTTTTCTTCGGCCGACAGCTTTGGAATGATCCGCGGCGGCCATATAAATCTGTCAGTACTGGGCGGCATGGAGGTGTCCGAGAAGGGTGACCTCGCCAACTGGATGGTTCCGGGCAAGATGGTCAAGGGCATGGGCGGCGCGATGGATCTGGTCGCCGGCGTCCGGCGTGTCATCGTCGTGATGGAGCACATGGCGCGCGATGGCTCGGCCAAATTCAAACCGGGCTGCGAGCTGCCCCTGACCGGCGCAGGAGTGGTGGACATGCTGATCACCGACCTTGCCGTTTTCAGCCGCACCGACCGTCATGCGCCGTTCGAACTGATCGAACTGGCACCCGGCGTGACACAGGACGAAGTGCGCAGCAAGACCACGGCGAACTTCAATGCCGCGCTGCGCTGAATATTACTGAGGGCAAATTCATGAGCGATGAAATCTACATTCTGTCCGCGCGGCGCACGCCGATCGGCGCTTTCCAGGGTTCGTTTGCAGGCATGACGGCGCCGCAACTCGGCGCCGCGGCCATTCGCGCGGCGGTGGCCGACAGCCGCATCCCGGCGGAGCAGGTGGACGAAGTGTTCTTCGGCTGTGTATTGCCGGCGGGAATCGGTCAGGCACCGGCGCGCCAGGCGTCGCTCGGCGCCGGTGTGCCGAAGAGCGTGCCGGTGACGACCGTCAACAAGGTCTGTGGCTCCGGCATGCGTACCGCGATGTACGCAGCGGATGCGATCCGCGCCGGCTCTGCGCGCGTCGTGATCGCTGGCGGCATGGAATCGATGACCAATGCGCCATATCTGCTGCCGAAGGCGAGAGGCGGTTACCGCATGGGCCACGGCGAAATCCTGGACCACATGTTCTACGACGGTCTGCAGAATCCGTACGACAATCAGATGATGGGCCACTTCGCCGACGCGACCGCCCGGAAATACGGATTCACGCGTGCGGATCAGGACCTCTATGCGACCGAAACCGTTCGTCGCGCCAAGGAAGCCTGCGGTAACGCCAGCTTCGAGGCCGAAATCACGCCGGTGACCGTGAAGGGTCGCAAGGGCGATACCGTGGTCGACCGCGACGAGACCCCCTTCACGGTCGATGTCAGCAAGATACCGAATCTCAAGCCGTCCTTCGCCAAGGACGGCACCGTGACCGCGGCGAGTTCCTCGTCGATCTCGGACGGCGCTGCGGCGATGGTGATCGCGAGCGCGGCCGCCGCGCGCGCTGCCAATGCCACGCCGCTGGCACGCATCGTATCCTACGCAACGTTTGCCCAGGCTCCCGAGTGGTTCACCACTGCTCCGGCCGGTGCCATCAAGCGTTGTCTGGAAAAGGCCGGCTGGTCCCTCGATCAGGTCGATCTGTTCGAGATCAACGAGGCATTCGCGGTCGTGACGATGGCCGCGATCAAGGATCTCTCGCTCAATCCGCGCAAGGTCAATGTCAACGGCGGTGCGTGCGCACTGGGCCATCCGATCGGCGCCACGGGTGCCCGCATCATGACGACGCTGCTGCATGCGCTGCGGCGGCGCAATCTCAAGCGAGGCATCGCATCGCTGTGCCTCGGTGGTGGCGAGGCTACCGCGATCGCGATCGAGACCGTCTGATCGTAAGACTAGTTGGAAGGTGAGAGTGCAGAGGGTCGGGCAGTGGCTTGCCGACCTTCTGCTTTTGCGCAGTACATCCGTGCAGCCGCGAGCTTGAGCACATCATCGAGCGTCTGATCGGATTGCGGGGGGGCTTGCACAGCCGCGACATAGCGACTGCCCGATATTTATGTCCAAGCCAGGTTGCGGTTCTGAGAACTGCGGCGCGAGCGGCTTACCGGTGGCGCGTTCCGGCAAGCAGCGTATCCCGCAATGCAACGGCCAGCGCCACGATCGCGGCGACGGCGACCAGATGTATGCCGAGATCCAGCCAGGTGATGTCAAATGGATGGAAGAACTGCAGCAGCGTCGCCGCGGTTGCTGCCACGCCGAGCGCGCCAGAGATCGCGACCGGGAGCGGTGCGATCGGCCGCGCGCGCCGCAGCATCCAGAATAGCGCGACGCTCAGGGGGAGGCTGACGACGACGATAAAGATGAAGCAGGACGGCATGTGCTGCGTGTAAGGCGTATGCAGACCCATGCCATTCTGCAGGCAGCCCGCGCCCGACGCGCCTAGCCATAACAGCAGCGGCGGAACGGGAACCCAGTTCCAGCGGGACGAATGACCCGGCACCGACAGCTCGAACGCGGCCATGGTTGCCGCCACGGCGGTCAGTGCAGACCCTAAGCATTCCAGCGTCATTCGGGCAACCGACATGCGTTGCTCGATCAGCCGGTGGCTGGAAAACTGCAGCACGATCAGCACGATCAGGACCGCGGTGGTCGCGAGCCACATCGCGGCACGACGCCCAGGCGGCGTCATCCGACGCACTGGCTGGAGCTCGGAGGCCAGTGCCGAGATCAGCTCATCTGTCCGTGCCACGGCGCCTCACGGTGTCCGCTCGCTGAACATCGCCCGCAGCGTCTTGAGCGCGCGGTGCACGTTGACCTTCAGGGCGGCCACGGACTGTCCGGACGCGGCAGACGCTTCCACCAGACTCATTTCCTTCAGTTTCAATGCCTCCAATGCCTCACGTTGACGCGCAGGTAGATTGCCCAGCAGGTGGTTAATCTCTTCGGTCGAACGCACCGCCTCCAGTTCAGTATTCGCTGAATGGTCGGCAAAGGTTTCATAGGCGCCGTCGTCCGCCGTCTCGTGCCGGGCCACCCGCATGCGGCGCCGCAGAGAATCGATGCCGCGGCGGGCTGCGATGGCGCTGAGCCAGGGGCTGAAAGGACGCCTGGGATCGTAGGTATGACGCACCCGATGAATGGTCAGCAGCGTGTCCTGGACGATCTCTTCGATATCGGCCCGGTTGTTGCTGCGGCGGCGGGCGATGGCACGGATCCACGGCGTGATCTCGCGCAGCAGGCGCTCGTACGCCGGGCGGTCACCCGCCTGCGCAGCGGTCATTAGTCGGGTCCAGCCCTGGTCCCGTTCCGCGGCTGAAAGATCCGTGGTCACAGCCCGCGAGTGTAACCTTTTGGCTATCCGGGCGAAGATTCCCACAAGCCCCAATGTCGGGGTCTGTGCAAATGAGGGGATCATCATGAATCGACTGGTATTGGCCGCTTCGGTCCTGACGGGTGCCGTGGGTCTGGCGTTGGCGACGGCGCCTGTCATGGCCGATGACGCTTCCAAGGACATGGCGAAGAAGGAACATATGGATAAGTGTTACGGCATCAATGCCGCGGGCAAGAATGATTGCGCGGCGGGCGCCCATTCATGTGCCGGTCAGGCCACGGCCGCGCGCGACCCGAAGTCGTTCGTCCTGGTCCCGTCAGGTGCTTGCTCGAAGATTGCCGGCGGCTCTACGAGCGCGATGTAACAGGAAGCACCGTGTTCGAATCGGTCTCAGGCTCGAACGCGTCCGGCCCGATACCTGCGATCGCAGGTATCGGGCTGCGCTTTCCGCATCATCGGCAGATCAACGAGACCCGTCCAGCGATCGGCTGGCTCGAGGTACACACCGAAAATTATCTCGGTGGCGGCAGCACGCGGCGCATGCTGTTCGATCTGCGCGATACTTACCCGCTGTCACTGCATGGAGTCGGTCTGTCGCTCGGCAGCGCCGACGGCCTCGACATGGAGCACCTAAAGCGGATCGCACGACTGGTGCGCGATCTGCAGCCACAGCTGGTGTCCGAACATCTGTCGTGGAGCACCGTCGACGGCACCTATCTTGCGGATCTGCTACCGTTGCCGATGAGCGAGGAAGCACTCGAACTGATCTGCCGCCATGTCACGCAGACGCAGGAGGCGCTGGGCCGACGTATCCTGATCGAGAACCCGTCTACCTATCTTCAGTGCCCTCAGTCGGTGATACCCGAGTGGGAGTTCCTGGCCGAAGTGATACGGCGCACCGGCTGCGGCCTGCTTTGCGATGTCAACAACATCTTCGTCAGTGCCTTCAATCATAACTGGGACGCTCGAGCCTATCTGCAGGAGTTGCCGGCAGCGGCCGTCGGCGAGATACATCTGGCCGGACATGCGCTGCGCACGCTCAACAGCGGCGCGCAGATCCGCATTGATGACCACGGCTCGCGTGTCTCCAGCGAAGTGTGGCAGCTGTATCGATTCGCGTTGTCGATCATGGGTGCGAAGCCGACCCTGATCGAATGGGACACCGATGTGCCGGCGCTCGAGGTGCTGCTGAGCGAAGCGGCGCATGCCACGCAGTATCTGAATGCGATTGCGGAAGGGGTCCATGAGCACGCTGCTTGAATGGCAGCGCTCGATGCGGGCCCGGTTACTGGGTGCGCCGCGACCCGACTTGCCGTCAGCCGACGCCGCGACGGACGCAAAGTCGACCGAGCGGTACGCCATCTACCGCCATACCTGCCTGACGACGCTGATCAATGCGCTGCGGCTCAATTTTCCCGCCGTCCGGCTGCTCGTGGGCGATGAATTCTTCGAAGGCGCCGCGGCGCAGTTCGTGAGCGCGCAGCCGCCCACCAGCGCTTATCTGAATGACTATGGCGCATCGTTCGCGGCGTTTCTGGCGCAGTTCCCACCCGCCGCCGGCATCAGCTATCTATCGGATGTCGCCCGTCTCGAATGGGCAGTGAGTCGGTCATTGCACGCTCCCGACAGCGCATCGCTGGATCCGGCTGCGCTGAGCGCATTGGATCCCAGCCAGATGAGCGCGGTGCGTTTCCATCCACGGCCCGGGGTGTGCCTGCTTCGTCTCAATGCGCCTGCCGATGAAATCTGGCGTGCGGTGCTCTCGGGGGACGAGGTGGCCATGGCCGCGGTGAAATTGGGCAACAGGCCGGTGTATCTGCTGGTCGAGCGGGACGAGCGCGGCACGTCGGTGCAACGTCTTGGCTGCGTAGCCGGACGATTCAGCGAGGCATTGCTGCGCGGCCAGTCCTTGAACGAAGCGTTGGACGCAGTCGACGACGGTCATGTCGCTGACGGCGCCAATGAGGAAGTCAACGCCGCGCTCGCGGATCATCTGCGTGCGGGGCGATTTGCAGAATTTACGACCGAAGGAGAAAACGAGATATGAGCACCGCAATCGACACGGCGCCGGTGAGCCTTACGGCTGCGCCCGGATTCGTGGCACGTATCATCCGCTGGCTCGATGCGGTGCCGTACAGCCTGCTCGCGATTCTGCCGCGGCTGGCCGTGGCCCAGGTTTTCTGGAGTTCCGGACAGACCAAGCTCGCAGACTGGGGTGCGACGATCCAGCTGTTCGAAGAGGAATACAAGGTGCCGCTGCTGCCGCCGGATATCGCCGCGCACCTCGCCGCCAGCATCGAACTGAGCATGCCCGTGCTATTGGTGCTCGGACTGTTCACCCGATTCGCCGCGCTGGTGCTGCTCGGGATGACTACCTTTATCGAGGTGTTCGTCTATCCGCAGGCATGGCCAACCCATATCCAATGGGCGGCGATGCTGGTCTTCCTTCTATTCCGCGGTCCCGGCAAGCTGTCGCTGGACGAGCTGATCGCGCGCTGGGTGGGCTCTCGCCCAGCGCCGGCCGCTTTGACATAACTCTTTGGGACAGTGCACCACTTCGGGGAGCCCGGAGGTGGGTACGGCCCGGCGCGCAGCAGTAGACGATCCATAACAAAACCGCGTTTTTGTTATGGATCGTCTACTGCAGAATCTTCCCCCCCGTTACCTTCTTCCTGAGCCCGGGTAATCTGGGCTCCGCCAGCTAGGCCCGGCATGATTGCTACCCCCAGTCGTCCATGATCCGGGGGGTGTTGTCACCGGGCCTGGCAGGCAGCTGGTGATCGCTGATAGGG
>DATBAM010000092.1:0-2303 GCA_036271535.1 Steroidobacteraceae bacterium | reverse complement strand
CTCAAGAGCAGCCAGCCGTTCCAGGTAGGCGCGATGCAGCCCGGCGTAACGCCTGTCGCTGGCCGAAGCGTCCTTGAAAATAACGGGAATCCGCTTCGAGAGGGCAATGTTCATTTCACCGCGGATCTGCCGCACCGCCAGGATCACGGAGCGGATCCATGCGATTTCCAATTCTGCCTGCTCATCGCGCGCGTAGCTGGCGACAGCCGGATAGGATTCGAGCATGACGGTGGGTCCGGCACGGCCCGCCAGCGCGGCGGCGCGCTGCCAGATTTCTTCGCTGATGAACGGCATCAGCGGATGCAGCGCCCGCTGCAGTGCTTCAAGGGTCTCCACGAGCGTCTTGCGCGTGCCGCGCTTCGCGGCCGCCGATGCATGCTCCGATTGCAACACCGGCTTGGTGAGTTCGATGTACCAGTCGCAGAACTCGTACCAGGTGAACTCGTAGAGCGCGGTCGCCACGTAGTCGAACCGATAGTCGCGGAACGCCGTCTCCACGTCCGCCAGCATCCGGCCGAATCGTGAACGAATCCAACGGTCCGCAACCGACAGCTCGAAAGGTTCAGCGCCAGCCGCGTCGGCTGTCTGCGCCGCCGCGGGGTCCTCCACCTGCGCCATGACGAAGCGGGCGGCATTCCAGAGCTTGTTGCAGAAGTTGCGGTAACCCGCCACGCGCCCCATGTCGAAACGGATGTCGCGGCTCGGCGAGGCGAGAGCGGCAAAGGTGAAGCGCAGGGCGTCGGTGCCATGCGGTTCGATGCCCTGCGGAAATTGTTTCCGCGTCGTCTTCTCGATGGCCGGTGCGTGCTGCGGTTGCATCAGTCCCGTGGTTCGCTTGGCGACGAGCGATTCCAGGTCGATGCCATCGACGATATCGAGCGGGTCGAGCACGTTGCCCTTGGACTTCGACATCTTCTCGCCGCGCTCGTCCCGGATGAGCCCTGTCATGTAGACGTCGCGGAACGGCACCTCTCCCATGAACTTGAGCCCCATCATCATCATGCGCGCGACCCAGAAGAAGATGATGTCGAAACCGGTCACCAGCACGCTGGTGGGATACAGCTGTGCGAGATCGGGCGTCCTGTCGGGCCACCCGAGTGTTGAAAAGGGCCACAGTGCCGAGGAGAACCAGGTGTCGAGCACGTCATCGTCCTGACGCAGCGCCACGCTGTCGGCAAGTTCATGAGCCGCGCGCACCTCCGCTTCGTTTCTGCCGACGTAAACATGGCCTTGTTCGTCGTACCACGCAGGAATGCGGTGACCCCACCAGAGCTGACGGCTGACGCACCAGTCTTTGATGTTGCGCATCCACTCAAAGTAAGTCTTGGCCCAGTTCTCCGGGACGAACCGGGTACGGCCCTGTTCGACGGCCTCGACCGCGGGCTGCGCGAGGGGCGCGATTTTCACGTACCACTGGTCGGTGAGATACGGCTCGAGCACGGCCGTACTTCGATCGCCTCGCGGCACCATGAGACGATGCTTCTCAGTGCGCTCCAGAAGGCCGGCGGCTTCCAGTTCGGCGATGATCCGTTTTCGGGCCTCAAACCTGTCCAGACCACGGAAGCGTTCCGGCACGTTGTCATTCAACGCCGCGCGGGGGGTGAGGATGTTGATCTGCGGCAGGTTGTGCCGCACACCGATCTCATAGTCGTTGAAATCGTGCGCCGGGGTGATCTTGACGACACCGGAGCCGAATGCCGGATCGACATAGGCGTCGCCGATGATGGGAATCAGGCGCTCGGTCAGGGGCAGCCGCACGCTCTTGCCGATGAGAGAATTGAATCGATCGTCGTCCGGATTGACGGCAACCGCGGTGTCGCCCAGCAGCGTTTCCGGACGGGTCGTCGCGACGATGACGGACCCCGAGCCCTCCGCCAGCGGATAGCGGATATGCCAGAGAAAGCCATCTTCCTCGACGCTCTCCACTTCCAGGTCGGACAGGGCCGTGAGCAGCACGGGGTCCCAGTTGACGAGTCGTTTGCCGCGATAGATCAGCCCTTCGGCGTGCAGGCGCACGAAGACTTCGACCACGGCCCGGGACAGAACCGGGTCCATCGTAAAGCGATCGCGGCTCCAGTCGACGGAATCGCCCAGCCGGCGCATCTGCCCCGCGATCGTGCCACCCGACTGCTCCTTCCACTGCCAGACCCGCTCAAGAAATTTATCGCGGCCGAGCTCGGTTCGCTTGATACCCTGGGCATTGAGCTGGCGCTCGACGACCATCTGGGTTGCGATGCCGGCGTGGTCCGTTCCCGGCTGCCACAGCGTCCGGTCTCCCAGCATGCGGTGATACCGGGTGAGCG
>DATBAM010000091.1:0-14856 GCA_036271535.1 Steroidobacteraceae bacterium | reverse complement strand
CGGCAACCGGATCGGCCATCAGATTGATAGGTACGCTCGACAGCGTTCGAGTACCGATCCGAACATCAGCCGTGACCATCGATCCCCATGTGTAGCCATCGGCGAACTGCACGCACTCGAGCAAGCGGTCGCCGCTGAACGGGTCATTGAGATCCGCGGGCGCCGCCGCACCCGACAGGACCGACGAGAAGATCCGCAGGCCTGTGGAACCCGTGTCGACCTGTACATGATCGATGCTCTGGCACGCGCTCGCACTGCCGGGCGTGCAGATCGTTATCGTGGCAAACAGCACGTTGGTATCGATGTAGTTCTGTTGCAGGAGAGCCGCAGGTCCGGCGTCCACGGTAACCGCCAGCGTATTGCCGCTGCTGCCTGAGCTCGTTGAACCCGGCGAGCTGGTGGACCCAGACGAGCTGGTGGATGTTGAGGCGCCGGTCAGCACTGAACTGCCGCTGCCGCCGCCGCAGCCGGCGAGAAGTGCAAATGCCGCTGCCAGCGCAATCCCTGCCAGTTGTCGCATCAGCGCAGCTCCTGCGCGTCGATGCCGGCCGGCATCAACGCCGGCACGCTGGCCATCCCGGTGAGTCCACGGGGACGCCGGATGATCTGAATGACCAGGCCGCCGCTCTGCGCACTGAAGACGTGGTGGTTGGCGACGCGGCGCACCTTCGCTGCACTGCTGTATTCGGAATAGTGATTGCCCAGCAGCGTCTGGAGATCCGGCTGGGCCTGACCGTCCCAGCTGAGGGCGAACACCCGGCCAGTGGTGTCGGCAAACTCATGCACGCGCAGCCCGCTGGCGGTCGCAATTTCGTGCCGGTCGTAGTGCTGCATCCGGGTGACGACGTGAGAGCCGCCGAGCGCCTGACGATCGCTTTCGATCGATGCCACGTCTCCGCCAAGCGCGGCAGTAGCCGGTGAGCAAATCAGGCCTGAGAGCCCGATGGTCGCGCTGATTGCCGCTGCCAACCGGCCTTTCCGGCCAGGGATGAGTTCAAGCATGTTATCTCCCACTGTCGTTACTGCGTAACGCAGCAGTAAGACAAACGTCGTACCGACTTCGTTCGTCAGGAAGCTTTCCTCAGTCTTTCGACAGGGAGAATTTCTTTCCCGGACAGCCTGACGGTCAGGGTGCGCCCGTCACGCAAGAGAAAACGACACTTTCGGAGACAGGCGCTACGGCCGGCTGCCCTTCGACGGGCGGCTGAGCCTCGCGGCCGTCTCCCTGCATCTGAGCTACCTTGCCTTTCCTGGCACAGAAGTCGTTGGCATCGTCCATCGCTCGTTCGATCTGACCGGCTCGGGTAGACAGGCCCGTATAGTTGGTCGTGGAGATCATGTAGCGGTCCTCGCCAACGCGTATCGGGTCGGAAGTGCTGCAGCCCACCAGCAGTAGCGAGAGAAGAAACACATAACGCATTCGAAACCTCATTGGTCGCGCGGCACCGTGAAGCCTTCGCGGCGTGCAGCGGCGCAGAGCCGATCATAGAGACAAACTATCGATAGCGTAGCAGGGTCGTGGAGAACCAGCTCGACGAGGGATTGATTAGCGCGACGGCCACTGAAGTGCCCGATATCGCCGTTGACAGCGATATCGGGCAGTCAATGAAAACCGACCACACAAGCAGCCATGTGGTCGGGGTGACAGGATTTGAACCTGCGACCCCTACGTCCCGAACGTAGTGCTCTACCAGGCTGAGCTACACCCCGAAATTAGAACCTTCCAACGCAATCAGTGCTTGCGGGCGACCGCGAATCGTACCAGGGTTCCCAAAGCTGCCCGGTAGGGGGTGTCGGGGAGGGCCGCCAGCGACTCCAGTGCCGCATCGGCCTCGGATTGCGCGAGCCGCGCAGTGTACTCAAGGCCTCCCGCCGACTCAATCGCGTTCAATATATCCGGCAGCCTTTCGCGGCCGCCATCGCGGATGACTTCGCGCATCAGGTCGCCGTAGCGGCCGTTACTATCGCGCATGGCATAGATCAGCGGCAGCGTAGGTTTGCCCTCCGCCAGGTCGTCGCCCAGGTTCTTGCCGCGGGTCTCCGGGTCGGACTGGTAGTCGAGCACGTCGTCGATCAGCTGGTAGGCGATCCCTAAGTGCCGGCCGTATTCTGCCAGATCGCGCTGCAGCGCCTCGGGGGCGCCGCTGAGCACCGCCGCAACCTCCGCGCCGGCCTGGAACAGGCGTGCGGTCTTGCGGTGGATCACCTCCAGGTAGCGCGCTTCGGTCGTTTCGGGGTCGTGCGCATTCATCAGCTGCAGCACTTCGCCCTCGGCGATGACATTGGTCGCTTCGGCCATGATCTCGATGACGCGCTGGGAGCGCGTCGCAGCCATCAGCTGAAACGCGCGGGAATAGACGAAGTCGCCGACCAGGACGCTGGCCTGGTTGCCGAATATTTCATTGGCGGTATCACGGCCCCGGCGCAGGGCTGACATGTCGACCACGTCGTCGTGCAGCAGGGTGGCCGTATGAATGAACTCGATGAAGGCCGCGGCCCGGACACACTCGAGGCCGGTGGCGCCGCAGGCCCTGCCAGCCAGCACCACCAGCAGGGGGCGCAAGCGCTTGCCGCCACCGCCGATGATGTGATCGGCGATCTGATCGACCAGGGGGACGACGCTGTGAAGTCCGTTCCGGATTGCCTCGTCAACAGCCGCCAGCTCGGTGCGCACCAGTCCGCGAATGTTCTCGAGCGTCTCGCGACTGCCGTACTCTTGACTCAACTGTCTGTTTCTCCACGAGAAATCGTCGTTTGACCGGCCGGCGCTGCATCGTTAGAATGCGCGACCTTTTCGCACTTCCACCGGCGCCCACATATGTAGTGGGTCCGGGCGGCTCGAAGCCAGTGGTGCGACGATACACACGGAGCGGTTAACAATGTACGCGGTCATCGCCACAGGCGGCAAACAGTATAGAGTCGAGAAGGGAGCCGTGCTGCGCATTGAGAAGCTGCCGGGCGAACCGGGTGCGACGGTTGAGTTCAATGAGGTGCTGTTGATCGCCGATGGCGACAACGTGCGGCTCGGCAATCCCCAGCTGCAGGGCGGCCGTGTCACTGCCACCATCGAGAAGCACGCCAAGGGCGACAAGGTCTCGATCGTCAAATTTCGTCGGCGCAAGCACTATCTGCGGCAGAAGAATCATCGCCAGCAGTACACTCAGGTTCGGGTCACGGAGATCAGCGCTCCTTAATGGGCGCGTTGGAGTAAGTCATGGCACACAAGAAAGCAGGCGGCAGTACTCGTAACGGTCGCGATTCGCATTCCAAACGACTGGGCGTAAAGCGCTTCGGCGGCGAGCACGTTCTGGCCGGCAACATCCTGGTCCGTCAGCGCGGCACCAAGATGCGCGCGGGCGACAACGTGGGCGTCGGTACCGATCACACGCTGTTCGCGACGGTCACCGGCGAAGTGCAGTTCCGTATCCGCGGCGTCGATCAGCGCACGTACGTGAGCATCGTGCCGGCGCCGGATGCCCCCGATGCCTCAGGTGCGAAGCCGAACTGACCCACGCCATCACCCTCGATTGTCTTATCTGGCGCCCCCTCATCTGGGGGCGCTTTCATTTAAGGCCAGTAAACCCGACTGAGGTACAGTCCGTCACTGGCGTCATACACTCGCAACCACTATGAAATTCGTCGATGAGGCCAAGCTGCGTGTGCAGGCCGGCAATGGCGGCCGCGGCAGCGCCAGTTTCCGTCGTGAAAAATTCGTGCCGTTCGGCGGTCCCGATGGCGGCGACGGTGGTGCCGGCGGCAGCGTCTGGCTGCGGGCGAAGGAAGGCATCAACACGCTGGCCGACTTTCGCATCGACCGCCTGTACAAGGCCCAGCATGGCGATGGCGGATCGAGCAACGACTGCACCGGTCGCGGTGGCGACGATCTTTACATCGCCGTTCCAGTCGGAACCCAGGTTCGCGACGCGGAAAGCGATGAGCCGCTGGGAGATCTGGCGACGGCAGGACAAGAGCTCAAGGTCGCGCAGGGCGGCAAGGGCGGCTGGGGCAATCAGCGTTTCAAGTCGAGTACCAACCGCGCACCGCGACAATTCGGTCCTGGGCTGCCAGGCGAGAAACGCGCGCTGACCCTCGAAATGAAGGTGATCGCCGACGTCGGGCTGCTGGGATTGCCCAATGCCGGCAAATCGACGCTCATCCGCGCGGTGTCGGCGGCCAAGCCGAAGGTAGCCGACTATCCGTTCACGACTCTCTATCCCAACCTGGGCGTGGTGAATTGCGGCGAACATCGCAGCTTCGTCATGGCAGATATTCCTGGCCTGATCGAGGGTGCGGCGGAGGGTGCGGGACTCGGCATCCGTTTCCTGAAGCACCTGCAACGTACTCGGGTGCTACTGCATATCATCGACATGCTGCCGCCGGATCCGGAAGCCGACCCGGTCGTGGATGCGCGCAACATCGTCGCGGAACTGAAGAAGTTCGACCCGGCGCTGGGCAAGAAGTCCCGCTGGCTGGTGATCAACAAGCGCGATCTGCTGCCGGACGAGGAAGCCGAGAAACTGGCGGCAGATATCGCACGTCGGCTGCGCTACAAAGGTCCGCTGTTTCTGATTTCGGCTGCGACCGGTCGCGGAACGCGCGAGCTGGCCGAGGCCGTCATGCGCCACGTGGAAACAACTGCGGCAGCCGCCGCTCAGCATGCGTAATTCCAAGGTTCGTGCCCGCATCGCAGCTGGCAAGCTGAAGCTGCGGATCCGCGACCTGCGAAATCTGGGTACCCGCAGCGAACAATTGCTGGCCGAGATCGGGGTGCACACGGCTGATGAATTGCGCCGCGTCGGCGCCGTGGCAGCGTTCGCCCGGCTCAAGCGAGCCGGCGTGACGTCTTCGATGAATGTGCTGTGGGCGCTGGCCGGGGCACTCGATCCGTGGCCGGAAGGTCGCCATTGGCGCGAAGTTGCGCGCGGCGACGAGCGCTTGTCATTGCTGCTGGCGCTCGAAGATCACGAGCGCGAGCTGCAGACGCCTTGAGGGATTGCTTACTGAGCGACGCTGACGCGCTTCACGCGTGCGGCGAGTCGGCTCTTGTGGCGGTCGGCCGCGTTGCGGTGAATGATGCCCTTGTTGACCATGCTGTCGATGACCGGCACCGCCGCGCGGTAGCTGGTCTGAGCCTCGTCCTTAGCACCCTTGGTGACCGCGTCGTTGACCTTGCGGATGGCGGTACGCATGCGCGAACGCAAGGTGACATTGTGAGCGCGATTCTGAGCGGCCTGCCGCGCTGCTTTTTCCGCCGATTTGGTATTAGCCACGCGGTCTCTCTCGAATTTGGGGGCGCGTAGTGTGGAGACCCCCGAAATGCTTGTCAATCGGGTATGGTTGTCGAGCTATAATTTGATGTTTACATTGCCGTTTATTGCCATCCTGGTTCATCTTTCTGGCCCCTCATGGAGCTCATCCGACGACTCGACTCGACCAACGCCCACGATTGCGTCGTCACGATTGGCGGTTTTGACGGCATTCATCTGGGGCACCGCGCGCTGATCGAGCGGATGCGGGCACATGGGCGGCGCCTGAAGCTTCCGTCGATGCTGGTGAGCTTTGAGCCGCTGCCCCGCGAGGTGCTGTTTCCGGATGACCCGCCGGAGCGCCTCACGAATTTCCGCGAGCGCTGGCGCCTGCTGGCGGATACAGGGCTCGAGCGGCTTTGCCTGCTGACCTTCAGCCAGAGGCTGCGCCGCATTCCCGGGGTGGAGTTCATGAACTGGCTGCAACTGGCGCGGGCCCGCGTGGTGGTGATCGGACACGATTTCCGGTTTGGCGCGGGCGGTGAGGCGAATGCGCAGTGGTGTGCGGGTCAGAGCGCGGCTTTCGGATTCGACGTCGACGTGGTCGATGCGGTGCCGCTGGATGGGATGCGCATCAGCAGTCGCCGGGTCCGCGAGGCGCTGCGCTTCGGCTACTTGAGCGAAGCGAAGCGGTTGCTGGGACGTCCATATGGCATGCGCGGGCGGGTGCGTCGAGGCAACCAGCTCGGACGCACACTCGGCTTTCCGACCGCGAATCTGGCGGTGAAGCGCCGACGCGTCGCGATGACCGGGGTATTCGCAGTGCGCGTGCATGGCGAGGGACTCAACGGCTGGCCGGGCGTCGCCAGCCTGGGCACGCGTCCCGTCATCGACGGTACGCACATGCTGCTGGAGGCGCACCTGTTCGACTTTGCCGGCGATCTCTATGGGCGCGAGGTGGAAGTGGAGTTCGTCGCACGGTTGCGCGACGAACTGAAGTTCGCATCGCTCGATGACATGGTTCAGCAGATGCACCGCGACGCCGAACAGGCGCGTCGACAACTGGGGTAGAGGAGAATCTTGGAATACAAGGACACCATCAATCTGCCGCAGACCGGCTTTCCGATGAAAGCCGATCTGTCGCAGCGCGAGCCCGCGCAGCTGAAGCTCTGGGCCGAACAGGGTATCTATCAGCGTATCCGCGAGGCATCGGCGGGCCGGGAGCCGTTTCGTTTTCATGACGGGCCGCCCTATGCCAATGGCGTCATCCACCTCGGCCATGCGGTCAACAAGATCCTCAAGGACATCGTCGTCAAATCGCAGACGCTCGACGGGCGAGATGCGGCCTTCATTCCCGGCTGGGACTGTCATGGCCTGCCGATCGAGCTGGCGGTGGAGAAGAAGCACGGCAGGCCCGGGCAGAAACTCGACGCCAAGGGTTTCCGCGAAGCATGCCGAACCTTTGCGCGTGCGCAGGTCGATTCGCAGCGCAACGACTTCAAACGTCTCGGCGTATTTGCCGACTGGGAAGATCCGTATCTGACGATGGATCCGCGCTTCGAGGCGCAGCAGATCCGTTCGCTCGGCAAGATCATTCGCAACGGGCATCTCTATCGTGGTGCGAAGCCCGTGCACTGGTGCCTCGACTGCCGCTCCGCGCTGGCCGAGGCGGAGGTCGAGTACGAGGACAAGACTTCGACCGCTATCGATGTCGCGTTCCGGGTGGTCGATGTCCAGGACTTCGCTGCCCGTACGAACGTCGAGCCCGTGAAGCTCGCGCAGCCCGTGGCTGTCGTGATCTGGACGACCACCCCGTGGACGCTGCTCGCGAACGAGGCGGTCACGGTCGGACCGGCTTTCCGATACGTCGCGGTCGCGGTGGATGTCGGTGGGCAGCGCCGCGTGCTGGTGCTGGCGTCGCAGCTCAAGGACGCCTGTCTTGCCCGCTATGGCGCGCAGAACGCCGAGGTGCTCGGTGAATTCGATGGCAGCGTGCTCGAGCGCCTGACGCTCGCACACCCGTGGCTACCGAAACAGGTGCCGGTCATCGTCGGCGACCATGTGACGCTCGACACCGGCACCGGTGCGGTACATACCGCTCCAGCGCACGGTCAGGAAGACTACGTGGTCGGCCAGCGTTATCAGCTGCCGGTGGTGAATCCGGTCGGCCCGGATGGCAGGTTCCTGCCCGAGACACCTCTGGTCGCGGGCCTTCGCATCGACAAGGCCGAGCCCGTGATCATCGCGCAGCTGGTCGAGTCTGGCGTGCTGTTGCATCAGGAAGCCTTCAAACACAGCTATCCGCACTGCTGGCGCCACAAGTCGCCGCTGATCTTCCGCGCCACGCCGCAGTGGTTCATCAGCATGGATGCCCATCAGTTGCGCGCGCATACGCTGCGCGACATTCGCCAGGTGCAGTGGACGCCGGGGTGGGGCGAGCAGCGCATCACCAGCATGATCGAGAACCGCCCGGACTGGTGCATTTCGCGCCAGCGCACCTGGGGCGTACCGCTCGCGCTGTTCGTACACAAGCGTACCTCGGCGCTGCATCCGCGCACGCAGGAGCTGCTGGAGCAGGTGGCCGCCCGGGTGCAGCAGCACGGCATCGATGCCTGGTTCGATCTCGACCCCAAGCAGTTGCTCGGCGCCGAAGCCGATGACTACGACAAGCTCACCGACGTGATGGATGTGTGGGCCGATTCGGGCCTGTCGTTCGAGTGCGTTGCTTCCTATCGTCCTGACTTCACGGCACCGGTCGACCTCTATCTGGAGGGTTCGGATCAACATCGCGGCTGGTTTCACAGCTCGCTGCTGATGTCGGAAGCGCTGTATGAGCGCGCGCCGTATCGCGGCGTGCTGACGCACGGGTTCACGGTCGACGAAAATGGCCGCAAGATGTCCAAGTCGCTGGGCAACGGCATCGAGCCGCAGGACATCATGCGCACGCTGGGCGCGGATATCCTGCGCCTGTGGATTGGCGCGACCGACTACAGCGCCGAGATGAGCCTTTCACAGGTCATCCTCAAACGCCTCACCGATTCCTATCGCCGCATGCGCAATACGATGCGCTTCCTGCTGGGCAATCTGAACGAGTTCGGGCCATCGCAGCTGTTGCCGGCAAATGAACTGGTGGCGATCGATCGTTGGGCGATTGCGCGCGCGCGTGCGTTGCATGCCGAGGTGATCGGATCCTATCGCCGCTATGCGTTCCACCAGATCTATCAGCAGGTGCACAACTTCTGCGTGGTCGATCTGGGCGGCCTGTATCTCGATATCCTGAAGGATCGACTCTATACGACGCCGGTCGGCAGTCACGCTCGCCGCTCGGCACAGACGGCGATGTGGCACCTCGCGCAGAGCATGGTCCGCTGGCTCGCGCCGATACTGTCGTTCACGTGCGAGGAGATGTGGCGGTATTTGAAGGAGAAGCAGCCTGAGGCGCCTGAATCGGTGTTTTTGACCACGTGGCACGAGCTGCCCGAATTACCGGCCGATGATATCGACTGGGCGGTGCTGACTGCGCTGCGCGGCGATGTGGCGCGCGAGCTCGAGCGCCTGCGGGTCGACGGCACGATCGGCGCGCCGCTGGATGCGGAGGTCGATATCTGGTGCAACCCGCAGCAGTACCGGCAACTGGCGCGGCTGCAGGGAGAACTGCGTTTCTTTCTCATCACTTCCGAAGCGCGGGTGCACGAAGTGTCGGCAGTGGATGCAGCAAATGCGACCGCCGTGCCGGGCGATGCGGTCGCGGCGGCTAGCGTCGATGGCGGCGGCGTGTGGCTGCAGGTGCGTGCGTCGGCCAACACCAAGTGCAAGCGCTGCTGGCACCATCGTCCCGAAGTCGGACAGTGCGCCGAGCACCCGGAGATCTGCAGCCGCTGCGAGAGCAATCTGCACCTGCCGGGCGAGAACCGGCAGTACGCATGATGGCGCCGGCGAAGGATTTCGGCGGTGAGACCACCGTCGTGGCGGAAGCGCATCGCAGCAGCCTGATCTATCTGTGGCTGAGCCTTGCGGTCATCGTTCTCGATCAGATCACCAAACAGCTGATCGTGCATTCGATGGCGCTGTATCAGTCCATCACGCTCCTGCCGGTGCTGGAGCTCACGTACCTCCACAATCCGGGTGCGGCCTTCAGTTTCCTGGCCGGGCAGAACGGCTGGCAGCGATGGTTCTTCACCGCGCTGGCGGTCATCGTAAGCCTGGTGCTGGTGAACTGGCTGCGCCGCCTCGAACGGACGGCACGGCTGCTGTCGTCAGCGGTGGCGCTGATCCTTGGCGGTGCCGTCGGCAATCTGATCGACCGGCTGCGCCTCGGGCAGGTGATTGATTTCATTAACACCCACTGGGGAGAACACTACTTCCCGGCTTTCAATGTCGCGGATTCGGCGATCTGCATCGGCGCCGGACTCTTATTGCTCGATGCGTGGCTGCAACGCCGGTAAAATCAAACCATGCGCATCATTCTTGCCAATCCCCGCGGCTTCTGTGCCGGTGTCGACCGAGCGATCGAGATCGTCGAGCGTGCCATCCAGATGTTCGGCACGCCGATCTATGTAAGACACGAGGTCGTGCATAACCACCACGTCGTGCAACGCCTGCGCGATCTGGGCGCCGTGTTCGTCGAAGAGCTGGCGGAGGTGCCCGATGGCGCGACGGTGATTTTCTCCGCGCATGGAGTCTCGACGGCCGTCGAGCAGGAGGCCACCCGCCGGGGCCTGCAGGTGTTCGACGCTACCTGCCCGCTGGTCACCAAAGTTCACATGGAAGTCATCCGCTTCGCACGCGAAGGTCGTGAGGTCATCCTGATCGGCCATGCGGGCCATCCGGAAGTCGAGGGCACGATGGGCCGTTTCGATATCAGCCGCGGCGGTGAGATGTACCTGGTGCAGGGCACGCACGACGTCGAGACGCTGAAAGTCCGCGATCCGGCAAACCTGGCGTTCGTAACCCAGACCACCCTGTCGGTCGATGACACCGCCGCCATCGTCGATGCGTTGAAAAATCGCTTTCCGAAGTTGCAGGCGCCGCGTCGCGAGGACATCTGCTACGCGACGCAGAACCGCCAGGATGCGGTCAAACAAATGCTGTCGCAGTGCGACGCGCTGATCGTGGTCGGCTCGCGCAGCAGTTCGAATTCGAACCGGCTGCGCGAACTCGCCGAGCGGGCAGGGGTACCCGGATACCTGGTGGACGGTCCGGAAGACATGGATCGATCCTGGGTCGAAGGCAAGAGCACCATTGGCGTCACCGCTGGCGCCTCGGCACCCGAAGTACAGGTACAGGCGGTGGTCGCTCAATTGCGGGACTGGGGCGGGCAGGTGCCTTCGGAACTGGCCGGCCGTGAAGAGCACATCGTCTTCGGCCTGCCCAAGCTGCTTCGCCGCGGTGCGGACACGGATGCCGCGACGGTGCGCGACCGGATGCCGCCCGGCTAGCGCTACCGGATTACGTCAAATCGTCCCGCACCCCAATATAGACCTGGTTTGGTCCTTTATAGGCCGTGGCGTATAGTCAGATCATGAATCGGGAAGTCACCGATACTGAAGGCAACTGGTCGCGCGCGGCGCACCGGTTGAGCCATTGCGGCATCCGGGTCACTGACCAGCGCCTGCAGATTGCCGTGCTGCTGCTGTCCGCGCCTCAGCATCTGACCGCGGAGCAGATTACCGATTCGTTGCGCCAGGATGGCGCCCGGGTCTCCAAGGCCACGGTCTATAACACCCTGAACCTGTTTGCGGCGCGTGGCCTGATTCGCCAGCTCAGTGGCGATGGCACCTGCGCATGGTTCGACTCCAACGTCGAGCCGCACTATCACTTCCACGATGAGCACAGCGGCGCCCTCAGCGACGTGTCGGTGCAGGACGTCCAGTTCAGCCGCTTGCCGTCGCCGCCCGCCGGCATGGAAGTGGCCGGCATCGATCTGGTGATCCGCCTTCGCAAAAGCGGCCCGGCGGCCTGATTCCACCCGTCTCGAATTCACCGGTCTGGCGACTAGCTTATGGTCGCGCCGGTAATTAACATACCGCCCCCGACGCCGGAGTAGCTCAGTTGGTAGAGCGGCGCATTCGTAATGCGTAGGTCGTAGGTTCGACTCCTATCTCCGGCACCATTCCTCCGCCAGTGCTTCAAGAAGAACCGAACCCGCCAGCTCAGCACTGGGTACCCGAAAGCTTTCTGAACGGCTGGGCGTTACCGGATGTCCCTGGCGGCCGCCGCCCTCACGTGTGGCGCATCGACGCCGCGACCGGGCAATCGGCGCTGGTACCTGTCCCCGAGGCGCTGCTGCCGCGCACCGTCGAGCATGCAACGCCGCTCGCGAGGATGCTGTCGCGGATGGAGGAACTCTACGCCCCGACGATGCGCGAGGTGATCGTGCCGCAAAGGCGGCTGGAAGCCGCGGACCGCGCCTTCCTGGCGTTTTTTGCCGCAGCCATGCTGGCCCGCACCGACGAGGAGCGCGACAACTGGCAGGGCGAGTGGCAGCAGATTCTCGAGCAGATGCAACGCAAGGAGCGCATCCGGCAATCGATCGCCTCTCCGGCACTGATACAGGGCTGGGCAACGACCATGTCCGGCGACAGCGCAAGTTTTACGATGCAACACGGGAAGCCGTTCGCGACCCCGAATGTGCACCGGATGCTGCCGCCCACGATGCGGGGTGTCGGACGGCTGCTGTCGAGCATGAGCATGACCGTCCTGGTTTCCAGCGGCGCTGTGTTCATCGCTTCGGACCGGCCCTGTGTCATGTGCGGCATCGATCTGGCTTCACCCCAGACGCAGGTGCATCTGCCGCTATCGCCCGACCGGCTGCTGACATTCAGCTGGCAGCCGGATCTGGACGGGCACTACGTCGTCGTCGCAAAGGAGGGCGTCGCCTCAGCCAACGAGATCACGCAATCCCATGCCGAACGCTGGGTGATTGCAAGCGCGGTGTAGGAGTAGGAGCGCAACGCGCTCGGCATGCGGCGAGCGCCGAGAGCAGGCGCTGTGTCCGGTGCATGACAGTACTACCAACCGCGGTACGGCAGCATCTGTCCCATGGAAAAGTTAATGATGATCTGGGACGAGATGGATGACTGGGCGGCGGTGCTGGCGATGATCTTCACACGACACCGCGCTGCGAAAGCTTAAGAACGCGGGTCGCCATTTTCTCTCCAGCGTAGGAGAGAAATATCTGCGATTGAGCGAGCACGGCTGATCTACGACGCGCCCGGTCGTAAGACCAGCAACGCTATCTCGCAGCCATCCTCAGCGCGCCGTCGAGACGCACGGCGTTGCCGTTGAAGTACAGGTTGCGTGACATCTCCAGCACCAGCGACCCGAATTCTTCGGGCTTGCCCAGGCGCTTCGGGAAAGGCACGGACGCTGCCAATCCTTCCAGCACCTTCGCCGGCACCCCGAGCATCGGCGGTGTTGCGAAGATGCCCGGCAGGATCGAATTGACGCGAATCCCGTTGTCCATCAGATCGCGCGCCATCGATAGCACCAGGCCATTCACGCCGGCCTTGAGCGCGCCGTACGCCACCTGGCCGATCTGAGGCTCCATCGAGGCGGTGCTGGACGTCAGAATGATGACGCCACGCTCGCCATCCTCCAACGGCTCCGCTGCCGCCATGCCGAGCGCCGAGATCGAAGCCACGCGATAGCTGGCGATCAATACGCCCTGCGCCGAGAACGCGAAGTCCTCGGTCGTCATGCGCTTGAGCTGCCCGGTCTCCTTGTTCTTGCTGACCGTCCGCGCACCCTTGCAGACCACCGCGCAGTGCACGCAGATGCGCTCCTGGCCATGAGCCGCGCGTGCCTTCTCGAATCCGGCGAGCACACTCTCCTCATTGAGGATGTCCACCTTGCAGAAGACGCCGCCGACTTCCTGCGCGAGCCGGGTGCCCGCTTCTTCGTTCAGATCGAAGATCGCGACTTTGGCGCCAGCCCTGGCCAGCGCCTGCACGCTGGCCTTTCCCAGGCCCGAGGCACCGCCCGTCACGACGGCGGCGATGTTCTTGTCGATCTGCATCTCGTTACTGCTCCTGAATGATTTCTAGACGCTTGCGGGCCGCGAGCTCAGACGCGCTCGATGATGATGGCCGGCGCCATCGCGCCCGCGGCGCACATGGTGACCAGCGCGCGTCGTCCCTGGCGACGCTCGAGCTCATCGAGCACGGTTCCGATCAACACGGCGCCCGTGGCACCGATCGGATGGCCCAACGCGATCGCTCCGCCGTTGACGTTGATCTTCTCACGGTCGATCTTCAGATCCCGGATGTATTTTTCGATCACGACCGCGAAGGCTTCGTTGACCTCGAACAGATCGATGTCATTGATCGTCAGGCCGGCCTTCTTGAGGATTTTCTTCGTGGCTGGCACCGGTGCGTTCAACATCAACGTCGGATCGTCGCCCATGTTGGCCGTTGCGATGACGCGCGCACGCGGCTTCCAGCCGTTACGTTTCGCGTAGTCACCCGATGCGAGCAGGATTGCCGCTGCGCCATCGACGACGCCCGACGAATTGCCGGCGTGATGGATCGCTTCGATCTTGACGTCGGGATACTTCGAATTGATCAGCTGCCGGAAGGTCTGACCTTCGGCGTTCGCGACCATGTCGGCGATCTGCGCGAAAGCGGGCTTCAACAGCGACAGATCGTTGAGGGTGGTGTTCGGTCGCGGGTACTCCTCGTGATCGAGAATCACCTTGCCGTCATCGTCGACGACGGGCACCGTCGACTTCTTGAAGTAGCCTTCCTTCAGCGCACGCGCCGCGCGCTGCTGGCTGACGAGGCCGATCGCATCGACATCGGCGCGCTTGATGCCCTCCATCGCGGCAATGGCATCGGCGCAGACGCCCTGGTTGGACTGCGGGTATTTCTTCGCCAGGCGCGGATTGCCGGATCCGACGCCGCCCGGGCCTTTGACGCCGGCTTCGCGTAATGCCGCGCCATAGGCATTCACGTACGACATCATCTCGGTACCGCCGGCGATGACCACGTCCTCCATGCCGGACATGATCGACGCGGCTGCGAGATTCGTGGCCGTCAGCCCGCTGCCGCAGAAGCGATCGAGCGTTACCCCGCTGGCCGTGATGTCGTAGCCCGCATCGAGCGCACCCATGCGGCCCATGTCGCCGCCCTGATTGCCCATCTGTGCGCTGGTGCCCCAGATGACGTCGTCCACTTCCTTGGTATTGATGTCGTTGCGGTCTTTCAGCGCCTTGAGAACGGTTGCGGCCAGGTGCTGAGGATGCAGGTGCGAGAGCGCGCCCTTGCCGACTTTGCCGATGCTGCGGGGTGTGCGCACGGCGTCAATGATGAAAGCGTCCGACATAGGGGGGCTCCTGTTTTGCGCGCCCGCGCTCGAGGCCGGGCGTCGATGTTGTACGTAGTCCAACAATCTTGCGATATTCAGGCGCGATCTGCCATCGCAGCCGGCGATACCCTCTAAAAATAAGGACTTGCGAAGTTTTTACAATGGCGATGTCGGGCCAGGCGCTCGCTATCGAGCCAGGCAATCGCGATCAGGCGGGTACGAGGGGATGGCCCGTCAACAGGTCAGGGCCGCGGACAGCGCGGCTCCGCCTTGCGCGGGCATGCGACGTACAGCAACGGGATCCCGA
>DATBAM010000090.1:0-2535 GCA_036271535.1 Steroidobacteraceae bacterium | reverse complement strand
GACTCGTACATGACCAGCAGACGTCCCGATTTTATTGCCTTCTCGACGCGCTGTCGGTTCTTTGGCTTGGCACGGGTGAACACGTCACCGCGGTAGGAAATGACCACCTTTGCGTCACAGGACTCGGCGATGCTCGCGGCGGCCTCGAGTGCACTGTCTCCACCGCCAACCACCAACACCCTCTGCCCTGCATACTGCGCGGGATCCACCAATCGGTAGACGACCTTCGGCAACTCTTCACCGGGCACTCCGAGCTTGCGCGGCGTGCCGCGTCGGCCTATTGCGAGCAGCACCGACGAAGTCGTGTATTTGCTGCGGGAGGTGCGAACGACAAAGCCACCACCCCGCGGCGTGATGCTTTCGACGCGCTCCCTGTAGCGGATCGATACGCCCGTCTTGCGTTCGACCTTTCGCCAGAACTCGAGCAGCGCCTCCTTCGAAGTCTGCGTGATCCGGATGCGACCGATGAGCGGCACTTCGACGGGCGCCGTCATAACGAGCTTGGCCCGTGGATAGTGAAATACACAGCCGCCCAGGGAGTCCTGCTCCACCGTGACGGACTGCAGTCCCATCGACTTTGCGGTGAGGGACGCTGCAAAACCGGCTGGACCCGCACCGACGATGAGCACGTCGAGCATGCCCTGGCGGCGCTGACGCCGCCGGGCGATCGATTCCACCGCTTCGCGACCCTGCACCAGCGCATTGCGGATCAGACCCATGCCTCCCAACTCGCCGGCAATGTAAACACCGGGGACATTTGTCTCGAAATCCGCCGACAGCAACGGAATATCGACGCCGCGCCGTTCCGTGCCGAACACCAGCGTGATTGCACCCACCGGACAGGAGGTCTTGCAGGCGCCATGTCCAATGCAGTCACTCGGCGTCACCAGTTCCGCCTTGCCGTCGATCATGCCCAGCACCCGCGACTCCGGAGTCTCCGGGCATGCCTTGACGCACGCGCCGCAGCCTACGCAGCGCGCCGGGTCGATCAGCGGATGCAGCGAAACCGGCTCCGTAAGCCCCGAACGCTGCGAATACTCGTGTGCCGTACGGCTGCCCGACTCGATGACCCGCCGTCTGCGTATCTGCCATCTCAACAGCAACAGCAGAGGCGCGAAATAGATGATCCAGATCCAATTTGACATTGATCGACGTTCAGTGGAAAACACGCGCGCTTCGCGCGAGCAACTTACCTGTCCTGCGCGAACGAAAATAGACGTCGCACGACACAGACAAGACGCGTAAATCCAAAACAAAACAACGAAACCGTGAACGCATTCTCACTTTGCGCGCCAGCGGGACACGGCGCCTACGTCTGCGAACCGCGACGCGTGGACGTGTTGTTCAGCACACGTTAAAACTGCTGTCCCACGGGGCTTGCAGCAGCTGGTTCGAGTTTTATGTCACGTCGCGATCTGCTTTTTTTTCTCGCCGGAGTACTCGTCAGCGGAGCAACGCTCGGCGTGTATCTCCTTCCCGGCACCTCCACCGCCGTCGCCGCCGAAATTCTGCAACCGCAACAGTCGCCGGCCGCCTCGCAATTCAACGACAGCGACCTGCTCGCCGCGCAACGCATCGCGCCCACGGAGGCTGGTGTCGCTTCCGCAGCGCAGGCGAGCGGATCCGCCGGTTCCCTCGATGAAGTCACGAGCAAACTGGCCGCCCGCCTGAATGCCTCGGGCGGCACCCAGAACGACTGGCGCCTGCTGGCACAGTCATACGACTACATGGGCAGGACTCAGGAAGCCCAGGACGCCCGCAAACACCTGGCGTCGCCGGATCGTTAGATCCTCCCGCCCGCCTTTAGTCAACAGAGGTCTCAATGCAGGCTCGCACACGAATCTCGCCGGAGGGGATGCTGTTCATCGCGGCGGCCGTCATTCTGCTGCTCGGTTCGCAGTTGCCCGTCACGACGTACCTGAGCCCGAAGTCGGGACTCGGTTACGCAATCGGCATCGTGGGCGGCGTGATGATCCTGCTGCAACTGCTGTACGCGGTACGCAAACGGGTGCCGTCCATGCGAGTGCTGGGCACCGTCGCCGGCTGGTTCCAGGCGCACATGATGCTGGGCATCGTCGGCCCGGTGTGCATCCTGATTCACTGCGGCTTCAGTCTCGGGGCCACCAACAGCAATATCGCACTGTTCTGCATGCTCACTGTGGCGGGGAGCGGCATCTTCGGGCGCTACTTCTATTCGAAAATTCATCGCGGTCTGTATGGACGCAAGGCCGACCTGGGCGACCTGCAGACGACGGCCCGGGAACTGAAGGACCGCGGCTCCAAGCTGCTGATGATGCCGGAGCTGATGGACCGCTTCGATGAGGAGGAGCAGCACCTGCTGGCGGTTTCCGACTGGGGCGGCGCGCTGGTTCTGTTTGCGCCGTTTGTCATTGCGACCCGCCATGCGAGAAGCCGTGCACTGTTACGCCGCTACGCGCGCGCCGCCATCCGGATCACGGCGGCACGTCATAAGGCGGTGGCCTCGCAGCAGGGTCGATTCGAGCGCGTTGCCTTCGACTATGTGAAACGCCGCAT
>DATBAM010000089.1:0-95427 GCA_036271535.1 Steroidobacteraceae bacterium | reverse complement strand
TCAGGGTCAGCGGCAGGCGCTGCATCGATGCGATCGAATAATCACCCGTCTTGAGATACAGGTAGATCAGCGCTACCAGCATCAGCACCGAGCCCAGGAAGGTATACAGGAAGAACTTCAGGGTCGCGTAGACACGGCGCGGACCACCCCAGATACCGATGATGATGAACATCGGAATCAGCATCGCTTCCCAGAAGAAATAGAACAGCAGGGAGTCGAGCGCGGCGAAGACGCCGTTCATCAGTCCTTCCATGATGAGGAAGGCGGCAAAATACTGGCACGGCCGCTTCTCGACCACCGTCCAGCCGGCGATGATGACGAACGGCGTGATAAACACAGTCAGCAGAATCAGCGGCAGCGAGATGCCGTCGACACCGAGCGCGTATTTGCTGTTGAGCACCGGTATCCAATTGGCCATCTCAGTCAGCTGGAACGCCGCGGTCCCATTCTGGAAGTGGGTATAGATCGGGATGCAGATCGCCAGCGTCAGCAGCGACGTCAGCAGCGCAATCCAGCGACCGGCCGAAACGTGACGCTCGCCACACAGCAGGGCCAGCACGCCGCCCACGATCGGCAGCCAGATGACGGCGGAGAGTAATCCGATTGATTGCACGGTAGGTGGGACCTTCGCCTATAGGTGGGTGAGTAACCAGCCCAGCGCCACCGCCAGGCCGATGATCATCCAGAAGGCATACGAATAAAGAAACCCGCTCTGCAGGTGCCGGGCGACGCTCGCGATCCAGCCCACGAGCCCCGCCGAGCCGTTGACGACCGCGCCGTCGATCAGCGCCTGATCGCCCCCGCGCCACAGCGCGATGCCAAGCCAGCGCGCCAGCCGTGCCAGAACATTCTCGTTGAACCAGTCGAAGAAATACTTGTTGACCAGGATCTTGTAGACGACGCCCGAATGACGGCGTACCGCATCGCCCCACTGCGGTCGCCACAACACGAACACCCAGGCTGTGAGTGCACCCAGCGCGGCGATCCATGCCGGTCCGGGCGCGAGTCCATGCAGCCCGAAAGCCAGCGGCCCTTTCCACTCTTGCCCAAGTTCTGCGAGCACATCGTGGGCCGGCATCACCTGTATGGCTTTTCCGAAGTAGCCGCCGAACAGCACATCCCCGGCGGTCAGATACCCGATCACGATCGAGAAGAACGCCAGCGCGATCAGCGGTCCCACCACGACCCATGGACTCTCGTGCGGTTCGTGCCCGTGGCCGTCATCATGTCCATGGCCGTCCTCGTGGCCATGATCGTCCCCGTGATGGGCGTTCGCTGAGCGGAAGCGCTCCGGACCGTGGAAGGTCAGGAACAGCAGCCGGAACGAATACAGCGAGGTGACGAAGACGCCGATGAGTACGCACCAGTAAGCATAACTGGCGCCATAGCGATGCGACTGACCCACCGCCTCGATGATCGCGTCCTTCGAGTAGAAGCCGGAGAAGAACGGCATGCCGACCAGTGCCAGGGTGCCGATCCAGCTCGTGATCGCCGTGATCTTCATGTACTTGAACAGGCCGCCCATCTTGCGCATGTCCTGCTCGTGATGCATGCCGATGATCACCGAGCCGGCAGCCAGGAACAGCAGCGCCTTGAAGAAGGCGTGCGTCATCAGATGGAAAATGCCGGCGCTGTAAGCCGACACACCGAGCGCCACCGTCATGTAGCCGAGCTGCGAGAGCGTCGAGTACGCGATGACGCGCTTGATGTCGTTGTTGACGATGCCGAGGAACCCCATGAACAGCGCGGTCGTGGCGCCGATGATCAACACGAACGATAGCGCGGTGTCCGAATACTCGAACAGGGGCGACATGCGCGCCACCATGAAAATGCCGGCCGTAACCATCGTTGCAGCGTGGATCAGCGCCGAGATCGGTGTCGGGCCTTCCATCGAATCCGGCAGCCAGACGTGCAGCGGCACCTGGGCCGATTTACCCATCGCGCCGATGAACAGGCAGATGCAGATGACGGTCATCGCCGACCAGGTGTGGCCGTGAAACAGCATCATGCTCTTGCCGGCAATGACCGGCGCGGCGGCAAAGGCATCCGTGTAGTCCAGCGAGTTGGTGTAGAGCAGCACCCCCGCGATCCCCAGCACAAAGCCGAAGTCGCCGACGCGGTTGACCAGGAATGCCTTCATGTTGGCGAACACCGCGCTCGGGCGCGTGTACCAGAAGCCGATCAGCAGATAGGAGACGACACCGACCGCTTCCCAGCCGAAGAACAGCTGCATGAAGTTGTTCGACATGACCAGCATGAGCATCGAGAAGGTGAACAGGCAGATGTAGGAGAAGAACCGCTGGAAGCCCGGGTCGTCCTGCATGTAGCCGATCGTGTAGACGTGCACGCACAGCGAGACGAACGTGACCACCACCATCATGAGCGCGGTCAGGTGATCAATCAGAAAACCTACCTGCAGCCGCACGCCATCGGTGACCAGCCAGGTGTAGACCGCCTGATCCACCGACGCGCCGTGATCGAGCACGAGATACTTGAGAACGCCGCAGGACAGAATGCAGGAGATCGCGACCGCAACGATGGTGACGGCGGCGGCCCCTGCCCGACCGATGACCTTGCCACCCAGGCCCGCCAGCAAAGAGGCGAACAACGGCAGCAGCGGAATAGCAAGCAGTGTAGTGGAAGTCATCGATATCGCTTCTTGATAAACCTAGCCCTGCAGGCGATTGAGTTCCTCGACGTTGATGCTGCGCCGCTCCCGGAACAGCACCACGAGGATCGCCAGTCCAATCGCAGACTCCGCCGCAGCCACCGTCAGCACGAAGAACACGAAGATCTGCCCGTCGAGCTGGCCGAGATAGCGCGAGAACGCCACGAAGTTGAAATTGGCCGCCAGCAGCAGCAGCTCGATGCACATCAGCAGCAGCAGCACGTTCTTGCGGTTCAGGAAGATGCCGGCGACCGAGATCGAGAACAGGAGCGCCGACAGGGTCAGAAGATGCCCGAGGGTGATCATTTGCGCGACTCCGCTCCCATCTTGACCAGCCGGACGCGCTCGCTGGCGCGGGCCGATACCTGCCGGCTGATGTCCTGGACCTTGAGCCCCACGCGATGTCGCAGCGTCAATGCGATGGCGGCGACGATCGACACCAGCAGCACCATCGCCGCGATCTCGAACGGATAGACATACTTGGTATAGAGGAGGATGCCGAGCTGCTGGGTGTTGCTGTAGTCGGCCGGCAATGGGGCGGCACCCTTGGTGACATCCAACCCCAGGGTCTTATTGACGACGACACCGACGATCTCGACCACGATCGCAACAGCGGTGATCCATCCCAGCCATGCATAGCGTGTGAAGCCTGCCCGCAATTCCTCGAGATTGATGTCGAGCATCATCACGACGAACAGGAACAGCACCATCACGGCGCCGACATACACCAGCACCAGCACGATCGCGAGGAACTCCGCCTCGATCAGCAGCCATATGGCTGCGCTGGTCACGAAGCACATGACGAGGCTCAGCGCGCAATACACCGGATTGCGCGCCAGGATGACCGCAAGCGCGCAGATCACCAGGATGGTCCCGAAGACGTAGAACAGGATCAGCGGCAGCACTGTGATTCCTTGATTCTTTACCGATAGCGAGCGTCGGCGCTCTTGTCGGCACTGATCATTGCTTCGTAACGCTCCCCCACCGCGAGCAGCTTGTCCTTGCTCATGATGTTCTCGCCACGATTTTCCATGTGATATTCGTGAATACGGGTCTCGACGATGGCATCCACCGGACACGCCTCCTCGCAGAACCCGCAGTAGATGCACTTGAACAGGTCGATGTCGTAGCGCGTCGTACGGCGCGTGCCGTCGGCCGACACGTCCGAGTCGATCGTGATCGCGAGCGCCGGGCAGACCGCCTCGCACAGCTTGCAGGCGATGCAGCGCTCCTCGCCGTTCGCGTAACGACGCAACGCATGCAGACCGCGGAAGCGCACCGACTGCGGCGTCTTCTCCTCCGGGTACTGCACCGTCACCTTCTTGCGGAACAGCGAGCGCGCGGTGACCGACAGGCCCTGCAGCAACTCGGTCAACAGCAGCGTTTTGACGACATTGGCCATGGTGTTAGTGAACCTTCCAGGGACCGACGTGGCAGGCGGCCATCAGCATCTCGACCGCAATCCACACCAGGGTCACCGGGATGAGCGCTTTCCACCCCAGACGCATGATCTGGTCGTAGCGATAGCGCGGAAACGTGGCACGAAACCACAGGAAGAGGAACAGCACGAAAAAGATCTTCATCACCAGCCACAGCGTGCTCGGCTGCGCCAGTAGTGCGTCGGCAGACAGGTAGCCGTCGAGCGGGCTCAGCCAGCCGCCGAAGAAGAACACCGATGTCAGGCCCGAGATCAGGATCATGTTGGCGTATTCGGCAAGGAAGAACAGCGCGAACGCGATGCCGGAGTACTCGACATGGAAGCCCGCGACGATCTCGGATTCGCCCTCGGCGACATCGAACGGGGCGCGGTTGGTCTCGGCGACCCCGGAGATGATGTAGACGACCAGCAGCGGGAACAGCCACGACCAGTTCCACGACAGCAGCCCGCCCTGCTGCTGTGTCACGATGGTTTGCAGATTGAGACTGCCCGAAGCCATCAGCACGCCGACCAGCGCGAAGCCCATCGCGATCTCGTAGGCGACCATCTGCGCAGCGGAGCGCATCGCACCCAGGAAAGCGTATTTGGAGTTCGATGCCCAGCCGGCCATGATCACGCCGTAGACGCCGACCGACGTCAGCGACAGTACGTACAGCAGGCCTGCGTCGACATTGGCGATCGCATAGCCTGGCCAGATCGGCACCACGGCCCAGGTCGCGAACGCCGGGACCAGCGTGACCGCCGGCGCCAGCACGAACAGGATCTTGTTCGCCTTGGCCGGCAGGACGACTTCTTTGATCAGCAGTTTGAAGACATCGGCGAATGGCTGGCCGAGTCCCGCGGTGAACCCCAAGCCGAAGATCTTGACGCGATTGGGGCCGATACGCAGCTGCATCCAGCCGATCACCTTGCGCTCCCACAGCGTCGTATAGGCCACGCTCAGAATCAGGATCACCGTGAGAAGGATTGTCACCGCGGTCGAGTGCACATACGGGGGCAACGCCATCCAGGCGTTCCAGGCGTTCGTCATTCCGTTCACGCCGCCCCTCCGTAGCTGACCGTCGGGAGACGTCCGTCGTGCGTACGCGCCAGCGCGACGGCACGTCGCAGCACCGGATCGATCTGATACATCGGCACATCGATCACCGGCTCGCTAGGACCTGGCTGCAGGGCCGGCGGCTCACGGAACATTGGTTGCGGCGCGGACTCGAGGTGTCCCTTCAGTTCGTCGCGTATCTGTTCGGAGGACTGGTATTCGAAGTTCGGCAGCTCGAGCTGATTGCCCAGTACGCGCAGGATCTTCCACGCGGGCCGCGAGGCACCGAACGGCCGTGCGGCGCCGCTCTGACTCTGCCAGCGGCCCTCGAGGTTCACGTAGGTGCCCGAAGTCTCCGCAAAGACGCCAGCGGGAAGCAGCACGTGCGCCACGCGCTTCATCTCCTCGCTCGCGAACGCGGTCACTGCCACGATGCAGTGTGCCTTTTGCAGCACCTCCAGCGCCTGCGGCCGGACGGCATCCGACCAGGGTTCGCAATTAAGCAGCAGATAGCCTGCCAGGGGCTGCTCGAGCATCTGCCGGGCCGTCAGACCAGCCGTCGGGCGCGGGGAGCCACCCGCCGTCCGGTGCGGCAGCACGCCGGCGAGCGCGGCCCCGGCGGCATTGCCGCCCTCCGCCAGCTCACCGAACGCGGATCCGGTCGCAGATGCCAGCGCACGCGCCAGCAGTCGTAATTCGCTGTAGCGCGCACTGCGCAAAGCCAGCGCACCCAGCCAGATCGCGCGCCGCTCGCCACTCTTGAGGGAATCTGCGATCGCACGATGCGCATCGGTGGGCTCGGCACGCCCCACCAGGTCGGCGACGCCAGCGGGAGCCGCGGTATCGCCCAATGCTGCGCGCAATACCGCCGCGAGTTCCGTGATGTCGCCGCCGGCGTCACTGAGTACGTACTGGCTGACCGGGAACAGATAGTCGAAGCGGCGCGGGTTGATGAAACTGACTTTCGCACCCTTCAGCGCTGCCTTCCTGACCCGATGCGCCAGCAGCGGCAGTTCATGCCGCAGATGGGATCCGATCACCAGCAACGATTCGAGCCGGTCGACATCGGCGATCGGCAGCCCCAGCGAAGGAGCGAGCGGATCGCCGGCCGCATCGCGGAAGTCGCGCTGACGCAGCCGATGATCGATGTTGGATGTGCCCAACCCTTCAGCCAGGCGCGATAGCAGATACAGCTCTTCGAGCGTGCTGGACGGATGCGCCAGGACGCCTACGCCACCCTTTCCGCCATTGGCGGCCTTCAGACCGTCCGCTGCAGCCGCGAGCGCCGCGTCCCATTCGACCTCGCGCCAGGTGCCATCGGACTGTCGTACCTGCGGCTTTGCGAGACGATCGGCGCTGTAGATACCCTCGTAGCTGTAACGGTCGCGATCGGCGATCCAGGTCTCGTTGATGTCCTCGCAAGGACGCGGCACGACGCGCATCAGCTTCCCGCGCAGCACGTGACCATAGATGTTGGTCCCGAGGCCGTCGTGCGGGGATACCAGCGGGAACTGAGTCATCTCCCAGCCACGGCCGCGATAGCGGAATGGCTTGCTGTTGAGCGCGCCGACCGGACACAGGTCGATGATATTGCCCGACAGCTCGTGATCGACGCTGCGCTCGATGTAGGTGCCGATCTCCATGTGCTCGCCGCGGCCGGTCGCACCCATCTCCTGGATGCCGGCAATGTCGGCGCCGAAACGCACACAGCGAGTGCAGTGAATGCAGCGGGTCATGTCGGTCGACACGAGCGGACCGAGATTCTTGTCCTTGACGACCCGCTTGCGCTCGACGAACCTCGAGATGTCGCGACCGAATCCCATGGCCAGGTCCTGCAGTTCGCATTCGCCGCCCTGATCGCAGATCGGACAATCGAGCGGGTGATTGATCAGCAGGAACTCCATCACCGCGCGCTGGGCACCGATCGCCTTGGGCGACTTGGTGAACAGCTTCATGCCCGGCGCCACCGGTGTCGCGCAGGCCGGCAGCGGCTTCGGCGCCTTCTCGACTTCGACCAGGCACATACGGCAATTGGCCGCGACCGGCAGCTTGTCGTGATAACAGAAGCGCGGAATGTAGATGCCTTCGCGATCGGTCGCGCGGATGATGTTCTCGCCCTTCACAGCCTTCACCGGCTTGCCGTCGACCTCGATGTCGACGAACTCCTCTGGTTTCGGGTCGGTGCTCATGCCGCCTCGCGTTCGGCGCCGACGATGCTCTTGCCGCCGTTGTCGACCATGTACTCGAACTCGTGTCGGTAGTGCTTCAGGAAACTCTGCACCGGCCACGCCGCGGCATCCCCCAGGCCGCAGATCGTATGGCCTTCGATGCGATTGGCGACGTCGAGCAGCAGGCCGAGATCTTCGCGGCGCGCGGTGCCGGCCATGACTCGCTTCAAAGTGCGATTGAGCCAGCCGGTGCCTTCCCGGCACGGCGTGCACTGACCGCACGACTCCGACATATAGAAACGCGACAGCCGCTCGAGCGCCCGCACCATGCAGGTAGTCTCGTCCATCACGATCACGGCAGCGGATCCGATGCTCGAACCGGCCGCCTTGAGCGCGTCGTAGTCCATGTTGGTCTTCATCATCACATCGCCCGGCACCACCGGCACCGACGAGCCGCCCGGGATGACCGCCTTGATCTTGCGTCCCTTCCAGATGCCGCCGGCCATCTCCAGCAGATCGGCAAAAGGAATTCCCAGCGGCACCTCGAAATTACCCGGCTTCGCCACATGCCCGGATACCGAAAAGATCACCGTGCCGCCGGAGTTCTTCGGCCCCAGATCCGCGAACCACTGCGCACCGCGGCGCAGGATGGTCGGTACCGAGGCATAGCTCTGCGTGTTGTTGATCGTCGTCGGCGCACCGTAGAGGCCGAAAGCCGCCGGGAAAGGCGGCTTGAAGCGCGGCTTGCCGGTCTTGCCCTCGAGCGAATCGAGCAGCGCCGTCTCCTCGCCGCAGATGTAGGCACCCGCACCAACGTAAGTATAAAGATCGAAATCTACGCCGCTTCCGAGAATGTTCTTGCCCAGCAGGCCCGCCTCGTAGGCTTCCTTCACCGCGGCTTCGAAACGCGGCACCGGCTCGCCGAGGAACTCGCCACGGATGTAGTTGTAGCCGACGGTCGCATTCATGCAATACCCGCCGATCGCCATGCCCTCGATCAGTGAGTGCGGGTTGTAGCGCAGGATGTCGCGATCGTGGCAGGTTCCCGGCTCGCTCTCGTCAGAGTTGCAGACCACATACTTTTGCGCTGGCGAATTGCGCGGCATGAAGCTCCACTTGACGCCGACGGGGAACGCGGCGCCGCCACGTCCGCGCAGGCCGGAAGCCTTGACGGTCTCGATGACCTGCTCGCGCGGCGTCTTCTCGGCCAGGATTTTCTTCCAGGCATCGTAGCCGCCGATCTGCTGATAGGTCGGCAGCGTCCAGGAACGCTCGAGCTTCAGCGGCTCGAAGCAGGTCAGGTTCATCTTGTCTTGCCAATCGGCCATGTATGCAGCGCTCTACTTCAATGCGTCCAGAATCTGATCGACCTTTTCGTGCGTCAGATGCTCGTGAAAGATGTGATCGACCATCATCATCGGTCCACCGGTACAGGCCGCCAGACACTCTTCCTCACGCTTGAGGAAGATGCGGCCATCCGGCGTGCTCTGGCCGGTGCGGATGCCGAGTTTCTTCTCGACGTAACTCTCCATTTCCATCCCGCCGCGCAGCATGCACGAAATATTGGTGCAGACGCTGACGTGATGGCGACCGCAGGGATGCGTCTCGAACATCGAGTAGAAGCTGGCAACCTCGTACACCTGGATCGGCGGCATGCTCAGGTACGCCGCGATCGCGTCCATCAGTTCGGTGGTGAGGTAGCCGTGATTCTGCTCCTGCGCCGCACGCAGCGCCGAGATCACTGCCGAGCGCTGTCTCCCGGCGGGGAATCGCGCCACCCAGTGATCGATCTCGTGCCGTGTCTCTTCCGACAGCACGGCGGTCTTGTCCGTGGGCGCGCTCATCAACGATCAACCTCCCCGAAGACGATATCCTGCGTGCCGATCACGGCGACCACGTCAGCCAGCATGTGCCCGCGCACCATCTCCCCGAGCGCAGCCAGGTGCACGAATCCCGGCGCGCGGCATTTCACGCGGTACGGTTTGTTCGCGCCGTCCGAGACCAGGAATATGCCGAATTCGCCCTTCGGCGCCTCGACCGCGAAATAGGTCTCGCCCTCGGGCACGCAATAACCTTCGGTCATGAACTTGAAGTGATGAATGAGCGATTCCATGTCGCCCTTCATGTGCTCGCGGCTCGGCGGTCGGACCTTGCGGTCGTCGACCATCACCGGACCGGGATTGGCTCGCAGCCACTTGATGCATTGCTGGACGATCCGGTTGGACTCGCGCATCTCCGCGATTCGCACCAGATAGCGGTCGTAGCAATCGCCATTGACGCCGACCGGGATGTCGAACTCGAGGTCCGAATACACCTCGTAAGGCTGCTTGCGGCGCAGATCCCACTCGATGCCCGAACCACGCAGCATGGGACCCGAGAATCCGAGCTGAAGCGCGCGCTCGGGGGTCACGACACCGATATTGACGGTGCGCTGTTTCCAGATGCGGTTGTCGGTCAGCAGCGTCTCATATTCGTCGATGTGCCCCGGGAAGGTCCGGGTGAACTCTTCGATGAAATCGAGCAGCGAGCCGGATCGGCGCTCGTTCAACCGGTCGATTGCCTTCTGGCTGCGCCACTTCGACGGTTGATGCTTGGGCATCACCTCGGGCAGATCGCGATAGACGCCGCCCGGCCGGTAGTAGGTTGCATGCATGCGCGTACCGGAGACCGCTTCGTAGCAGTCCATCAGGTCTTCGCGCTGGTTGAAGCAGAACAGGAACACCGTCATCGCGCCGATGTCCAGCCCGTGCGCCCCCAGCCACATCAGATGGTTCAGGATGCGGGTGATCTCGTCGAACATCGTGCGGATGTATTGCGCGCGCGGTGGAGGTGTGATGCCGAGCAGCCGCTCGATCGAGCCGACATAGGCGTGCTCGTTGCACATCATCGACACATAGTCGAGCCGGTCCATGTAACCGATCGACTGATTGAAAGGCTTGGACTCGGCCAGCTTCTCGGTGCCCCGGTGCAGCAGACCGATGTGCGGATCGGCCTTCTGGATGGTCTCACCGTCCATCTCCAGCACCAATCGCAGCACGCCGTGTGCGGCAGGATGCTGAGGTCCGAAATTCAACGTGAGATTGCGGATCTCGTTCATGGACGCGGTCCGGGCGGTTGATCGTGAAGGGCCGGATCGTAACGGTTGTCGTGCCGGATGACCCGTGGCACCAGCGTTCGCGGTTCGATCTCCACTGGCGCGTAGACGACCCGCTTCTGCTTCGGGTCGTAGTGCACTTCGACGTTGCCGATCAGCGGAAAGTCCTTGCGGAACGGATGACCGATGAAGCCGTAGTCCGTCAGGATGCGGCGCAGGTCCGGGTGTCCACGAAACAGGATGCCGAACAGGTCGAATGCCTCGCGCTCGAACCACTCGGCACTCGCCCAGACGTCGACGAGCGAGTCGATCATCGGGTCTTCGGTATCCTCGGCCCAGACGCGCAGACGCAGACGTTGATTGTTCGAGATCGACAGCAGCTGCGACACCACCGCAAAACGTTTGTTGCCGGCCAGCGTGTGTGGCGCCGCGCGATTGACGCCGCGGCTGAAGCCCGTGTTGGTGGAGGTACTGGTGCGCCACTCGGCGCGCCCATAGTCCAGATAGTCGACGGCGGACAGGTCGATCAGCTGTTCGAATCGCAGCTGAGGATCGTCACGCAGCACGCGCGCGACTTCCATGAGGCTTCCCGGTGCCACTTCGATGGCGTACTCGTGTGAGGGCACGGCGTACGGACTGACACGATCACCCAGAGCGGTCTTGATGCGGGAGGCAAGCTCGTCGATATAGGCTGGCACGCGATCCCCTAGCCGTTGATAGTCATGTAAACCTTAAGGCTCAGGCAAGCGCTTCGGGCCGCGCCGCAGCAGCAGCGTGACGCTCGATCTTGCGCTGCAGCTGAATCACACCATAGAGCAGTGCCTCGGCGGTCGGCGGACATCCCGGCACGTAGACATCGACCGGGACGATGCGATCGCAGCCGCGAACCACCGCATACGAGTAGTGGTAGTACCCGCCACCGTTGGCGCACGACCCCATCGAGATGACCCAGCGCGGCTCCGGCATCTGGTCATAGACCTTGCGAAGCGCCGGCGCCATCTTGTTCACCAGCGTACCGGCGACGATCATCACATCCGACTGCCGCGGGCTCGGGCGGAACACGACCCCGAACCGGTCGAGGTCGTAGCGCGAAGCACCAGCGTGCATCATCTCTACCGCGCAGCACGCGAGCCCGAATGTCATGGGCCAGAGTGAACCGGTGCGTGCCCAGTTCGCCAGGTTGTCGATGCTCGTCGTCAGGAATCCGCGTTGTGCGAAACCCTCTGCATCAGGCGGCTCTAATCCCACTCGAGCGCTCCTTTCTTCCATTCGTACGCAAATCCGATCACCAGTATGAACAGGAACACGCCCATGGCTGCCAGCCCGAAGCGCCCGATGCGTGGCAGCGCCACGGCCCACGGAAACAGAAACGCGATTTCCAGATCGAAGATGATGAAGAGGATCGCGACCAGGTAATAGCGCACGTCGAACTTCACCCGGGTGTCCTCGAAGGCATCGAAGCCACACTCGTACGGCGACAACTTCTGCGCATCCCCTCGATGCCGGACCGACAGGCGGCCGAGAATACTGCCGAGGCCCAGCAGAACAGCCGCCAGCGCCGTGGCGATGCCAAGAAAGATCAAAACCGGCAGGTAGTTCGCGAGCATTGCGCCCCCGTTTGCTAAAAAGGGCGGCCTGTTGCGCAAAATGCGCACATTGGACCGCCCCGAGGTCGCCGCATTGTAGCAGGCGTAATCAACTTGTGGTGCCGACGGCGAGATTCGAACTCGCACACCTTGCGGCGCTAGCCCCTCAAGCTAGTGTGTCTACCAGTTCCACCACGTCGGCAAATCTATCGTCGTTGCAATCGTTACGCTCGAGGCAGTGAGCCTTACTTCGCCGGCCCCGCCGGCGCCGGAGTCGCTGGCGCTGCCGTCGGCGGCGTCGTGCTCGCTGGCGGTACCTGGCTCGCCGCGGGCGCCTCGGATGCGCTCGGCGGTAACGGCTCCGCCTTGCCGGGTGCATCCGGCGCTGGCGCGATGGGCGCAACGGGCGCGCCGTTCGGCAGCGTACCGATCGGCGGCGTCTGCGGCTGCGGCTGCGCGAACTGATCCAGAACGCCGCCCGAGGATGTCGCCGACTTGCGGGTCCCGACATATGCCAGCGACAGGCTGGTGATCATGAAGATTGCCGCCAGGATGGCGGTCGCGCGCGACAGTGCAGTACTTGCGCCGCGTGCGCCGAAGACGGTGCCCGATGCGCCGGCACCAAAGCCTGCACCTGCCTCCGCACCCTTGCCACGTTGCAGGAGCACCAGCGCGATGATCGCCGCCGCGCAGAAGAAATGAATCACCATCAAAAAGGTATGTAACACAGGCCCAATCCGTTCAGCCGCGTGCCGCTGCCACGATGCTCAGAAATTCTTCGGCCTTCAGCGAGGCCCCACCTATCAGTCCACCGTCGACATCTGCCTGCGTAAACAATTCGCGGGCATTGCCCGCCTTCACGCTGCCGCCATAGAGAATCTGCAGTTCGCCGGCAATTTTAGCATCCCGCTCCGCCAGGCGCTGACGGATGAAGGCATGCACCTCCTGCGCCTGCTCGGGCGACGCCGTGCGACCGGTACCGATCGCCCAGACCGGCTCGTAGGCCACCACCGCGTGCGCAAAACTGGCCACGCCGGTCAGCGCGACTACCGCTTCGAGCTGACGTCCCACGATCTCGAAAGTTCGCTGTGCCTCGCGCTCCGCGAGCTGCTCGCCTACGCACAGGATCGGCAGAAGCTGCCGGGACTGGGCCGCCGAAAACTTGCGGGCCACGTCCTCGTTGCTCTCATGACAGAGGTGCCGGCGCTCGGAATGCCCGACAACCACGTAATCGCAGCCGACATCCTTCAGCATCGAGGCGGCCACTTCCCCCGTGTAGGCACCGTGGCCCTCGGCTGAGACGTTCTGCGCTCCCAGCCGGACGGCGGAGCCGCGCAGCAACCGGGCCACCTCCGCCAGGTAGACGAACGGAGGGCAGACGACACAGTCGACGCTCTCCAGTTTCGGGGCAGCCAGAATGGCCTCTACCAGCGTGCTGTTGTCGGCACGCGAGCCATGCATCTTCCAGTTTCCGGCTACCAGCTTACGTCGCATAGAGTTTCATGCCCTCTTCGAAGGCGCGCGGATGATATCGACGCACCTATGCCGGCGCAATCCGTAGCTGACTATTAGATCGACTTCAGGTCGAGGCGGTCACCGGCTGGCTGGCGGCTTCCACGACCCCGACGAGCCGTTCGGCACATGCCCGGACCTCGCCCTCCTCCACTCCCTCGACCATGACCCGGATCAGCGGCTCCGTGCCCGAGGCGCGCAGCACGACCCTGCCCTCGGTCCCGAGCTGCTTTTCTACCGCCTGGACCGCATCCCGTACTGCAGCGACGGTCATCGGGTCGTATCGCCTTGCCACCGTGACGTTGAGCAGCACCTGGGGCAGCTTTTCCATCCCGGCAGTCAGTTCGGCCAGCGAGCGTCCGGTCCGCTTCATGATCTTCAGCACTTCCAGTGCGGTGATCAGACCGTCGCCGGTAGTGGTGCGATCCAGACAAAGGATGTGTCCGGAGGTCTCACCGCCCAGTATGCCTCCGGCCTCCTTCAGGCGTGCCAGCACGTGGCGGTCGCCCACGGGCACTCGGACGAACTGGATGCCGAGCTGTCGAAACGCCAGTTCGAGCCCCAGGTTACTCATGACTGTGCCGACCACCGGACCTCGCAGACGCTGTTCGTCCCGGGCGGCCTTCGCGATTACGTACAGCAGCTGATCGCCGTCGACGAGTCGGCCCAGGTGATCGACCATCATCACCCGATCGCCATCGCCGTCCAGCGCGATGCCGACATCGGCGTGCACACCGGGCACGGTCAGCTGCAGCAGTTCCGGCGCGGTCGATCCGCAGCCATCGTTGATGTTCCTTCCGTTCGGCGAACAGCCGATCGGAACGATGTCCGCATCCATATCTGCCAGAATGCGCGGCGCGATCTTGTAGGCTGCGCCGTTGGCGCAGTCGACCACGACCTTGAGGCCGGACAGCCGGGTCGTATCCATGACGCGATCGCACAGCGACTGATAGTGGAACAACGCACTGTCGAGGCGACGGGCACGGCCTATCTCGCGTGAGGATCTCGTCAGCGGAACGCTGTTGAGCTGTGCTTCGATGCGCTCCTCGATCTCGTCCGACAGCTTGCCGCCTTCTGCATCGAAGAACTTGATGCCGTTGTCTTCGTAAGGATTGTGAGAAGCACTGATCACGACGCCGAGCCGGCAACGCATCTGCCGCGTCATGTAGGCCACCGCCGGGGTCGGCAGCGGCCCGGTCATCAGCACCTCGGCGCCGGCCGCGACGAAGCCTGCTTCCAGTGCCGATTCGAACATGTAACCGGAGACCCGGGTGTCTTTGCCGATGAGAACGGCTCCGCCGTCGGCGAGCAGTACCTGCGCCGCCGCGCTCGCGAGCCGCAGGGCGAAATCAACCGTCATCGGGTCGGTGCCGACCCGGCCGCGAATGCCATCTGTTCCGAAGTACGTTCTACCCAAAGCGATGCTCCCTGGTTCCTGTCAGTGCCTGTCAGCCCGTGTAGATCCCGGCGACGCGTATTGCATCCACCGTGGCCGCCACGTCATGCGTGCGAACGACCCGTGCTCCATTGAGCACTGCGATCACCGCCAGCGCCAGGCCGCCCGATACCCGCCCGGCCGGCGGTGCGGCGCGGCCGGTCAGTGCGGATATCCACGATTTACGCGACAACCCGACCGCGATCGGCAGATTCAGGCGTCCGATCTGCGTCAGTCCGCGCAGCAGGGCGAGATTATGCGCTTGCAGCTTGCCGAAGCCGAACCCGGGATCGACGCATAGCCGCTCACGGGCGATCCCGGCAGCCTCGCAGGCGGCCACCCGCGCAGCCAGATACGCGGTCACCTCGCCAGCCACGTCGTCATAGCGAGGATCGTGCTGCATATCGGGCGGCTCGCCGCGCATGTGCATCAGGCAGATACCCATCCCCGTGGCGGCGAGCGCCTCGAGTGCTCCCGCACGCCGGACAGCACGGACATCGTTGATCAGATGCGCACCGGCCGTCGACGCAAGCCGCATCAGTTCGGGGTTGGAGGTATCGACGCACAGCAGCGCCGGTACGCGGCCGCTGAGCCGCTCCAGCACCGGCAGCACCCGTCGCAATTCTTCGTCGCTCTGAAGCGGGCTCGCACCCGGCCGTGTCGATTCGCCGCCGATATCGATGATCGCCGCGCCTTCGTCTGCCATCTGCTGTGCTCGCCCCACCGCATCGTCGATCGCCAGGAAGCGGCCGCCGTCCGAGAAGGAATCCGGAGTGACATTGAGCACGCCCATGACGACCGGACGAGTGAGGTCGAGCACGCGGCCGGCGCACATCAGGTGCACGGCGATATCCCGCAGCTATTTAGGGAAGGCTGGAAGGTGCTCGGGGCCCATTACCGGGCCCCGAGATGAGTCAATGCTGGTTGGCCGCGGGGCGCACGACCGGCCCTTCGACACCGCCGCCCGACGCGGACGTCGGTGCCGGCTTGCCACCGCCCGCGCTGGGCGTGCTGTCATCCCAGCCATCCGGCGGGCGCGGTGCGCGACCGGCCATGATGTCCTTCAACTGATCGTCAGCCAGCGTCTCATACTTGATGAGAGCCTCCGCCATCGAGTGCAATTTGTCGATATTGGTATCGAGGATGTCGCGGGCACGCTTGTAGTTGCTCTCGATCAGGCGGCGCACTTCTTCATCGATGGCGTGCGCGGTCTCGTCGGACACCTGCTTGTGCTGGGTGACGCTGCGGCCGAGGAACACTTCGCCCTGATCGTCCGAATAGGTCAGCGGTCCCAGACGGTCAGACAGACCCCATTTGGTAACCATGTTCCGCGCCAGCTCGGTAGCACGTTCGATATCGTTCGAGGCACCGGTGGTGACCGAGTCCGCACCGAAGATGATCTCCTCGGCGATACGGCCGCCAAACAGCGTCGCGATCGAACTCTCGAGTCTGCGTTTGCTCATCGAGTAGCGGTCCTGCTCCGGCAGGAACTGCGTGACACCCAGCGCGCGGCCGCGCGGAATGATGGTCACCTTGTAAACCGGATCGTGCTCGGGCACCGAGATACCGACGATCGCGTGACCGGCCTCGTGATAGGCGGTCATTCGCTTTTCGGCGTCCGTCATGACCATCGAACGCCGCTCGGCGCCCATCATGATCTTGTCCTTGGCGCGCTCGAACTGGTCCATCGTCACCAGGCGCTGATTGGCACGCGCTGCAAACAGCGCGGCCTCGTTGACCAGGTTGGCCAGATCGGCGCCGGAGAAACCGGGAGTACCGCGCGCGATGAGCGCTGGCTTGACGTCGTCCCCCAGCGGAACACGACGCATGTGCACCCGTAGGATCTGCTCGCGGCCCCGCACGTCGGGCAGCGGCACTACCACCTGTCGATCGAATCGACCCGGGCGCAGCAGCGCAGGATCGAGCACATCGGGTCGATTGGTGGCCGCGATGACGATGATGCCTTCGTTGCCCTCGAAACCGTCCATTTCGACCAGCAGCTGATTGAGTGTCTGCTCACGCTCATCGTGACCACCGCCGAGGCCGGCACCGCGATGACGGCCTACCGCGTCGATTTCGTCGATGAAGATGATGCACGGCGCATGCTTCTTGGCCTGCTCGAACATATCGCGCACGCGCGAAGCGCCGACGCCCACGAACATCTCGACGAAGTCGGAGCCCGAGATCGTGAAGAACGGGACCTTTGCTTCGCCGGCGATGGCGCGCGCCAGCAAGGTCTTGCCGGTGCCGGGCGAGCCAACCATCAGCACGCCCTTGGGAATCTTGCCGCCGAGCTTCTGGAACTTGCCCGGGTCCTTGAGGAAATCGACGATCTCGCCTACTTCCTGCTTCGCCTCGTCGACGCCCGCGACGTCAGCGAAGGTCACATTGACCTGATCCTCACCCAACAGTCGGGCGCGGCTCTTGCCAAAAGACATGGCCCCGCGGCCACCTGCAGCCCCCTGCATCTGGCGCAACAGGTAGACGAACACGATCATCAGCAACAATGCCGGCGCGAGCTGCAACAGCAACTGTGCCAGGAAATTCGGCTGTTTCGGCGGCTGGCCTTCGACCTTGACGTTGGCCTTCATCAGCTCGCCGATGAGCGCGGTGTAGTTGGTCTCGGGGTTGTAGGTCTCGAACTTGGTGCGATCCTTCAGCGCCCCGTGGATCGTCTCGCCCTGCAGCACGACGCTGTCGACCCGGCCGGCCTTCACATCGTTGTAGAACTCGGAGTAAGGCAGCGTCGTGGCCTGATCGCCGTTCGGCACGTAGCGACTGAATACCGCCAGCATTACCAGCACGATGACTACCCAGAGAAGGATGTTTTTCGTCAGATCGTTCAACTTCATTTCACCTAAGCCATTTGGCCCCCTGCGCGGATGCCAGGCGGCTTTAACCTTAACTAAGGCGGACTCTTGACAGGGACGCTACACCATCCTAGTGCCGGAGGCCAGCGAGTACATTTCAGAACTGCGAGATCGGATCAATTCCCGGGCGCTCCTGCCGTACCGCCCGACGCATTTGTGTGCCAGATCACGGCGTGCATCGGGGCGGCGGCGGCCGGTTTCAAGGTGCTGGCGCCCGGTGCGTGACGGACGGGGTGGTTTGTAAAAACTCCAGCTCCGCGATCCCCTATCATGGGCCCATGATCCTAAACGAAAAACAGCTCAAGTTTCTGCGTGGGCGCGCACATGCCCTGAAGCCGGTGGTCCAGATCGGTCAGAAAGCTCTCACGCCTGGCCTGCTCGCCGAAACCCGTCGGGCGCTGCATGATCACGAGTTGATCAAGCTTCGCGTACAGGCGGCGGATCGCGAGTCCCGGGATAGCCTGCTGCAGGAGATCGTGGCCGCGACGGACTGCGTGCTGGTGACCCGCATCGGTCACGTCGCCGTGCTCTTCAAGCCCAACGAGAAACTATCCCGGATACCCCTGCCCGGCTGACGCAGGCAGGGCGGATCAGAGGTATTTGACCGAGACGATTTCGTACGAGGTGGTCTTCCCCGGAGCCAGCACGTCTACGACGTCGCCTTCCACCTTGCCGATCAACGCCCGCGCGATGGGCGATGTCACCGAGATACGCCCGCTGCGAATGTCAGCCTCGTCCTCGCCGACTATCTGATAGGTAACCGCCGTGCCTGCATCCTGGTCTTCGAGACCGACTGTGGCGCCGAAGACGACGCGCCCGGTCATCGGAAGACTTACGACATCGATGATCTCGGCCGCGCCCAGGCGCGATTCGATCTCCATGATGCGACCTTCGATGAATCCCTGCTGCTCGCGGGCAGCATGGTATTCGGCATTCTCGGACAGATCGCCGTGACTGCGAGCCTCCGCGATCGCCTTGATGACCCGTGGGCGATCCTCGGACTTGAGGCGCTTGAGTTCCGTGCGCAGCAATTCGGCACCTCGAAGAGTCATCGGTGAGCGTTTCATGACGCCTCGCGCCGCCCCGGCTCCACTGCCACATCGCCGGCAACGCCGACTTCCTTATGCAGATCCTGCAAGCGATTGACCCCCACCTCGTTCAGATGATCGAGAGCTTCGCAGGTCGCGAGCGCCGCAGCCAGCGTCGTGTAGTAGGTGACGCGGCGGTGTACGGCCTCACGACGGATCGAATTCGATTCGAGCGTGGCCTGCTTGCCCTCGGTCGTGTTGATGATCAGATCGATCTCGTCGTTCTTGATCATGTCGACGATATGAGGCCTGCCCTCGCGAACCTTGTTGGCGGTGCGGCACTCGATGCCGGCGGCTTTCAATGCGGCTGCGGTGCCGCTGGTCGCAACCAGCGTGAAATTGTGCGCCAGCAGACGGCGGGCCAATTGGGCCACGCCCTGCTTGTCGCGATCGCGCACGCTGATCAACGCCGTACCGTAGCGCGGCAACACCACGCCGGATCCGGCCTGTGATTTTGCGTAGGCTTCGCCGAACGTGCGGCCGGTTCCCATGACCTCGCCGGTGGATTTCATTTCGGGACCGAGGATCGGATCGGCTTCCGGGAATTTATTGAACGGGAACACCGCTTCCTTGACCGAATAGTAGCGCGGCACCCGCTCCTCCAGCATCCCCATCTCGCGCAGCTTGCGTCCGGCCATCACACGGGCAGCGATCTTGGCGATCGGCAGACCGGTCGCCTTGGACACGAACGGCACCGTGCGCGACGCGCGGGGATTGACCTCGAGGATGAACACGGCGCCGTTCTGGATCGCGAACTGAATGTTCATCAGGCCGACGACATTAAGTCCCAGGGCCAGCTTGCGCGTCTGCGAGCGCATTTCATCCTGCAGCGCCGGCGACAGGCTGTTGGGCGGCAACGAGCACCCCGAGTCGCCCGAGTGCACGCCAGCCTGCTCGATGTGCTCCATGATGCCGCCGATCAGAACGTCCTCGCCGTCGCACACGGCATCGACATCGACCTCGGTCGCGACATCGAGGAAATGGTCGAGGAGCACCGGCGCATCGTTGGATACCTGCACCGCGTGCGTCATGTAGTTGCGCAGATCATCTTCGTTGAAGACGATCTCCATTGCCCGTCCGCCCAGCACATACGAGGGCCGCACCACCAGCGGATAGCCAACTTCCCTGGCCAGCTCCACTGCCTGCTCTTCCTTGCGTGCAGTGGCGTTGGCGGGCTGCTGCAGAGCGAGTTTGCGGACCAGTTGCTGAAAGCGTTCACGGTCTTCCGCAACGTCGATCGAATCCGGCGTCGTGCCGATGATCGGCGCGCCCGCCGCTTCGAGTGCACGCGACAGCTTCAACGGTGTCTGGCCGCCGAACTGCACGATGACGCCCTCGGGGCGCTCCTTGGCGATGACCTCCAGAACATCCTCGAGCGTCAGCGGCTCGAAGTAGAGACGGTCAGAGGTGTCGTAGTCGGTCGAGACGGTCTCGGGATTACAGTTGACCATGATGGTCTCGAAACCATCCTCGCGCAGCGCCAGCGCTGCGTGCACGCAGCAGTAATCGAACTCGATACCCTGTCCGATACGATTCGGACCGCCGCCCAGGATCATGATCTTTCGACGCTTGCTGGGCTCAGCCTCGCACTCTTCTTCGTAGGTCGAATACATGTACGCGGTCGACGTCGAGAATTCGGCGGCACACGTGTCCACGCGCTTGTAGACCGGCGCGATACCGAACTCGCGCCGCTTGGCCCGCACGACGTTCTCGGTGCTGCGGATGAGAGTTGCCAGGCGCCGATCGGAAAAGCCCTTGCGCTTGAGCGCGCGCAGGCGATCGACACCCAACGCACTTTCGCCTTCCTTGCGCGTGCGTGCCTCCTCGGCAATGAGATCCTCGATCTGCACCAGGAACCATGGATCGATGGCGGTCAGCTCGTGCACCCGCTCCATCGACCAGCCCGCACGAAAGGCGTCGGCGACGAACAGCAGACGATCCGGTCCCGGACTCTGCAGTTCATAGATGAGCTGCCGCTCACTCTCTTCGGTCAGCGGCAACGTAACCTTGGGATCGAGCCCGTCCAGCCCGGTTTCGAGACCGCGCAGCGCCTTGTGAAGCGATTCCTGGAACGTCCGGCCGATCGCCATGACTTCGCCGACCGACTTCATCTGCGTGGTCAAACGCGTGTTCGCCGCCGGAAACTTCTCGAACGTGAAACGCGGAATCTTGGTCACGACATAGTCGATGCTCGGCTCGAACGATGCCGGCGTAGCACCGCCCGTGATCTCGTTGCGCAGCTCGTCCAGCGTGTATCCGACGGCAAGCTTGGCGGCGATCTTGGCGATCGGAAACCCGGTCGCCTTCGACGCCAGCGCAGACGACCGCGACACGCGCGGATTCATCTCGATCACCAGCATGCGGCCCGTGGCAGGATCGACGGCAAACTGCACGTTCGAGCCACCACACTCCACCCCGATCTTGCGCAGCACCGCGATCGAGGCATCGCGCATGCGCTGATATTCCTTGTCGGTCAGCGTTTGCGCGGGCGCCACGGTGATCGAATCGCCGGTGTGCACGCCCATCGGATCGAGGTTCTCGATCGAGCAGACGATGATGCAGTTGTCCTTGCGATCGCGGACAACCTCCATCTCGAATTCCTTCCAGCCGAGCACTGCTTCCTCGAGCAGCAACTCGCGCGTCGGCGAAGCGTCCAGCCCGCGCGCGATGATGGTCTCGAACTCTTCGCGGTTGTAGGCGATACCGCCGCCGCTGCCACCCATCGTAAAGGACGGACGTATCACGATCGGGTAGCCGATACTGCTCTGGACGGCCAGCGCCTCTTCCAGGCTCCGGGCAATCTGCGATCGCGGCGTCTCGAGGCCGATCTCGCGCATGGCGTTGCGGAAGCGTTCGCGGTCCTCCGCCATGTCGATCGCCTCGCGCGAGGCCGCGATCATCTCGACGTTGTATTGGCGCAATACGCCTTCACGCACCAGGTCGAGCGCCGTATTCAATGCGGTCTGACCGCCCATCGTCGGTAGCAGCGCATCCGGGCGTTCGCGCTCGATGATGCTCGCCACCGTCTGCCAGTTGATCGGCTCGATGTAGATCGCATCGGCCGTTTCGGGGTCGGTCATGATGGTCGCGGGATTGGAGTTCACCAGAATGACCCGGTATCCCTCTTCGCGCAGCGCCTTGCAGGCCTGCGCGCCGGAATAGTCGAACTCGCACGCCTGCCCGATGATGATAGGGCCGGCGCCGATGATGAGTATGCTCTGCAGATCGGTACGTTTAGGCATTGCGCGTGATTACCCTTCAGCACCCTGCTTGCGGGCGTTGGCGCGCAACGTCTTCAACTGATTCTGCAGCCGCCGCACCATGAGCTGAATGAAATGTTCGAACAGCGGCCGCAGTTCGTGGGGACCCGGACTTGCCTCGGGATGTCCCTGGAAGCTGAACGCAGGACAGTCCATGCGGGCAATGCCCTGCAGACTGCCGTCGAACAGAGATCGATGCGTCGGGATCAGCTTGTCGCCCAGCGTCGACTCGTCCACCGAAAAGCCGTGATTCTGACTGGTGATCAACACCTTGCCGCTGGTGAGTTCCTGCACCGGATGATTGGCACCGTGATGGCCAAATTTCATCTTCAGTGTTTTCGCGCCGCTTGCTAACCCAAGCAGCTGGTGTCCCAGGCAGATACCGAACACCGGTATGCCGGTCGGGAGCAGATCACGGATGGCGTCGATAGCGTAGTCGCACGGCTCCGGGTCGCCGGGACCGTTGGACAGGAAGATGCCGTCCGGGGCGATCGACAGTACGTCCTTTGCGGGAGTCTGTGCGGGTACCACGGTGATCCGGCAGCCCTGATCGGCCAGCAACCGCAGAATGTTGCGCTTGATGCCATAGTCATAGGCCACGACGTGCAGACGCTGCTGCGCCCTGAGCAGGTTGACCGACTCCCGGCCCACCGTGCCGTCGTTCCACTGATAGGCATCACGCGTCGTGACGACCTTGGCAAGGTCCATCCCCTTCAGACCGGGAAATGCGCGTGCGGCGCGCACGGCGACCGCCTCGTCGATGCGCTCGCCGGTCATGATGCAGCCGGACTGCGCGCCCTTCTCGCGCAGCAGGCGAGTGAGTCGACGGGTATCGATGCCGGCGATCGCGACGATCTTGCCTCGCTGCAGGAAGTCGCCAAGGCTTTCGGCCGCGCGCCAGCTGCTGGTGACCATCGACAGATCGCGGACCACCAGACCAGACGCGTAGATCTGCGACGCCTCCATGTCTTCGGGCGTCACACCGTAGTTACCGATGTGGGGATAGGTCAGCGTGACGATCTGTCGTGCGTACGAGGGATCGGTAAGGATCTCCTGGTAACCGGTAAGGGCGGTATTGAAAACGACTTCGCCGGTGGTATTGCCCGAGGCCCCAATGGAATGGCCTTTGAAGATCGAACCATCCCCCAAAGCCAGCACCGCCGGTGCAGTCACGTCATCCCTCTCCTTACGAGCCGCTAAGCGCCTGTCGACAGGCGCCACATCTGCGTCGGGCGCGCTTTTCAGGGCGCACATGCACAAAGCGGGAGGAGTTCTTTTGGAACATCCTCCCGCCTTGTGCGGACTAACCCGACAATCGGATTACGGGCAAAAGTCTAAAGACGCCCACCGCGCATGTCCATGCAAATTTCCGCCCGTCGAGGGATTGATATTGACTCACTCAACGAATTCGGACAGTAGCGAGATACATAGAAATTATACATGAACAAATTTATGTAAGCCTATGAATTATCATCAAAGAAATCACTCATCTCATAGCGCCCGGGCGTCTTTGCCGCAAGCCACCGCCCTGCAGTGAGCGCACCGCGCGCGAATACCACCCTATCTGTCGCGGAGTGGCTCAAAAGCAGCCGCTCGCCGTTGCCGAGGAAGCGCACTTCGTGCTCACCGACGACGTCGCCACCGCGCATGCTGACCAGCGCAATCGTCTGCGGATCGCGAGGATTCGTGATGCCATGTCGGTCATAGACCGCTCGTTGCTCGAAATCGACGCCGCGACCCTCCGCGGCAGCCCTGCCCAGAGCCAGCGCGGTTCCCGAGGGAGCATCGCGCTTGCCCCGATGATGCGTCTCGACGATCTCGATGTCGTAGCCCGGCGGCAATTGACGGGCCGCCTGCCGAACCAGTTGCAGCAACAGGTTCACACCCAGGCTGGTGTTGGCCACGGCCATGATCGGGATGTGCCGGGAAGCGTCTTTCAGATGCGCGTCGAAACCATCCGGCAGGCCAGTCGTACCCATCAGCAACGGCACCTGGGCCTGTGCGCAGGCCGTTACATGCTCGGCGGCGACGGCTGGATTCGAGAAATCAATGACGAGGTTCGCCGAGGCCAGCAGCGGGAGCAGCGCCGCTGTCACGACTACGCCCGCGGGCTCGGCACCCGCCAGCGCGGCCGCATCCTTACCGAGCGCGGGATGACCCGCCTCGACCACGGCGCCCTGCAGCACCAGTGGCGGGAACTCCGGCATACATCGCAACAGCTGGCCGCCCATCCTGCCGGCGGCACCGATGATCACGGTGCGCACCGGGCTCGAGCCGCCGGCCGTCACAACGCATCCCGGGAGAAAAAGCGCTTCACGCCATCGAGAAAGTTCTTTTGCCGCGGCGCATGTTTGTTGCTGTCATGGCCGAGCGATTCGTCCCATTCCTTGAGCGCGGCGCGCTGTTCGGCCGACAGATGCACGGGCGTCTCCACCACGCAGCGGCAGAACAGATCGCCGCGGCTCGAACCGCGCACCGACTTCACGCCCTTCTCACGCAACCGAAACACGCGACCCGACTGGGTCTCGGGCGGAATGGTCAGTACCACCTGGCCATCGAGCGTTGGCACTTCGACCTTACCGCCCAGCACCGCAGTCGCAAACGAGATCGGCACCTCGCAGCTCAAATGCACACCGTCGCGCTCGAAGATCGCGTGTTCGCGCACGTGCACTTCGACGTAGAGGTCGCCCGGCGGGCCGCCATTGCGGCCCGCTTCGCCCTCGCCGCTCAGGCGAACCCGGTCGCCATTGTCGACGCCAGGCGGAATCTTCACCGACAGCTTCTTGTTACGACGGATCCGGCCCTGACCCAGGCAGGCGTCGCAGGGATTGCGCACGATGCGGCCGGTGCCGCGACAATGTGGACAGGTCTGCTGCAGCGTGAAGAATCCCTGCGAGACTCGAACCTGGCCGTTGCCGCCGCAGGTATCGCAGGTGACAGGACTGCTGCCCTTGGCAGCTCCCGAGCCACCGCAGATCTCGCATTCGGTCAGCTTCTTGACGTCGATCTCGAGCTGATGGCCGAATACGGCCTCAGACAGGTCCAGTTCCGCTTCATAGCGAAGATCGGCGCCTCGAAAGACCTGCGATGCGCCGCCGCGGCGAGCGTTGCCGAAGATGTCGCCGAAGACATCGCCAAAAATATCGCTAAAGGCCTCGGCACCCTGAAAGCCGCCGCCGCCCGCGCCCGCATTGCGGCTGGCGTCGATGCCGGCATGACCATGCTGATCGTAGATCGCGCGCTTTTTCCCATCCGACAGAATTTCGTAGGCCTCTTTAGCCTCTTTGAATTTCTCCTCAGCGTCCTGGTCGCCCGGATTGCGATCCGGGTGAAACTTCATCGCCAGCCGCCGATAGGCTTTCTTGATCTCCGCTTCGGTCGAAGTCCGGGCCAGTTCGAGAACCTTGTAATAATCGCGCTTCGCCATGCCTGCCTGTCTTAGCAAAAAAGGCGACGGCCACCTGGCCCCGTCAATAACGGTCCTTCAGGCGGCCTCGCTTCTTCAAACCGCGCCCTCGATGGCGCGCGGCCCTGTCTGGACGCTTCGTCAGGAAGCGCGGCGACCCTTGTCGCGTACTTCCTCGAACTCCGCATCCACCACGTTCTCATCACTCTTCTGCGAACCGGCAGCGCCGGACGACGATGCACCCGGACCCGCATCCGCGGCACCCGGACCACCCGCGGCTCCCTGCGCTCCCTCGGGCTGTCCGGCAGCACCATAGGCACGCTGAGCAATACTGGCAAAAGCTTGCGTCAGTGCCTCGGTCTTCTTCTCGATCTTGTCCTTCTCGTCCGACTTGAGGACTGCCTTCAGATCGTTCAGCGCCGACTCGGCCTGCGCACGCTCATCACCTGTGACCTTGTCACCCAGGTCCTTCAGCGCTTTCTCGACTTCGTGAATCCTGGCGTCAGCATGGTTACGGACTTCGACCAGTTCGCGGAACTGACGATCCTCGGCCGCATGAGCTTCGGCTTCCTTGACCATGCGCTTGATCTCGTCCTCTCCCAGTCCGCTGGAGGCACGGATCACGATCTTCTGCTCCTTGCCGGTAGCCTTGTCCTTTGCCGACACATTCAGGATGCCATTGGCATCGATGTCGAACGCCACTTCGATCTGGGGCGTACCGCGCGGTGCCGGTGGTATGTCCGACAGATCGAACTTGCCGAGCGACTTGTTGTCTGCCGCGCGGTCACGCTCACCCTGCAGAACGTGAATGGTGACGGCCGTCTGGCTGTCATCCGCCGTCGAAAACGTGTTGCTCGCCTTCGTCGGAATCGTGGTGTTCTTCTCGATCAGCTTGGTCATCACACCGCCGAGGGTCTCGATACCCAGCGACAGCGGCGTCACGTCCAGCAGCAGCACGTCCTTGACCTCACCGGCCAGCACACCGCCCTGGACTGCCGCACCGACCGCGACCGCCTCGTCCGGATTGACGTCTTTACGCGGCTCCTTGCCGAAGAAATCCTTGACGTACTTCTGTACCAGCGGCATGCGGGTCTGACCGCCGACCAGAATCACTTCGGACACTTCCGAGGTTTCCAGCCCGGCATCCTTCAGCGCCGTACGACACGGGCCGATCGTCCGCTGCACCAGGTCATCGACCAGCGACTCGAGCTTGGCCCGGGTCAGCTTGACGTTGAGATGCTTCGGACCTGCGGCATCGGCAGTGATATAGGGCAGGTTGACGTCGGTCTGCTGACTGGACGACAGCTCGATCTTGGCCTTCTCACCCGCTTCCTTCAGGCGCTGCATTGCCAGCGGATCACGGCGCACATCGACCCCGGACTCCTTCTGGAATTCGTCCGCCAGAAAGTTGATTACACGCAGATCGAAGTCCTCACCGCCGAGGAACGTATCGCCGTTGGTCGAGAGCACCTCGAACTGGCGCTCGCCATCGACCTCGGCAATTTCGATGATCGACACGTCGAACGTGCCGCCACCCAGGTCATAGACCGCGATCTTGCGGTCGGCACCCTGCTTGTCCAGGCCGTAGGCCAGCGCCGCGGCGGTCGGCTCGTTGATGATGCGCTGGACGTTGAGGCCCGCGATGCGGCCCGCGTCCTTGGTGGCCTGACGCTGGGACTCGTTGAAGTAGGCGGGCACCGTGACCACGGCTTCGGTGACCGGCTCGCCCAGGTAATCCTCGGCGGTCTTCTTCATCTTCATCAGCACACGCGCCGAAATCTCCGGCGGCGCCATCTTCTTGCCTCGGATGTCCACCCAGGCATCGCCATTGTCGGCCTTGACGATCTTGTAGGGCACCATGCTGATGTCCTTCTGCACCACCTCGTCTTCGAACTTGCGTCCGATCAGCCGCTTGACGGCAAAGGTGGTGTTCTGCGGATTGGTGACGGCCTGGCGCTTGGCCGACTGACCGACCAGGACCTCATCGTCCTTGGTAAAGGCGACAATCGACGGCGTCGTGCGATCGCCCTCGCTGTTTTCGATCACACGCGGCTTGCCGCCTTCCATGATCGCGACGCACGAATTGGTCGTGCCCAGATCGATGCCGATTACCTTACCCATAGTTCGCTCCACCCGTTAAATCGTGTCCTAATGTCCCAAAACTGGGGCCGGCGACTGTAACTTCAACCGCCTGCCCGCCAGTCGAACCGTCGTTCAGCCGTCGATCGCCTTGGCGACGATGACGCGCGCCGGGCGCACCAGCCGCCCGTTCAACTGGTAACCCGTCTGTACCACCTGCAGCACACTGCCCGGCTCTGCATCTGCCGTGGGCTGCATCAGCACGGCCTCATGCTCCGCCGGATCGAATTTGACGCCCGCCTTGTCCAGCGTGCGAACCGAATTCTTCTCGAAAGCGCGGTCCAGCAGCTTCAGCGTCGCATCCTGCCCGGCAAGCAGCGTTTTCACATCGCCCTGCGCGCCCTGGCGCACGGCCTGTTCCAGGCTGTCGCGCACCGGCAGCAGCTCGGCAACGAAATTCTCGATGGCGAAGAGACGGGCATTGTCTTTTTCGCGCTCGTTGCGCTTGCGGACGTTGTCCATTTCAGCCATGGCACGCATATAGAGATCGCGCTGGTTGCGCGCCTGCTCTTCGGCGGCGGCCAGCGCCTGCCGCAGTGTCTCCAGGTCGCCACCCGCAGCCGCCTGCGTACCGTTCGCCGCCACATCGTCCGACGTCGGACCGGCGGACTGCGCTTTCTGTTGAGAGGCTTCGCTCACTGAAAACTTCCTTCCTCTTCAATAGATTAGAAATATAAAATAAAGCAAATCCACAGCAGCGCTTACGCCGCTCCTGGATAGATGGCGCTCAACGCCTGGATTTCAAGGCCGAGCCCAGAACTTTTGCAGTCAGGTCGACGATCGGTATGACCCGCTCGTACGCCATGCGTGTAGGACCGATGACGCCCAGCACGCCGACCACCCCCTGGGCGGAACTGTACGGCGCGGTAACGACGCTATAGTCGTTCAGAATCCGGTAGCCCGACTCCTGGCCGATGAAGATCTGCACACCCTCCGCCCGCAGACTCTGATCGAGCAGATGGAGGATGTCGCGTTTTTCGTTGAAGGCCTCGAACAGCCGCTTGAGCTTGTCCACATCGGACACGCCGCTGCTGAAGCCCATCAAATTGGTTTCGCCGTGGATGACGTACTCGATGTTCTCGTCGCCACCGGCACTCTGCTCGAACAGCCGCTGCGACATCGCGATCGCATCGCGCATCACCTGGTTCAGATTCTCGTGCGTCTCTTTCAACTGGCCTACGAGATCCTGGTGAATCTGCGCCGGGGGCCGACCCACGCAGTGTTCATTCAGAAAATTAGCGGCCCGACGCAGCTCTTCCGAGGAGTAGTGCCGCTCCAGATGCACGATGCGGTTCTGTACTTCCCGGTCGTCGAGCACCAGCACCACCAGCACGCGGTTTTCCGACAACGACAGGAATTCGATCTGCGTCAGCACTGCTGACTGAGCCAGCGGCATCGTGACGACGCCCGCCAGATGGGTGATGCTGCTCAACAGCTGCGAAGCCGCCGCCACCAGCGCCTTCGAGCTATCGCCCGACAGATCCAGCTGGCGGCGGATTTCTTCGAGACTGGCATCATCCCTGGGAAGCTGTGTACGCAACAGGGAGTCGACGAAGAACCGATAAGCTTTGTCTGTCGGTACACGCCCGGCCGAGGTGTGCGGTGAGGTGACGAAACCGAGTTCTTCCAGATCGGACATCACATTCCGGACGGTTGCCGAACTCAAGGTCAGGCCGGAATCCCGTGACAAGGTACGCGAACCCACCGGCTGCCCGTCGCGGATGTAATTCTGGACCAGCACGCGCAGCAGCCGCTGCGCGCGGTCGTTCAGAGCATCATCCCGGTTGTCCTGCGCCATCGTCGTGTATGGGAGCTCGTCCGGCCCCTCCAAGCTCTGTCTAGGATAGTCCGCCAGCCGGACTGATTCCTCAATTTGGGATCATTTCTCTTAATATTGGAAAGTCAGGCTCGTTGGCCGTACTGCGCCCTCCATGCTACAACAGCGCCCGACAAAGGGTCGCAAGTCATTCATGCAGAAGCCGATAAGAACATGCGCACTGGTGGGCAGATTTCAGGATGCGCGCGTCGCCGAGTGCGTCCTGGCGCTATTGCCCCTGCTGCAATCGCGGCAGGTGTCGATCGTCGGCCTGGATGATTCGACCGCCGCCAGCGCTCCGGCAGGCATCACGATCCTGCCGGCGTCGCAACTGATCGAACGCGCCGATATCGTCATTGCCATCGGCGGCGACGGAACACTGCTGTACGCCGCGGGACTCGTGGCCGAACACGATATTCCGCTGCTGGGGATCAACCGCGGACGGCTCGGATTCCTGACCGATGTGCTGCCGCAGGATATGGAACGCTCGATCGACGCTGTTTTCGCTGGCGATTGTGTCGCAGACGCCCGCGTGCTGCTGCAGGCGCGCCTTCGCTCGCCGGACGGTTTGGTGGCCGAGCGCTTCGCACTGAATGACATCGTCTTCAACCGGCTCGAGACCGGCCGGATGTTGAACTTCGAGACCCGCATCGATGGCCAGTACGTCAATTCGCACGCCGGCGATGGGCTGGTAGTCGCCACGAGCACCGGATCGACCGCCTACGCCCTCTCCTGCGGCGGACCGATCGTCAATCCGCGCGTCAACGTGCTGGTGGTGGCGCCCATCTGCCCTCATACGCTGTCCGACCGGCCCATCGTGATACCCGGCGATTCGCGCATCGAGATCCGGCTGCTGAGTCAGACCGCAGCGACCGCCCAGGTCACCTGCGATGCCAGCGTGCTGGGCGAACTCAAGCCCGGGGGTCAGCTTGAGATACTGCCCGCCGGCAAGAGTGTCACCCTGCTGCATCCACCGGGTTACGACTACTTCCGTCTGCTGCGCTCCAAGTTGCATTGGGGTCTCGGCGGACTCACCCACGAGCGATGAACCAGACGTGCTACGTCATCTTCAAATCCGGGATTTCGCGATCATCGAGGCCGTCGAACTGGAACTTCGACCGGGGCTGACCGTACTCACCGGCGAGACCGGCGCAGGCAAGTCGATCCTGATCGATGCGCTGGAACTGCTCTGCGGCGGCAAGGCCGGCGCGGAACTGGTACGAGCCGGCGCCGAACGCGCGGACGTCACGGCCACGGTCGATATCTCGAAGACCGGCGGCGCGCTGCGGCACCTGCTGGATGAGCAGTCGATCACCGATGATGGCGAATTGATGATCCGCCGTGTCGTCGGCGCCGATGGTCGCAGCCGGGCCTGGCTCAATGGCCAGGCGATACCGCTGCAGTTGCTGCGCCAGGTCACCGAACTGTTGTTCGATATCCACGGACAGCACGAATTCCAGTCGCTGGTAAGATCCGCAACCCAGCGCAGCCTCGTCGACAGTTTCGGGCGACACGAATCACTGATGGTGCAGGTACGCACCGCGCACAGCGTCTGGCTCGCGCTGCTCAATCGCAGCATCCAACTCGACAGCGCAGCCAATGAAAGCGCTGCGCGGCTGGAACTGCTTCGTCATCAGCTTGCCGAGATCGAGACGCTGCAGATCAAACCCGGCGAAGCCGCCGAGTTGCGCGACGAGCGTAACCGCCTGGTCAATCGGGGCCGCCTGAGCGAAGCGGTGCTGTCCGCGTTCGAGAGTCTTTACGACTCGGATTCGCCGAACGCCCATGCGTCGCTGGCGAAAGCGATGAGCGCGCTGCAGCAGGCAGGCACGATGGATCCCCAGCTCGCGCCACTGCACGCCCTGCTGGATGAGGCGAACATCCGTGTGAAGGAAGCGAGCCGTACGCTGCAGCGCTATCTCGACGGTCTCGAATCCGATCCGGCGCGCGGCGGCGCTATCGAGCAACGCCTGTCGGCGATGGAAGAGCTGGCACGCAAGCATCGCATTGCACCCGATGCACTCGCAGACAAGCAGAGTGAACTCTCATCGCAGCTTCGCGGCATCGAAACGGCTTCGGCCGATCTCACCACCATCCGCACGCAACTCGCCAACGCCACTGCCAGCTACCACGAGCTTGCGAAGCAGCTGACCGCCTGCCGCACGACCGCGGCACGCGCACTGGCCAAGGAAATCTCCGGCCGTATGCAGGAACTGGGGATGAACGGCGGCCGCTTTCTGATCGACGTCCTGCCGGCGGATAGCAAGGAGCCGGCCGCGCACGGCCTGGATCAAATCGTATTTCGCGTCAGCACCAACCCCGGACAGCCGCCACGCGCGATCGCGAAAGTCGCTTCAGGCGGCGAATTGTCACGACTGTCGCTGGCGGTGCAGGTCTCCTGCGCGCAGAGCGTCAGCGGCTGCATGGTATTCGACGAGGTCGATTCCGGTATCGGCGGCGCCGTCGCCGAAATCGTCGGTCGCGAACTGCGCGAACTCGCAGAGCATGGCCAGGTAGTGTGCGTAACCCACCTTCCGCAGGTTGCTGCCCAGGGACATCAGCATCTGCGGGTTGCCAAGCGCACCGACGGCAAACATACGCGCACGTCGGTCACACAGCTCACACGCGACGAAGGTGTGGACGAACTTGCCCGGATGCTGGGCGGCGTAGAGGTCAGTGCGAAGGCCCGGGCCCACGCCCAGGAAATGCTGGCGAAGGTCCGGACCGCCAAGCGCCGTAGCGGTTAGAGCCCGGAACGAGGCCCTACATGGGCAGCTTGAATCGTCCCTGCTTTTTCGCGGGGCAATCGGTCCGCTGACAGCGGCCATACAGCACCATCGAATGCTCCTGAATGCGATATCCCAGACGATCGGCGATCGCCTGCTGCCTGGCTTCGATGTCCTGATCCATGAACTCTTCCACCGCACCACAGTCCATGCAGACGATGTGATCGTGGTGTGACCCCTGGTTGATCTCGAAAACCGCCATTCCGTTCTCGAAATGGTGGCGCGCCACCAGACCGGCGCTTTCGAACTGTGTCAGCACGCGATAGACCGTCGCCAGCCCGATGTCCTCGCTGCCGTCCAGCAGGGTCTTGTAGATCTCCTCGGCCGACATGTGGCGAGTATTGCTGTGCTCGAGAATTTCGAGGATTTTCAGGCGCGGCAACGTAACCTTGAGCCCGGCCCGCCGCAGATCTTTACCTTCCACGCAACACCTCGCGGTATGATGAGTGCATGAGGATTATCACATTAATTGTCGTGCTCTGCGCCCTGAGTGCATGCGTCTATCGCATGCCGATACAGCAGGGCAACTACATGGACCCGGCGACCATCTCCCAGGTCAAGGTAGGCATGACGCACAGCCAGGTGCGCTTCCTGCTGGGCACGCCGATGGTGCCAGGTGGTTTCGACGATGCCCGCTGGGACTATGACTACTACCTCAAGATGCGCCGGTTGAAGGGTCCCGCGCGCGGCCATGCGACGGTCTACTTCGAGAACAATCTGGTAGCGCGCGTCGACAGCGACGTTACCCAGCCGCCGCAGCTGCCGGGAATTGGCCGCCCGATCTCGGCATCCGCCAAGTAGCCCCCCCGGACCGGCCATCCGATCATCCTCGCCCCCGGCCGGCCCGCGCCCGCCGGCTGGCGCGCGGATCGACCTGAAGCGGGCGGTAGATTTCGATGCGGTCTCCGTCGATCCAGCAGTGTTGTCGCGGGTACACGCGCCCGTAGATGCCGGTGCTCGCCTGGTTCCAGTCTGTCGAGTGCTCGCCCAAGACCAGCCTTGCGGCGCTCAATGCATCGTCGAGCGTTGCATCATCCGGCAGCGCCAGCTCGCATACCTGGATTCCTCCAGGCGTATCGCACGCGATGGTGCATCGCTTCATTGTCTCTGCTGCGCGCGGATGACGAAGGCGCGCACCAGCGAAGCCGCCGTCTCCTCGAACAGCGGCTCGAACAGTGCGGCTTTCAGTACATTCGAGAACTGGAAACGCATCGACAATTCGATGCGACAACCGTTGTCCGCTACCGGCGTGAAGGTCCACTCGCCTTCCAGCATGCTGAACGGCCCCTCGACCAAATCCATGCGCACGCGACGGCCAGGATCGAGACGGTTTCGGGTCGTGAAGGCCGTGCGCAGCGGGCCTCGCCGCACAGCCAGACGCGCGACCACCTCGCCGCCCCCACGCTCCAGAATCCTGGCCTCCGTGCAGCCCGGAACGAACTGGGGATATCGCTCGATATCCTCCACCAACCGATAGACCAGCTCCGGCGATCGCGCCACCAGCGCCGAGCGCTTCATTTCCCGCATCAAACAAGTTTCGCTTAAGCTTGTCCCACCGACAACAATATCCGCAACGGTCAATCCCATGCCTACCATCCCGTCGATCGTGCTGACGTCCTTCGTTTCGGTGATCGCCCTGCAGTCCTCCGGAACGGTGCAGGCGGCGTCGGGACAGGAAACGGCGGCCATCCCCACCGCCACCGATACAACCTATTCCGGTGTCCTGACGCTCCAGGCCGACCTGCGTGATGTAGGCCAGAAGATCTTCAGGGTGCACGAGGTCATTCCGGTAAAGCCCGGGGCCCTGGCCCTCCTCTATCCAAAGTGGATTCCCGGCGAGCACGGCCCCACGGGTACGCTGGATGGCATCGCCGGCATCAAATTGACCGCCAACGGGCAGCCACTGAGCTGGAGGCGAGATCTGACCGAGATGTATGCGCTGCATGTGACCGTTCCTGACGGCGTCGCGCAGATCGAGATGGACTTCCAGATGCTCTCGCCGACGACGGGTGGCGCCTTCGGCGGCAGCGTGTCGGTAACCGAGAAGCTGCTGGATCTCGAATGGAACCAGGTCCTCTTCTATCCGGCCGGTTACGACAACCGGCACATCACCTTCCAACCAGGCGTCATGCTGCCGGAGGGCTGGCAATACGCCACGGCGCTGCAGCCCGACTCCTCAGATGCGACGACCATACAGTTCAAGCCGGTCGACCTCGAAACCCTGATCGACTCGCCGCTGGTTGCCGGCAAGAACTTCCGTCGCATCGAACTCGCGGCCGCCGCACCGCCCGTGCACCTGAACGTCGTCGCGGATCGGCCGGAGGACCTCGCGGCGAGTAAGGCCCAGATCGACAATCATGTCGCACTGGTGCAGGAAGCCTCCGCGCTCTTCGACGCGCATCACTATCAGCACTATGACTTTCTGCTCACGTTGTCGGATCAGACCGGACATTTCGGACTGGAGCATCATCAATCGAGCGACGATCGCCTGGGCGCGGATTTTTTCATCAATGCCGACTCGTACCTCGCCCGCGCCGATCTGCTGCCACACGAATACGTCCATTCGTGGAATGGCAAATACCGGCGTCCAAACGGCTTGATCATCGCTGACTACAGCGAACCGATGCTGGGCGATCTGCTGTGGGTCTACGAAGGACTGACGCAGTATCTGGGTGAGGTCCTGACTTCGCGGGCGGGGTTCTGGACGCCGGAGCAATACCGCGAGCACCTCGCCGAGGTCGCCTCCTGGATGAATCACATCCCCGGGCGCACCTGGCGGCCACTGCAGGACACTGCGGATGAAGCTCAGATCCTCTACAACGATGACCTTCACTGGTCGAGCTGGCGCCGGGGAACGGATTTTTACGAAGAAGGTGAGCTGCTATGGCTCAACGTCGACACCAAACTGCGCGAGCTGAGCCACGAACAGAAGTCGATCGATGACTTCGCCCATCTGTTTCATGGCACACGCGATGGCGCCGTGACAGTGGTCGGCTACGACTTCGATGACATCGTCAGCACGCTCAACCAGGTCCAGCGCTTCGACTGGGCTACGTTCCTGCGCACCATGCTCACTTCGACCGCGGCCACCGCACCGCTGGACGGGCTGACGCGCGGCGGCTGGAAGCTCGTCTACAGCGACAAGGAAAACGCACTGGTGCACGCGCACGGCAGCTCGCGTAAGCGGCTCGACCTGACCGACTCGCTCGGACTGCAGATCGCCAACGGCGACGACAATGCGGGTGAGCTGCTCGATGTACTGTGGCAGGGACCCGCCTTCGACGCAGGTCTCGCTCCCGGCATGACGCTGGTCGCGATCGATGGCGACCAGTACAGCGCCGAGAAATTGAAGGACGCCATCACCGAGGCGCATGCAGCCGGTGGCAATGCGAGGCCGATCGAGCTGCTGGTGAAGAATCAAACTGCCTACCGCACGGTGAAGATCGACTACCGCGGCGGTCTGCGTTACCCGCATCTCGAGCGTATCGAAAACACCCCCGACCGCCTGACGCAGATCGTCAAGGCCCACCGCATCGAACGGAATACTCATTGATGCCGAAAGCCGATAAACCGCAGCGTCTGATCGCGGAAAACCGCCGCGCGCGCTATGACTATTTCATCGAGGAGCGCCTCGAGGCCGGGCTTGCCCTCGAGGGCTGGGAAGTAAAATCGATGCGCGCCGGCCGCGCGCAGTTGACCGAAGCCTACGTCTATGTGCGCAACGGCGAGGTATTCCTGACGGGGGCGCACTTCTCACCGCTGCGCACCACGTCGACCCACAAGGTCGCGGACCCGGTGCGCACGCGCAAACTGTTGCTCCATCGGAACGAGATCGACCGGCTGATCGGTGCGACCGAGCGCAAGGGCTATACGGTGGTTCCGCTGGAACTCTACTGGAAGGAAGGGCGCGCCAAGCTGCAGGTCGGGCTCGCCAAGGGTAAGAAGCAGCACGACAAGCGGGCTACCGAGAAAGACCGGGACTGGGAGCGGGACAAGGCGCGAATGCTGCGCCGGGGCTAGCCAGCGTAAGAACTTGCGACACCCGCCACGGCACGGGTGTCGGACGGTGGTACAATGGTGCTTCCTCAAAGGGGGCGACCGGTTTCGACGTGGGTTGCAAACCTTCAGAGGCGTACCGAAGGGCAGACGGCCTTCGTTAAAAATCTGCTGCAAAACTTTAGTTGCCAACGACGACAACTACGCTCTAGCTGCCTAATCGCAGTTGACCTCTGACCAGTTTGTGCCTATGCAGCTGTATCAGGGGACGCGTTCATAGGATCGCGAACCATCGTGCGACGGGGTGGTTTCGCTAAGAGACACCGTGTGCTGGTTTGGCGTCTTCCCTGCTCTTCGGGTAGCGTCGAACGAGAACCAAAGAACGAGCTACGTACGTAGATTCTGAAGTCTAGTGCTTGCGGACGCGGGTTCAATTCCCGCCGCCTCCACCAATCCTGCAAGAGCGCCGCCGACACTGCTGAAGTGTTGGCGGCGGCTCAGGCCACCACGTCGAGCAGCGGAGTCACGATGCGTTCGAGTCTCTCGCGTGTCCAGACCGGCTTTTTTTCATTCCAGCCGTTGTCCGCCAAACCGCCCTTTCGATCGATCGTAAAGTTCACCGGAACGCGCCAGATGCGCCCGTATCCGGGCGCACTGGAATTGGCAAGAAGGCCGGACGGGAAAGAAAATCCCTGCGCCACGCGCCGAACCCGGGACACGTCATCCGGCGAGTCGAGACTGAACGCCAGCACCTCCAGTCCCTGTGCACGGTGCTGCTGCACGTAGGCGGAAAGCAACGGCAGTTCCTCGCGGCACGGTCCGCACCATGTTGCCCAGAATGTAAGAATCACGACCTTGCCGAGCAGGTCGGAAGAGACGATGCGCTGCCCGTCCAGCGTGGTCAGAGTCGCAGGCGGTGCGGGAAATCCGAGCTTCAACGCCGATGCGAACGATGGGCCGGGAGCAAACCCCATGGCACACGCGCCGAGGGCCGCAAAAGCGCCGATCGCGTCGCGCCGCGTCAACGCGTACGGCCTAGAAGGCATAGCTGAGACCCACCGTGGTGGTGTAGTGAGGAAACACCTGATATCCGTCGAGATTGCTGTACACCGGGATCTGCACGAAGCCGTAGACATCCAAAGACTTTACGATCTGGGCCGTGATACCGGGACTCAGATAGGCGACGGTGCCTTCGACATCCAGCGTATCGGCCAGAGCGCCCTGATCGGCACTCTTGCGAAGAAGATTGAGCTGTAGCTGAGGCACCCATTTCGGATTGGCCTCGTAGCGCAATCCAAAACTTACCGTGGTGGAATTGCCGGGCCGGAAATCGTTGCCGGGCTGATTTTGATTTTCCTTCAAGGCGCTCTGGAACTGCGCGTTGAGAGTAAAATCGAAGTCCTGACTGATCGCTTGATAATAGTAGGCGCCTACGATGATATCGGTACTGCCCGTCCCCGGCTGCAAGCTCGCATCCAGTGGCGAGCCGGCATTGGGGCCATTGTAGAAGTCGACGCTGGTCCCGTATTTTCCGGTGGCAAGCTTGACGCCCAGTTGCACCCCCAGATTGTGTGTCGGCAGAAATCCCTGAAAGCTGCCGATGAACCGGATATCACCCCAACTGGAACTTCGCGAGTTGCTCAGATCCGGCAGCGGCGCGCTGGAATCGAAATCCCCATAGGTGGAGTGTGTACGGACGATGTAGGGCACGAGGGCTTCGATCGCCCAGACCGAGTTGGGACTGTAAGTGACTCCCAGGGTGTAATACCGATTGAGCGTGTCGTGCTCCAACTCGTTGCCGTCGGGAACGCCGGCGACAGCATTTGTACCGCTACGCAGTTCGTCCTGGTTGATGTAGTCGTATTCCAGATTGATTCGCCAACCTGCCGTTGCCGAGTAGCCCATCGCAGCATCGGAACTCAATGTACAACCGCAGGTGGCACAAGCCCAGGCCGATGCTGGCATGGCCAATGCCGAAAAAGCGGCAATACCGGTGCCCAGAGCAGCCGATGATGCGACGGCCAGGCCGTCGCGGCGTTTCGCACGCAACATGAGAGTCTCCCCAGAGTTCGAATCAAAGAACCGCCGCGACCGTGGGCGCTAGGGCCCGGTAATCGCGTCGCATGCGCTCTCAATTCGAGAGCGCGGTGGGGTCAGACTTCGATGGGTGGACCGCGTGGCAGTCGAGTCGGCACGACGGTGCCGCGCGGGACAAAGGAATTCTGCGGTAGTTCCACATTTGAGGAGACGGCTGGGGCAAGACCCGCGGTCATGCCTGTATGCCACCACGCTATCGCTGTCGCGGCGGCCGCGAAGGGGCACATCCCCATACTCTCGTGGTCAGGCGTGTGGTGTGAATGTACCGCCGTCGGCGCCATGTCCGTACCAGACATGTTCATGCCAGCCATGTCGTGATTCATGGCATGGGTCATCGAATCGTCTGCCACAGGACCGAATCCTGAACAGAGCGTCATGCCGCCCGCGCCCGGCATGTAGCCGATCGGTATCAGTGCGTGGCTGAAGAATGCGGCCAGCAGCAATGCCGCAAACCACGGCTTGCGTGCCAGACGAATTACCACGTGATTACGCACTTGTATAGCTTATCTCACCCGTAGCGCATTGACACGCCGCCGCACCGGCTCAGGTGAGTCAAAGACCTTGCACGATGAATGCCCGATATTCGGCGCCCTTCTGCCGGTGTGGCAGCGCCGCCTGATAGGCCGGGCTGTTGTACCAGGCCCTCGCGTCCTCGGCCGTCGGGAATTGCACCATGACCATGCCGTCCGGCGCCTTGCCCTCGATAGCTTCGATCGCGCCGTAGACCACTAGCGGCTTGAGCTTCGGGTCAGGGGCCGCCTCGCGATTCATGCGACTGTAGATGGCGATCTGCGCTGGATCGCGAACGGGCTCTTCGCGGACGAATAACATGTAGACGGACATGCAAATCACTCCTGCTTACTGACAGCTCGTAGTCTACTCGTTAGCATCGTCCGACGAATGTCGAGGGGGTGTCGGATGACCACGCAGGAAGTTGCAGATCGCGAAGCCATCAAGGAACTGATCTACCGCTATTGTCGATCGGTCGATCGGCTCGACGTCGCGCTGGGACATGGTGTATTCCATGCCGACAGCTACGCCGACTTCGGCCTCTACAAGGGCACAGGGCGCGGCTGGATCGACTTCATCTGCGAGGAACACCGCAAGTTCCTGCATCACTCGCACCAGGTCACCAACATCGTCATCGATCTGACTGGCGACCGTGCCGGCAGTGAGTCTTACGTAACGGCGACGTTGCGGGCACACGAGGGCGAGAAATTGATCCAGCGACAGTTCTGGGCCCGATACGTCGACCGGTGGTCACGGCGCGAGAACCACTGGGGCATCGAACGGCGCGAGTGCATCATCGACTTCGCATCGATCGCCGAAGTCACAGCGTTGGGTGAACACCTGCGCAGTCGGCGCGACCAGCGCGATCCTTCCTACGACTACATCGGGGCGACGTCCACCTCGAGGCCATCCAGTTCGTCGGTCAGGACGATCTGACACGACAGCCGGCTGGCCTCGGGCCGGATATTGGACGCAAGGTCCATCGTGTCGCGCTCGACATCGTTGGGCGGACCGACCCGGTCACGCCATTCGGGATCGACGTAGACATGGCACGTGGCGCACATGCAGCCGCCGCCGCAATCGCCCAGGACACCGGCCACGCCGGCGTCGCGGGCAGCTTCCATCAGCGTGATACCGGTGTGCACGCGCTCGAGCGTGCGTTCGACACCGTCGGCCTGCCTCAGGGTGATCTTGATAACGCCCATCGCTGCGCCAGTGTAGCGAACGCCAGGTCGCCAGCAGGATGGGCTTGCGCCCAGGTGACACGTTCGGCGCCGATATAGTCAAACATCGGACGACAGATTGCGCCAGCCCATGAACAGTTCGCGCCCCGCGCTATTGCACCACCGCGACAGCGGGCGCACGTGCGCAGGACCGAGACGGCGTGGGAGCCACCGCCGAAGCGCGATACTCGAGCGGCGACATGTTGTAGATCCGCTTGAACATGCGGCTGAAGTGCGCGGCGCTTTTGAAACCGGCGCGGAACGCTACCTCCGCCACCAGCATCTTTTCCGGTTTGGGCGCCCGCAGCCACTGGCTGGCCGTGTTCAGGCGCTTCTCCCACACCAGCCGTGAGTAGGACGTTCCGTGTTCCTTCAGCAGGACGCACAGATATCGCGGTGAAATTCCGCATCCCCTGGCGACGGCTGCCACGCTCAGCTTCGGATCCGACAGATGAAGATCGATGAAACGCACGATGTCGTGCATGCGACGGTTGCCGACCGTCTGCCGGGCCATGCCTGCGACGTGCTGGCTGCCGATCGCATCGCCCAGAACGCTCAGCGCGCTGTCCACCAGCAATTGGGCAATGTGCTCCGGCAACTCGCCCGTATCCTCGAAGACGTCCGTCAGCAGGCGCTCGGCAATCGCAAATTCCCGGCCGCTCGCCGGCATGCAGAACCCGGTATGAAGATCACGCGGCAAAAAGCGCTGTAATTCGTGCGACGGCAACACGACATGCAGGACCTCGTGCACCGCGTCCTGGTCGGTCAGACATTCCATGAAGAACGGCGTCGTCGACTTCGTGATCGCGAAGTCACCGGCACCCACGACGGTGCACCCCGCCTGATGCGTTACCCGCAGCCTGCCGCGCTTGACCAGCCAGAGCACGGTGACGTCGGTCCCATCCTCGCGAATGTGCGACAGCGCTCGACGGAAGGACAGGCGCGAGCGGGAACGAAGCCGGATGATGGAATACGTTCCTACCGTCCTGCGGTCCGCCCGCACGTCCACCGTCGGATTGGCTTCGATCCGATAGTCGCCCAGGTAGTATTCCTGGTTCCGGTCGCCCCGAAACGACCGCTGGCATTCGCGGTAATTGCTGTGATCGAACGCAAAAATTCTTTCTGTCACGTCGTTCTCCGCAGTGACACCCCCACGGAAATTCTACCACCAGACGCCGGATCAGTGCCGCACGTCCTGGACCCGGCCCTTCCAGTTGCCGCCACGCCGTGTCAGGTAGCGCCAGGCCGAGTGCAGCGTAGCACCGGCATAGAAAGTCGCCATGACCGGCAGTGCCAGGCTCCATAACCAGTTCCGACGGTAGAACCGGACCATCGGCAGGTAGCTCGCCGTCATCAGCAGCCACGCTGCAGCACCAAACGTCCGGCACCACGGTTCGTGGCTCAACAGCAGCAGCGGCGGCAGCACGAAGATCACCCCGAGCCCGATGATCGTGCCTGCCAACAACAACCAGGAATGCTGAAGCTGATAGAACGCCGAGCGCGAGATCATGCGGCCGACCTCCGCGAACGAGCCGTACAGACGGGTGCTGTGCGCGGTGTTCGTGAGCGCAAGGCGCACCGCGCCGCCGCTGCGCTTGATGGCCAGCGCCAGGGCACAATCGTCGATCAGCTCGGATCGAATGCTTGCGATGCCGCCAATACGTGCCAGCGCCTGTGGCCGGACCAGCATGCATCCGCCCGCAGCGCCGGCCGTGCGCGAGCGCCGTGAGGCCGTCGCCTGCGGTGGAAACAACATGAAAAAAAAATAGACGAAGGCGGGAATGAGCGCTCTCTCGGCCGACGTGACCACCGACAACCTGACCATGAACGAGACCATGTCACAGGGCGCGGCACGCGCAATTCCCACTAGCGAAGCCAGGTTCCTGGCATCGTGGTGAATATCGGCGTCGGTGAGCAGCAGAAAATCCGGTTGGCGCTCGAGCGCTACCGCCACGCCCTGCGACATCGCCCACAACTTACCGGTCCAGCCGGGCGGCAGCGGCTGCCCGCCGACCACCGTCAGCCGGTCGGTGCACCCGAGCGCACGTGCTGCCTCGCGCGCCGCATCCGCCGTGCCGTCGGCGCTGGCATCATCCACGACGACGACGTGCAGACTGCCGTCGCTGCGCTGATTCAGTAGCGATTGCACCGTATCCGCGATGACATCGGCTTCGTCGCGGGCTGGAATCACCGCAACGACGCTCGACCGCGCCGGCGCCTGTGTGTTCAGCCTTGCCAGAGATTTCGATACGCGCCAGAAGCCGCCGTGCGCTCCGAGCAGGTAGATCCAGATCAGCAACGGCACGGCCGCCAGTACGTGTACGATCACCTGTCGAATGATAGACCAGGAGTCGACCTCATGCGTCGCGTCTGCTGTCTGCTCTTGCTGCTGATCCCGGTGTACGCAATGCCCGAACAACTGAGTATCGAACGCATCTTTTCCGACCCGGCACTGGAGGGCCCGACTCCCCGCGATGTCAAGGTCTCGCCCGACGGGCAACGCGTCGCGCTGCTGCGCGGCCGCGCCGACGACCAGCATCAGCTGGACCTGTGGATATACGACATCAACACCGCGTCGCTGGAGATGCGCGTCGATTCGAAGCGGCTCGCGCCGGCGGAACAGCTCTCACGGGCGGAGCTTGCGCGGCGCGAACGCGAGCGCATCGCCGACTACCATGGCATCGTCCACTACGACTGGGCGCCCGACGGCCACCATGTGCTGTTCACGCTCGACGGCAATCTGTATCTCTACGACCTCGACCCTGCAACCAGTCAGTCCGTGCGTCAGCTGACGCATGGCACGCAGTCGGTGCTCGATGCCAAGGTATCGCCAAGAGGCCGTTACGTTTCCTTCGTGCGCGACCAGAATCTGATCGTGATCGATCTCAACAGCGGCCAGGAACGGCAGCTGAGCAGCGATGGCGGAGGAACGGTTCATAACGCCGAGGCCGAGTTCGTCGCCCAGGAGGAGATGGGCCAAACCAGCGGCTACTGGTGGTCACCGGACGATTCTGCGATTGCCTATAAGCAGTTCGATGAACGCGACGTCCCGATCGCGCGGCGGTTCGAGATCTACGCCGATCGCACCGAGGTTGTCGAACAGCGCTATCCGGCCGCGGGAGATTCGAACGTCAGCGTCAGACTGGGCCTGGTGGCGCCGACAGGCGGCGAGACGCGCTGGATCGATCTGGGGGGCAATCCGGATATCTACCTGGTTCGAGCCGACTGGACGCCCGATGCCAGAACGCTGGTGTTCCAGAGACTGTCCCGCGATCAGCGCCGCCTCGACCTGATCGGAGTCGCAGCCGACTCACTGCGTCAGACGCCGTTCTTGACCGAAACATCCAATACGTGGGTCAATCTCTCGAACGACCTGCACTTCCTCAAACATCCGTCAGCCCTGGTCTGGTCCTCGGAGCGCTCCGGCAACCGCCACCTCTATCTCATCGGCATGGACGGCCGCGTCCTTCATCCGCTGACGGCCGGAGACTGGCAGGTCGACGAACTGCTGTCAGTGGATGAAAAGACCGGGCTTGCCTATTTTGCTGCCAACCGCGACGCGATCATCGACCGGCAGATCTACACCGTCCATCTCGACGGCCGCGATGCCGGACGCCCTCACCGCATCAGCAAGCTCGATGGCACCCACGAAGCGCAGTTCGCGCGCGACGCGCAGCAGGTATCGCTGTACGTCGACTCGTTCTCGAACGATACGACTGCGACGCAAGTCAGCATCAACGCACCCGATGGCCATCGATTGGCCTGGATCGAGGCCAACGAGTTGAAGCCGGGCCATCCCTATTGGCCATTCCACACCGGACACGTGGTACCCGAATTCGGCCAGATACCTGCCGAAGACGGACAGCTATTGCAGTACTCGCTGATGAAGCCACCTGGTTTCGATCCGGCGCATCGCTATCCGGTTTTCATTTCCGTCTATGGCGGACCGACCGTGCAGAACGTGCAGCGCCGATGGCCGGCCGGCCGCGACTTCTTCAATGAATACATGGCCCGGCGCGGGTACATCGTGTTCACGCTCGACAATCGCGGCTCGGGGCGTCGTGGCCGCAGATTTCAGGACGTCATCCATGGGCGGCTCGGCGAGGCGGAGGTACACGATCAATTGACCGGCGCACGCTGGCTACAGCAGCAACCGTGGGTGAATCCGCGCAAGATCGGCGTCTTCGGTTGGAGCTATGGCGGCTTCATGACACTGATGCTGCTGGCCAAGGGCTCGGACGTGATCGCCGCGGGCGCCGCAGTCGCGCCGGTAACGGACTGGCGGCTGTACGATACCTGTTACACGGAGCGATACCTGGATCGTCCGCAGGACAATCCTCACGGCTACGAACTCTCAGCGGTATTCTCGGCGCTCGACGGCCTTCGATCGCCGCTCTTCCTCGCCCATGGCATGGCTGACGACAATGTGCTGTTCACCAACTCGACCAGGCTCATGTCGGAGCTGCAACAGCGCGGGGTGCAGTTCGGCCTGATGACCTATCCCGGGGCGAAACACGGCCTGTCCACGCCGCAGATGAAAACACACGTCTTCACCGCCATCGCGGATTTCTTCGATGCACACCTGAAGAGCGACGACGCATCGCGCACCGCAACTGTTGCAGCTACTCCTCTTCCCCATTAGGCGCGCCCGGCGATGCCTCAGTTGGCGACTGGGACGGCGCAGATGTCGGCATCTCGGATGGCACAGAGGGCGCGCTTGAGCCGTCCGGCTGGCCCGAACTGGATGCGCCCGGTGATGCGCCCGGTGCCGACGGCGAATCACCCCCATCCATGGCAGCGGGCGTGCCGCTCTGGACGCCGGCCGCATGCCGAACGGCGGCCCGCGCCGACTCTTCCGGCGACGGCGGTAACTGCTGCGCCACGAGGATCGCCTTGTTGATCACCGCCGGATCGTCCCGCAGTTTCACGTAGAGCTGCCCCTCCGTTGGACGCGGTACGGGCAGCGTGACGCCGGGGAATCCATCCGGCACCTGCACGGCATGACCGAACTTGGCGTCGCTCGAGACCGCATCGACCAGAAACAGGTTGTTTCCGGAAAGCTTGCAGGCAAGTTCAGGCGTCGAAGGACATCGCAGATCGTGCAGCGTGGGAAGCCGCACCAGCGTCACCAGCGGTTGCCAGTCGCTGGCGTAGCCGTTGTCGATCACCCGGAACTGCAATGGGCCGTAGGCCGAGGGGCCGAAGGTCTTCGCCGCGTCGAGCGTCGCCACCGCGATTTCCGAATTCTGCAGCGTTACACCGCCGTCGGTCGGACTGAGCAGCGCGGATATCGATTCATCGGCGTTGGCGATCTCGATCTTCTCGTCACGCGCAAAGGTCGCCGGTGCCTGGGCACGGATGGAAAACGTCAGTCGCGCGTCCTGCGGCAACACGTCCTGGTTACCCAGATGAATGTTGCTGCCGCTTGCAGCGGCCGACATCTGCACGCTCTTGCCGATCAGCGTCACCCTGGGACGCGGCGGATCGACGATGACGGCAAGATCGAACGTGCGACCGTCCTTGAGCGCGACGTTCGCCGTCGCCGGCACCCCGGGTGACAGTCCTGTCAGCGGCTGCTCCGCCTGCGACATCATCTGCAATTGGTCTTCGCCGTGAGCCGTCTTGAGCTCGCCTGGCAGCAGCTGCACTCCCTGTACGGACATTGCCGCGACTTCATCGAGCCGGCTGCCGCGCAGCGTTCCACGGGTATCGCCAGCGTTGACGTGAAAACTCTCGAGCGTTGCAGCTTCCGCAAAAGCATGCAGCTGCAGCGGTTGCGCCGGGCCGCCGCCGTACTGGCTGATGAGAAGGGTCAGCGGACCCGGTTTGGCATCCTGCAGCGGCAGTTTCAGCTCGAGTTCACCAGGCTTGACGGCCTTCCACTCGGGTTTGAGTTCCTTGCCAGCGCCGTCCCGCACCATGAGCGCGTCGATGCAGCTGACAGCACTGGCCTGCAGGTGCACGGTGCCCTCGCGGCCGACCACCAATGTCGCGCGATCCTTGCTCGGCATCTCCCATGACTGCGAACGTGTGTTGACCAACTGGAAGCCAGGCCCGTCGTAGCTGTCGAATCCCCAGCCCCCGTGCAGCACTGCGTGCACGTTGTCGCCCAGCGATGCGCCACCCAGACCGGCGGTATCGACCACGAAACCACCCTGCTCGGCATCGGCCTGAGCCGGCAGGTCGATGGACCTGCCATCGCTGCCGATCACGCTCAAACGCATGTCGTGTGCGTATGCAGTGGAAAAGACCAGCGGCGCGCCCTCGACAGGCAGGACCAGCGAGGACTTGCGGGCGCAGTAGATCTCCTTTGGATCCACCGCGTGCAGCGGCGGACGTTGCACCTGCTCCACCGCCGGCAGCGCGATCACGATGACCGACTTCGGGTTGTGGAACGACGGTGGCGCGTTCAGAGCCAATGACAGATGGTCGCCGCGCTGGCGGCCCAGAGCGGGAATATATTGGTATTGCGCCGTATGGAACGAGTCGAGAATACGCGCGATGTCCAGCACTGATGCGATATAGGGACTGTAGAGACCATACTGCAGCTGTGGCGTGAAACTCGCTTCCATCGCAAGATCGCTGGCGGGTCCGGTCGTCAACGCCTCGACGATCGAGGTGCTGTGGCCATCGTTCAATATCAGCGCTGTCTGTCCCTGCATCAGACAGGGTGCCTGAAGTTCGGGGATTTTCTCGAGACACTTGTCGTCGACGCGGATCGCCAGCGACCGCGCCAGCAGAGGCGCGGCATCCTTCAGGTGGCCCGGATCGTTGGCGTCCAGCTGATGGACGGCCGCAAGGTAGCTGTCCAGCCGCGATCGATCCAACGACGCCTGATTGAGGTCCTGGCTTGCCCGGACGAAAGAACCCGGCCGCCCCCGAATTGTGCTGACGAGTGTGCGGAAATCGCCGCCCGCCTCCGGCGCCAGGAACACCAGCACCTGCTGCGCATCCTGCGGCACCGTCAACGTCATACCGTCGTTCGAGCAGGACCGACTCCAGAGCTCGCAACGAAAGAACCATTCCTGTGGCGGCGGATTGGTCGAGCCTCGAAGAAAGGCAGCGACCAGCAGATAGTGGGCCGACTGGCTCGCCGGCAGATCCGCCCGGACCATCACCTTGTCGCCGGGCGCCAGATTGGGAACCTGGGAGATGGGCAACAGCTTATCGCCCCGCGTCACCGTGACAGTGAGGTCAGGTCCCGCCAGATCGAATGGACTCGGGTCCGCTGCCGCGGCCGGCAGACACAGCAGGCACGCGACGATCGCAAGGGTGAGCTTCATCATCTCAACATATTAGAACGCGAGTGCGATCCAATGGATGAAATGGAGCACGCTTTACGAATTGCCGCAGCAGTAGTGGGCTGCCTCGGGGCCGCGCAAGCGGCCGCGCTTCGCGGGCGTATCAGCCCAGATCGGTCGCGCGCCGGCCGCCGCGGCGACGCCGGTTGGTGATCGTAAGTCGCGCCTCGATGGGGCGCGAGAGCGCATTTTTGTAGCGATCGCTATCCGTGACGCGGCGCGGGCCCGCGCGCCGGTCAGGAAAGTGTTTGTATTTGCAGACGCATTGCTTCGGCTGTGTGCAGCCGCTCAGCGGCAGCGGTGGCGCCTCGCTCGAAAGATAGCGGATCTTGCGCGCCAGCGCCGAAGCCCGGCAACAAGTGTCCGCGGGCGTCATCACCGCCACGGCGTGCCAGGGATTAGTGACGCGGATGTCGGGACTGTGGCTGATTCGGGTGCCTGCGGCGCGCTCTATCCTGCTCATTCCCAATCGCCGACGGAGCCAGGAAACGATGCCCTGCCTGCCTCCCGTACGCGTTTCACCTTTCATCCGAAGAAACCCTCCAATCCCCTGGATCAAAAGCGTGCACTGCGGCGGCGACAATGGCAAGTCGGGCGGGCACTGAGACTTGGGCCGCGCAATCTCTGCCAGGCTCCCGGATCGCGCCGGTCACAGGCATACGCCTGTTACAAAAATGCGACAGGCATGCCACAAGACGGAACCCGCTTAACATCGGATTGTCAGACACTGAATCTGCAACGGTATCGCGCCTCTGCTGCGCGGGGGCGGACTCGTTCAGTTTCGGTAAAGGCACGGTGTGGCAAAAACGCTGTGGCGAAAAAACTCGAGTGCTGGGTTGAAAGCCAAGCGGAGTAGGATGGTCCCGACACGGGAGTGCCACCTCGGCTCCTTTTGCGTCAGCGCAACAGCAGGATACTCTCAGATACGAGTATGTCCGGATCAATCAGACGGAAACATGAATCGGACGGCGAGGACGCGCTGCGCGAGTTGATGAGCTCGATTCTGAGCGGTCGCCATACCGAAGAGACCTATCTGGCGGATGTATCGTCGGTGTGTCGAGCGCGTCCGACCTCCGCGCCGCGACTCGTGTCGTTGCTCGACCGCTACGTGCGGATCGGCAGGATGAAGGCCTCGCAGCAACAGCGCATCAAAGCGCGGATCGAGCAGGTGCTGGCCGAACAGCGCGGATCCGTAAGTCCTACACCCGGCAGCGAGTCCGCGAGGTATCGGCCGCCCGCGGATCAGCCTGAAGCTGACAAGACGCGCGTGGTCGCAGCCGCGCCTTGGTCCCGGCCCGAAGTCTCCTACGACGCAGGCACCGCCGCCGCCATGCCGGTCGGCGAAGACGTCACCCAGGACGACGACGACGATTGTCCGACCAGCCAGCTGGTAGCAGCGGCCCGAGAGCGCGCCTCTGCTGCCACTCTGACCACGATTTTGAAGCCTGCCGAGCAGACGGTGAGCGCCGACCCGACGCGGGTGCTGCGTTCCTCGCCGCCGCTACCCCCGCGCGTCGGACCGCTGGCGGAGCCGGCGCAGCCAGCCGAGACCCGTGTGCTGGGGGAAACGCGGCGGTTACCCGAGATGCCGGCATTTCTTGGGCCCACGGAAGTAGCGCCACATGCGCGCGACACACTGGTGCGTTCGGGGCCACCGCCGGATACGCCAGCCGGTGTTACCGCCAACGAAGCACGAGCTGCCGGGCCCATAGAGATCGGCGTGGGTACCGTCCTGCATGATCGCTACGAGCTGCGACATTTACTGGGCCGCGGTGGCATTGCTACGGTCTACCGGGCCGTCGACCGCTATCGCGTCAACCTGGGACTGGAAGATTGCTATGTCGCGGTGAAGATCGTCCAGCCGCATCCTTCGCGGCCTGGCAGCGTGGCTGCTCTCGGGCGGGAGTTCCACAACGCGCAGCTGCTGTCACACCCTAATGTGATCAATGTCTTCAACATCGATCACGCTGGCGATGCGTCCTTCTACACGATGGAACTGCTGGATGGCGAGCGCCTGAGCCAGGTAGTCAAGCGCGTGGGCATGCTATCGCGTCGCCACGCCTTGACGATCATTCGTGACATAGGCGCTGCCGTGTCACACGCGCATTCACGCGGGGTCGTGCATGCGGATGTCAAACCTCACAACATCATGATCACGCAGGTCGGGACCGTGCGGGTTCTGGATTTTGGCAGCGGCGTTATTCGTGCGCGCGAACCCTGGATCTCCGAGCTGTCCCCGGCTGACAACTATCGCCAGGCGACCCCTGCCTATGCCAGCTGCGAGCAGCTGGAGGGCTGGAGTGCGGATCCGCGCGATGACATTTATGCGCTTGCCTGCGTCGCCTATCTACTGCTTGCCGGGCGACACCCGTTCAATCTGCGTCCGTCGCTCGAAGCGCGGGCCAACCGTATGCAGCCGCGCCGGCCGCCTGGATTGAGCGGTGACAGCTGGCGGGCACTGCAGCGCGGCCTGTCCTGGACACGTGAAGAGCGGACGATGTCTGTAGAAGAATGGCTGCGCGATCTGGGCGTCGACAAAGCGGCCGATACGCTGCCTCCGCTCGCGCTGCTTCAGGCGGGCCGTCCGACCGGTACCTGGTTACAGCGCGCTGCCGCGGCGTCTGTGGTCATCGCCGGCCTGGGCCTCGCTGCCTTTACGGTCGAGCACCAGGACGAATTCGACTGGCAGAACACGCTCGACCGCGCCCAAAGCAGCTTGCACGGAGCCTGGCAGTCCGTGACTGACGCGGCCGCCGGCAATTCCGGGCAGCCGGCCGTTTCGCTGCCGCCGATTCCCTCGCCGGCACAGGTCGTGGTCCAGAAGAACATTCGCGATCTGCCAGCGGCCGCGGGGACGCCACACGGCTCGGCGACGCACCAGCGCGTCGCGGCCGATGACGGCGCCGAAGACGGGGGGCCGGCGGCGAGCGCCTCGCCGATAGCGACCGCGAGCGCTGCTGACGCGGTTTCCGCACGGGTGAACGATGCTGCCCAAGCGGCCGCGGTGCCGGCCGGTGCCGATGCGTCCCAGCACCTGTCTTTTTCCGCGCCGAGCTACGTCGTCTCCGATTTGGACCCTGCGGCCCGAATCGTGGTCCGACGTAGCGGCACCAGCACGGACGGAGACATCAATTTCGTCTGGTGGACCGAGGAAGGTTCCGCCAAAGCCGACGTCGACTATGCCTCGCTCGGTCGGCGCGCCGAGCGCATCCCCAGCGGCGTAGACAAGATCACGGTCTACGTGCCGATCATCTCCTCGTCGCAGCGCCGCGAATCGAGACAGTTCTACGTCGATTTGAGCGAGGCAGGTCAGCACAATGGGGCGCAGGAGAGCCGCTCGCTCGTCACCATCGACAATGGCAGCGGATCCGGGGGCTGATCAGACGGCGACCGCGGGAGCCTTCTGTACCTGGGGAGCGGTCTGCGCGGTGAAGTAGGTACGGGCGAGTTCATCATTGGTACGGGCGAGCGACAGCTGCACCCGATCGATGAATTCGTGCAGACCGCCCTGCTCCAACGAATCGAATTCCGTGTGGTGGATCGCGCGGCGCATGCGCGCCACCCTGCGCAGCAACGGCCCGCTGTTTGGCAGGCGATGCAGGACTTCCTCTACCCGCCGCAAACAACACACACAGGCGCGCGGAAACTGCTCATCGCCCAGCAGGAAGCGAACCACGCCTGGCCCGTCCACGCGCTCGCGCGTCTTGACGCGATACATCTGGTAACCGGACAGTGAACCCAGCACGCTCATCCACAACACCGTCTCGAACGCTCCCAGATCGACCGCGCCATGATCGGTCATCATTGCGGCAGCCCTGACATCGACGATGCGGGTGGTCATGTCGGCACGTTCGATGTTGCGACCAATCGTGATGAACGAGAGTGCGTTGCCCTCGTTGAAGATACCTTCGAACATGCCGGTCAGCGTCTGCGTCGTGTTCGTCACCCGTCCCAGAAACGCAAAACGGGTACGCTTGGCCGAGGCCTCCGCGGCGTGCTCGGCAACATATAGATACAGGTCGTTGATGCGCTCCCACACTTCGCGCGGCAGGATGTCGCGCGCCGTGCGCGCGATTTCCCGCGCCCTCGCGACGGAGGTCAGCATCGAGCCTGGATTCTTCTCGTCGGCAACGACGAAGCGCACCACGGATTTCTCCGAGTAATCCTTCGCCACCTTGGCGTACAGCGTCTCGTTACCGGTGATCTTCACCAGCGGCTGCCACCCCGGACTCAGGCGCTGCGGCAGATCCAGCATCAGGCTGGCGCTGACGTCGACCAGCCGCGCGAGGTTCTCGATGCGCTCGAGATACCGTGCCATCCAGTAAAGATTGTCAGCTACGCGTGAGAGCATGGTCGACCGATGTGTCCACGATCCAGGTATCTTTGCTGCCGCCGCCCTGCGACGAATTTACCACCAGCGAGCCCCTGCGCATCGCGACACGCGTCAGACCACCCGTGGTCACCCGCACCTGACGCCCCGAGAGGATGAACGGGCGCAGGTCCAGATGCCGCGGCTCGATGCCGCTGTCTATCAGCGTGGGCGTCGTCGACAGGCTGATGACAGGCTGCGCGATGTAGTTGCGAGGGTTCTTCTGGACCAGATCGGCGAACTGTGCGCGCTCGGCCTGCGTCGACCGTGGTCCCATCAGCATTCCGTAACCGCCCGACTCATTGGCAGGTTTGACCACGAGTGTCGCGAGGTTGGCCAGCACATGTTCGCGATGTTTGTCGTCGGCGCACAGAAAGGATGGCACGTTGGGCAGGATTGCATCCTGATCCAGATAGTAGCGGATCATCGCCGGCACAAACGTGTAGACGAGCTTGTCGTCGGCCACGCCTGCGCCAGGCGCGTTGGCGAGCGCGACATTGCCGGCTCGCCAGGCTCTCATCAGCCCGCGCACGCCAAGCGATGCGTCGGCCCGGAACACCTCCGGATCCAGAAACAGATCGTCGATGCGGCGGTAGATGACGTCGACGCGTTGCCAGCCGTCGATGGTACGCATGTAGACCACATCGTCGTCACCGACGACGAGATCACGGCCTTCGACCAGTTCGCAGCCCATCTGCTGCGCAAGATAGGAATGCTCGAAATAGGCGGAGTTGTAGATACCTGGCGTCAGTACGACCACCTCGGGCTGATCGATACCGGGCGCCAGCGCGCGCAGCATGTCGAACAACTGCGAAGGATAGTCGTCGACCGGCAGGATGCCGGCCCCCTCGAATACCTCGGGGAAAACACGCTTGACGACCTGCCGATTCTCGAGCATGTACGAAACGCCCGAGGGCACGCGCAGATTGTCTTCCAGCACATAGAGAGTGCCATCGCCGCCCCGCACCAAATCGGATCCGCAAATGTGCGCCCAGATCCGCTGCGGCGGCGTCACGCCGACGCACTGGCTGCGGAAGTTGACCGAGTCCGCCAGGTACTCACGCGGGAACACTTTGTCCCGGACGATGCGCTGATCGTGATAGATGTCGTCGATGAACATGTTCAGCGCTACGGCACGCTGCTGCAGGCCCGCTTCCACGCGACGCCACTCATCCACCGCGATGACGCGCGGGATGATGTCCAGCGGCCATGCCCGATCGATCGAGCCACCTTCCTCGTGATAGACCGTGAAGGTGATACCCATGCTGCGGATCGCGGCGTCAGCAGCCTTCTGCCGTGCAATCAGCTCCTGCGGCCCAAGCGCCGACAGGAATTCGATCAGCGTGCTGGCCGCAGGGCGTGCAGCACCACCCGGCCCGATCAGTTCATCGAAGCTCGCTGTCGATGGATAGTCATCCCAGGCGATCCGCATGCAGCCGAACGAACCTTTTCCTTTCCCTGCTGCGGCTACAGTAGCAGGGCGGGCGGCGCGTTAATACTGCTGCTGCACAGCGCATGAAAACGGTTCAAATTGCGAGCTCGCTGCCCGTTCGTGGTGCAGCGTGCGTCCTACATATAGGATGTTTCTATGAATGACACTGTGTCCGGACCCCCGCCACCCGCACCACTCGCCGGTCGAGTGATCGCGGTGGCGGAGGCTCGCGAACTGGACGTGTTCGCATCGTTACTGGAGCGGCGCGGAGCGCGGGTGCTGCGCTATCCACTGGTGCAGATCGTCGACGCACCCGATCCACAGCCAGTGTTGCAGTTCGTCCGCAGCGTGATCGCAGCCGAGTTGGATGACCTCGTGGTACTGACGGGCGAAGGCATCCGACGCCTGCTGCGATGCGTGGATCTGCATCAGCCTGAGCTTCGAGCGCCATTGCTTACGGCGCTGGGCAACGTGCGCAAGATTACGCGCGGGCCGAAACCTGTCCGCGCCCTGCGTGAGCTTGGCCTCAACGCCGACCTGCCCGCCAGTGATCCCACCACCCAGGGCGTGATTGCGACGTTGCGCACCCTGGTGCTGCGGGATCGACGGGTCGGTGTGCAGCTGTATGGCGACGACCCAAACAGGCCATTGATCGACTTTCTCGAGCAGGCCGGCGCCACGGTGCGCTGCGTCATGCCCTATCGTTACGCCGAGGCAGCCTCATCGCAGGCGATCGCCGAGCTGTTGTCGCAAATGTCGGCCGGCAAGGTGGACGCCGTTGCCTTTACCAGCAAGGCTCAGGTAGAGCGATTGTTTCGCGCAGCGCCGGAGGCAGTGGTGCGTCAGTCGTTGTCGTCGACCCGGGTCGCGGCGATTGGGCCGATCGTCAGAGAGGCACTTGCCCTGCACGGCGTCGAGGTCGACGCGATGCCGGACGATTCTTGGTTCATGAAGCCGTTGACGACGGCACTGAGCGAGCTGCTGGCCGAACGCCAGCAGAAGTAATCGGCCGGGCCCGGCCCCTGACCGCGCGATCAGCCGGCTTCGTAGAGCCGCTGCAAGAATCCCAGGAACTGATCCAGTTCCGGTTTGCTGAAGCGACTGGTCATCTGTCGCTCGAGACGGCGCACCTTGTTCATCAGGGTATCGAGTTCGGAAGCACCGGACTCGGTCAGGAAGATGCCCTGCCGGCGACGGTCACGCGTGCAGCGTTGTCGCTCGATCAGATCGGCGCGTTCGAGCCGGTCGAGCAGCGCCACGATGCTGGCCTTATCGACGCCCAAATGGGTACCGAGTTCGATCTGCGCGATGCCGGGATTGGACCGGACCAGGCACAGCAGACTGAACAGGCCCGGTCGCAGTCTGCTCTCGCCGATAAAGCTGACGTAAGTACGCCACGAGGCCTGCTGCGCACGGCGAATGTTGTAGCCGAGCAGCTTTGGCAGCGGTCCCAGATCGACCTTGGTGCCTGCGGCGCGCTCTTGTTTGTTATTGGTCGCGCGTTTCTCGCGCGTGCGTGCCTGAGTGCCAGCGGTCTGATCCATTAAGTCAAAGCTCCTGCTTACTCATCCCTACAGTATATTTTCGTTATTGTTCGCAGTGCAAACTGCCAATGGGGCCGTACAGGTCGGGGCGCCGATCGCGGAACACGAACCAGTTGTCCCGCGCCATCCGCAACTGCTCGAGATCGAAAGTTGCCATAATGATGCCCTCTTCTTCCTGCCCCGCTTCCGCCACCTTATCTCCGGAAGCGTCGGCGATGAAGCTCGAACCGTAGAAACGCAGATGCAATGACTCGGGATTCTGCGTGGATCGCTCCGCTCCCACACGATTCGAGGCAATCAGCGGCATCAGGTTGCTAGCGGCATGTCCCTGCTGCGCACGTTGCCAGTGCAGCCGGGAATCCACCGGTGGCGCCGGTGGTGGCTCACTGCCGATGGCCGTCGGATAGAACAGCAGCTCCGCCCCCTTTAGGGCCATGACACGGGCACTCTCCGGAAACCACTGATCCCAGCAGATGGCGGCCCCAATACGACCAAAACGGGTATCCCAGACCTGAAAGCCCGTGTCACCCGGCGCGAAATAGTACTTTTCCTGATACCCGGGGCCGTTCGGAATATGCGTCTTGCGGTAAATGCCGAGCCGACGGCCATCGGCATCGAACATCGCCAGCGAGTTGAAGTAGACCTGGCCCGCGCGCTCGAAGAAACTGATCGGAAGCACCACGCCCAGTTCCCCGGCCAGAGCCCCGAAGCGTTTCAGGATCGGACTGTCGCCCGCACTCTGGGCGAGCTGCAGATGCTTTATGTCCTGCTCGATGCAGAAATAGGGACTGGCGAACAGCTCCTGCAGCAGGATGATCTGCGCGCCCTGTCCGTGCGCCTCCCGCACCAGCGCTTCCGCGCGATCGAGGTTCGCCGGCAGGTCCCAACCGCAGGCAAACTGCGTTGCAGCCACCGTCACCTGTCGTGATGTGCCGCTCACGCCTGCCCCCGCACATGCTCGGTAATAGCGATCGCAGTGCGCAGTGCCCGCATGCCGTCCTCCGCCGTGACGACCACTTTTCCGTGACCGCGGACCGCGGCGAGGAACGCCTTGATCTCGGACAGCAATGCATCGCCCTGCTCGAACGACTGCTCCTCGATCTGCACCGGCAACTGTCCCTCCACGGGCGCCTCGGGTCGTTTGCGAATGACGGTCAGGATCTTCTGCTGCAGATCGATCGAAAGATACGTGTCGCTGCTGAATACACGCAGCTTTCGTTCTGTTTTGAGGCTGACGCGGCTGGCGGTGACATTGGCCACGCAGCCACCGGCGAACTTGAGCCGTGCGTTGGCGATATCGATCTCTTCGGAGAATACCGGTGTGCCGATCGCGTCGAGCGAAGTCAGGTCACCTCCGATGATCATCTGCACCAGGTCGATGTCATGAATCATCAGATCCAGGACCACGTTGACGTCCGTACCACGTTCGCGGAACGGCGCCAGCCGCTGGCACTCGATGAAACCGGGCGATCGCAACAGCGGCTCGGCCGCGAGTACCGCGGGGTTGAATCGCTCCAGGTGACCGACCTGCAGCACCCGCCCGGCCTGGCGCGCCGCATCGATGAGCGCCTGCGCCTGTAATGTCGTCTCAGTCATGGGCTTTTCGACCAGCACGTGCGCACCGTGCTCGAGAAATGCTCGCGCGACGTCGCAGTGCAAAGCAGTAGGCGTCGCAACGCTGACGGCGTCGACCCGTCCCAACAGTTCGCGGTAGTCAGTCAGTGCGCGGGTGCCGAGTTCCTTGGCCACCCGGGCAGCCGTGTCGGCGTCATGGTCGACCACGGCCGTCAGCGTGCATTCAGGTAGCTGCGCGTATTTCTGTGCGTGAAAACGGCCCAGATAGCCCACGCCGATCACTGCTGCTCTGATTTTCTCCATGTGGCGGCTATTATGCCTAAAGGTCTGAACCGGGACGGGAACGTGGCAATCCAAGTGCGTCAGCTCTGGACGAATTATCGCGGCGCGCAGGGCGCGGTCCGTGAGCTTCTGACTTTAGCCCTGTGCGTAGGCCTGGGTCTGCTGGTCGTGCCCTGTCTGATCTACGCGGTAGGCCGGCTGATCCTGGGCCCTTATGCCGCCGCCGGCAGCCTGTTTTCACTGTGGCGCGACTTCCTCGCGGCACTGGCTACCGGATCGTTCGCCGCCTGGTTCGTGGTCGTAGGTCCCTATTTGCTGATCTGGATACTGCGGGGCGGCCGACGCCTGTTACATAACAGCGCGGGATGAGTCGCCGGTGGTGACCGGCGTCACAGTTCAGCGCCTCCTCCCTGTCCCGGAGCACCCCGGATGGCAAGCTGTGCATGGGGACCAGACAGAGGCGCCGCATCACGGCGCAGACAGGAAGACCGTCGAGATGGGGACCGAATCCAAGGCTTCAGAGCCTACCCTCGCAGCGCCAGCTCGGCGCACGCGCGAGGATGTCCTGCAGGAAATCAAGGTGGCCATCGCGCAGGAGCGCAACTACGGTCGCGACGCCCGCGCCCGGGGTGCAAACCCGTACGACAGCAACCATGGCATGCCGCAGCAACGCGACATCTGGGGCAGCAAGCGCCGTCCGACCTAGGTTCGCACGACGCGGAGGCTGGGCCTCAGGCCGGCTCAAGGCCAGTAAACGATGCCCAGCGCTGCCAGCAGCAGCGCAAGGCAGAGCTGCGGGTAGAAGCGCCAGCCGCGATGACGCAGCTCCCCGATGAAGGCTGCCATGCCGACGCCTGCCAGACTCCAGGACCACAGCAGTCCTTTCAGCAGCGGCCAGCGCTCGGGCGCGAGCCGATCGGCGTACTGCGGCAGTAGGAGAAAGACGACCGCGCTCATGGTCAGCGAGAACGTCAGCGCCACCGCGGAACCCGTTACGATGCCAATGAGCACGGCCAGCGGTCGCATGAATGAATTCCCGATCCTTAGCTTTTGATTAATAAATGGCAACGGGTCGCAGCGCGACTGCCATCCGTGACGTAAAAATGTCAGACTTGTCGTCAGTGTAGTCGTTCGAAGGTACTTCCCGCAGCATGAAACCCAGCGCACCCGTGGCTTTGATTTTGATGGGCTTGTTATCGCTCGCCGCCAGCGGGTCTTCGGGTGCTCCTGCTGCCACCGGCCTGCTGCCCGACGGTGTCATGGGTGCCACGCCGCAGGAACGGCTGCTCGCTCCGCGGATCGCCAGCATCCTCGAGCAGAATCACTACCGCCACATATCGATCGACGAGCACATGTCGCCGCAGGTCTACGACCGGTTCCTCACCGCGCTCGATGGACAGCACAGCTACTTTCTCGCCAGCGACGTCGCCGGCTTCGACCACTGGAAGGGCAAGTTCGGCGACATGATCCACACCGGCGACGTCGACCCGGCGTACGCGATGTTCAATGCGTTCCAGCAGCGCAACCGCGAACGTATGAGCTATGCGATCAAGCTGCTGGAGACCGAACCTGACTGGACGCGTGACGAAAGTTTCACGTTCGATCGCGAGCACGCCCCATGGCTGACGACCCAGGCCGAGATGGACGAGTTGTGGCGGCTTCGGGTCAAGAATGATGCCATCTCGCTGATGCTGACCGGTAAGAGCTGGCCGGATACGGCAGATCTGCTCAAAAAGCGGTACGAGCGGGTGTTGACGCGTCTGGACAAGATCTCGCCCGAGGACGTGTTCGAGACGCTGATGAACGCGTATTGCGCCGTCTATGATCCGCACAGCAATTACTTTTCGCCGCGCAGCTCAGAGGAATATCGCATCCAGATGAGCCTCAGCTACGAGGGCATCGGCGCCTCGCTCCAGCTGACGGACGATTACGTGACGGTCACCAACATCCTGCCGGGTGGTCCGGCGCAGCAGGACGGAACCCTGAAGCCCAACGACCGCATCACGGCCGTCGCACAGGGCAAGGACGGCCCGCTCACCGACGTCATCGGCTGGCGGCTGGATGACGTCGTGCAGCTGATTCGCGGCAAGATCGACACCATGGTGCGCCTGCAGATCCTGCCTGCCGGTGCCTCGCCCGGCACATCGGAGCGGGTCCTCGAACTCAAACGTAACAAGGTGACGCTCGAGGCACAGGCGGCGAAGAAGGAAATCCGCCAGATCCAGCGCAACGGGCGCACCTACAAGGTCGGCATCATCACCGTGCCGAGCTTCTACAACGACATGGATGCTGCCAGCAGCGGGAATCTCAACAACCGCAGCACGACGCACGACGTGCACCGGCTGCTGCAGGAGATCAACGCGGCCGGCGGCGTCGACGCACTGGTACTCGATCTGCGCGGCGACGGCGGGGGCTACCTGCCCGAAGCAATTGGCCTCACGCATCTGTTCACCAATCACGGTCCGGTGGTGCAGCTCAAGGACACCACGGGACAGCTCGAAGTGCTGAAGGAGCCTGATCCAGGTCCTGACTACACCGGTCCGCTCGCCGTGCTGGTGGATCGCACCAGCGCTTCGGCCTCGGAGATCTTCGCCGGTGCCATCCAGGACTTTCATCGTGGGCTCATCATCGGTCAGACCAGCTTCGGTAAAGGCACGGTGCAAAGCGTCATTCCGCTCGACCGCTGGTCATCGCGGCCGACCGAAGGTCAGGTGACGGTCACGATCGGCAAGTTCTACCGCGTGACCGGCGAGAGCACACAACTGCGCGGTGTGACCCCCGATATCGTGCTGCCCTCACCCATCAGCACCGACGACGTCGGTGAGAGTGTGCTGGAGCATGCCCTGCCCTGGGATCGCATCGCCTCGGTACCTTTCCAGGCGAGGCTGCCTGAGGCAACCCTGGTACAGACGCTCTCGAGCGAGCAGACGGACCGCGCCAATCACAATGCGGACTACCAGTGGCTGCTGGCCAGCCTCGCGACACTCGACAGCGTTCGCAAGGAGAAGACGCTCTCGTTGAATCTGAAGAAGCGTCAGCAGGAGCGCACCAGTCAGGATCAGGCGCGTCTGAATCAGGAAAATGCGCGCCGGGCGGCCGACTCGCTGCCGCCGCTGAAGTCGATCGACGATATCGTCGCCAGCGAGGAACCCGACGTCATCCTGACCCAGGCCAGCGACATCATGGCTGATGCCGTCGCCGCGTCCGAAGCCGCGCACAACAACCAGGCTGTCGCACAGCGTTCTGCGCCGCGGTAACGCCAGGGCTAATGCAGTAGAACGCGGAAGATCTCCCACAGATCATCCGCCAGCACCCGGGTACCGCCCTCGATCGATGACGTCAGACTCTCGGCAGTCGGTGCCGTGTCTTCGGGGTTGCGGTACCTGGCCAGTTCGCGCAGGCGGGCCGCTCGTTGCTTCACCTGCTCACTGAGGGCGGTCTTGTTGTCCAGGAGCGTGCGGCCATGCGCTATGTGGCGCATAGTGGCCTCGCACTGGTCGCGATTGCCGTAGTCATCGCGCGGCGGCTCGCGGCGCCCCGCCGCCTCACGCGCCATTTCCATCAAGGGGGTCGCGGACAGGCGCTCGAGCAGTACCTGCCCATAAGCGACCGCCGCCAGGTTGATCGCTCGCCGTGCGTCGATCGACAGTCCGCCGAATTGCGGTGCCGGCTCGCTTTCCAGGACGTCGCGCGCCATCCGGGCCGATTCAAGTTCCTGCAAACGCAGCATCGACTGCAGCGTCGCAGCCTGCAGCCGCTGACGGATCTCGCGTCGCTTGAAGTAATGCCAGAAGCGTTGCAGCCGCTGCAGCTGCTGTTCCAAATGCGACACCGCATCGCGGCCGGCCGCGGTCTGTAGTTCCGCTTCCCGCAGATTGGCCTCTACGGTCTGGCGCCTGGCAAACTGTTTGCGATTATAGTCGGCAAGGAACGAACGCCGTTCGCGCTCTTCGAGCTGCGCGGACAGTTCAGTGATGAACTGTGCGATCAACGCGCGGCCGAATGACCAGAGTTCTCGCAACTGATAGAACACCAGCGCCGGATAAGCCGTCTCCCCCTGCGAGAGCCGTGCTTCCAGGCCCTGCAGCATCTCCTGGACACGTGCGGTCGCCCCTTCCTGCTGCTTGACCCGGTCCTTGAGGCGCTGAAGTTCGTCCTGCAGCGAGCTATGAGCTTTCTTGAGTTCCGCGCGATTGCGGAACAAATGCATCACGCGGTCGTCATCGACCTCGAGTTTGGGCTTGGACGTGTCCGCACCCAACCGCAGGAAACCGAGTTGTTTGATCAACTTCATCAGTGGCGCCGATAGATGCATGGGCCACCTGTTGCCAGTTATGCCCCTGGCAGAGCCGTCAAGCCGCGAAGCGGTGGCCTCGCTCTGCGCAATATTCCAGCCACTTATTTAGCATCATGTTGCGGGTCCAACGCTGATCCAGTTCACGTTCCCTCAGCTGGGAGGCACGCCGGGACTGACCCACGTCCCCGGTCGCCGGAACTTTGAACTCATCGGCTTCCAGCAGCCTCGCATCGTGATAGGCACGCAGACGTAGATTCGGCAGCCACTCCGGGGCGCCCGCGGCATCACCCGACGGCAGTGCATAAGTCATCCGGAGCATGCTGGTATAAGGCATGTGCTCGAGGATGTGCAGCTGCAATTCACAATCGCCCTCGACACGCGAAACCAGGGTCCCGTTGAGTCGCGCGGGATCTCCCGCCAACTGCAGGAATCGCAGGTAATTACTCTCGTACAGGCTCATCAACGCGACGAACCCACGAGGGCGTGCCCGCCAGGAGACTTTTATGTCCGTTTCGCAGAGCATGGATCGACTATAGCATGTGCCTACCGCACGGATATTCCCGGGTAGACATCATTTAGTGCCGCAGATCGCATTCTTCAAGGCTTGACCAGCAGATGCTCACGGTAATAGCGAAGTTCGGCGATCGATTCATAGATATCGGCGCGCGCCAGATGAGCCGATTCCTTCGAATAGCCTTTGGCGATGCCCGGATGCCAGCGACGCGCCAGTTCCTTCAGCGTGCTGACATCGAGATTGCGATAGTGGAAGAAACGCTCGAGTTCCGGCATCAGTCGCGCCATGAACCTTCGATCCTGGCAGATACTGTTGCCGCACATCGGTGATACGTTGGGGTGCAGATGCGTCGACAGAAACAACAATGTCTGACGCTCGGCCTCGGCAACCGTGATATGACTGGAACGTACACGCGCCAGCAATCCCGAGCCGCCATGCTGTCGCTGATTCCACGAATCCATCTTCGCCAGCGTCTCCTCCGGCTGACGAATGGCGAGATCGGGCCCTTCGGCGATGACGTTGAGATCACGGTCGGTGACAACCGTGGCAATCTCGATGATCTGATCGGTTTCCGGCATCAGCCCGGTCATTTCCAGATCGATCCAGATCAGATAATCATGAGTGGCCATAGAGGCTCATTCTCCAGAACAGTACTGGCATCATAGCAAGGAATGCCGTCCTTTCAGGTCATCGCCGTCCATCGCCGCATGCTGCTCGTCCGCGCAGCTGACGGCAGCGAATTGCCGGCCCGAGCCCGCGGCCGAAATCAGAGCGTGGCATGTGGCGATCATGTCACTTGTGAATTCGATGCTCTCCATCGTGAATGGAACGTTTCCGGCATCGCTGCCCGGCGCAATGGCCTCTACCGCAGTAACTCACGCGGAGGGAGCGAGCTGATCGCTGCCAATCTCACGCAACTGATCGTGGTGATCGCGCCCCGGCCGTGGGCCGATCTGTTCATGGTCGACCGCTATCTTTGCGCCGCTCATTGCAGCGGTATGCGTGCAGTGATCCTAGTCAACAAGAGCGACCTTGCTTTGCAGGCGCAGTCTGACGCCGAGCTGGCCGCCTACGAGCAGGCGGGCTTCACGCTGCTGCGCGTGTCTGCGCATTCCGGCGATCTGGATTCACTGCGCGAGCACCTGCGCAACCAGACGTCGATCCTCGTAGGACAGTCCGGCGTCGGCAAATCGTCGCTGCTGCGAGCGCTGCTGCCGTCGTGCGAAGCGCCGGTCGGAGAGCTGACCGGCGATGAGGAGGGACGTCATACCACTACCGTCACCCGCCTGCATCCGCTGCCCGGCGGCGGTGATCTGCTCGACTCGCCCGGCGTGCGCGATTTCGCGCCGGCCATCGATCGCCTCACGGGGCGCGCGTTGGGCTTCATCGAGGTGGAACGATTGGGCACCGGATGCCGCTTCAGCGACTGCCGTCATCTGCGTGAGCCCGATTGCGCGGTACGGGCCGCGGTGGAGAATGGCAACTTCAGCGCGCGTCGCTATGAAAGCTACCGGCGCCTTCAGCGCCTCGTCACCCGCCTTCGCTCCTGATGCCGCTCAGAACAGCGACTGACGGCCCGCCAGTGCGTGCGCCAGCGTACCGCCATCTACGTATTCGAGTTCTCCGCCGACCGGCACACCGTGCGCGATGCGGCTGGCCTTGAGGCCGCGCGACCGGACCAGATCCGAGAAGAAATGCGCGGTAGCCTCGCCTTCAACCGTAGGATTGGTGGCAAGTATCACCTCGCTCACCTGGCCCTGATCGAGCAGCGCTTCGAAATCGCGCACGCCCAGCTGCTCGGGGCCGACGCCATCGAGGGGCGAGAGATGCCCCATCAACACGAAGTAGTAGCCCCGAAAACCCGCCGATTGCTCGAGTGCGACGACGTCGGCGGCGGATTCGACCACGCACAGCAGCGATGCATCGCGCTGCGAATTCGAGCAGATGGAACACAAGGCGCCCTCTGTCAGCATGCGGCAACGCGTGCAGCGGCCCACCGACTCGAGCGACGTATTCAGAGAATGAGCCAGATTCCTGGCGGCCTGCCGGTCATGTTGCAACAGATGGAACGCCATGCGCTGCGCACTCTTCGGACCGACTCCTGGCAGCGTCCGCAAGGCCTCGATCAACGCCGCCAGCGCTGGCGAATGCTTCATGTCAGAAAGGCAGCTTCATACCCGGCGGCAACGACATACCGCCCATCGCAGCCTGCATCTTCGCCTGCGACGCCGCCTCGATCCGGTGCACGGCATCATTGACGGCAGCGGCGATCAGATCCTCGAGCATTTCGCGATCCTCGGACCCGACCGAGGGGTCGATCTGCACACGTTTGACCTCGTGCCGTCCGGTCATGATCACCTTGACCATACCGCCGCCGGACTCGCCGGTGACCTCGAGCGAGGCGATCTCGGTCTGCGCTTTCTGCATGTTGGCCTGCATCGCCTGGGCCTGCTTGACGAACTGATTCATGTTGGCCATGGGGTTCACCTCACTCGCTTGACTTGATTGGACGCACGGAGTCCGCCAGCACACTGGCACCGAAGCGCTGCTTGAAGGCGCCGACATTGGGATCGGCATCGAAAGCCACCTGGGCCTGGGTACGTTGTTCGGCCTCGTTGCGCTCGACAGCTCGCGCCGGTGTCATCGGCAAGTCCTCACGCACCTCGATATCGACTCGGATCGTCGTACCGAAATGGCGGCTCAACGCCTGCGAGAGCTTTTCCTTCAGCGAGGGGCTGTTCAACGAGCTGCTGCGCGGATCCAGTGCGAGCCGCAGCGTGGCGCCATCGCGCCCGAGCAGCGCGCAGTTATTCGCGAGCTGGCGGGCGGCCCCCCCCAGCTCCAGCGACTGGAGAATGTCCGTCCAATCGCCTCCCTTGACATCGCCCGAGCTCGCGCCCGATGCCGCGACGGGCGCGGCCACTGCAGCTGCCGTTGCAACGGCGCCGGCCGGAACCGCAGCCGCCGCAGCCGCTGCCGCCGCTGCCGCCGCTGGCTGAGAAGGAGCTGCGGCAATCCGCGGCATCGCAGCCGACGTTGCCGACGACGCAATGCCTGTCGATGCACCGGCCGGACGAAATGCCAGCATACGGATGAGCGTCATCCGGAAACCCGTGCGGGCGTCCGGCGCCAGCACCAGATCCCGTCTTCCCGTGATGGCGGTCTGATAGAACAGCTGCAGATCCTCAGCCGGGACGAGCCCCGCATATCCGGCCAGCAGATCGGCCGCATGCAATTCATCGCCTTCATAACCCGGTACCAGCTGCCTGAGCGCGACACGCTCGAACAGCGCGGCCAGCTGCTCGAGCAGCTGTGCATAGTCGGGCGACATCTCGTCGAGAGAATTCGCATAGTTGAGCAATCCGGCGGCATCGCCGGCCGCAAGCAGATCGGCCACGCGCAGGACCTGATCGCGCGCCACCGTACCGAGCATGGCGCGCGCTTCCGTCTCGAATGCGCGTCCATTGCCAAAGGCCAGCAACTGATCGAGCAGCGAGAGCGCGTCGCGCATGCTGCCGTCACCGGCCTGCGAGAGCAGCTGCACGGCCGCTGGCTCGAATGCCAGATTTTCAGCCTCCAGGATGCTGGTCAGACGCGAAGCGATCAGGGACACCGACAATCGCTTGAGGTTGAACTGCAGGCACCGCGACAGCACGGTCACCGGCAGCTTCTGCGGATCGGTCGTCGCGAGCAGGAACTTCACGTGCGGCGGCGGCTCTTCGAGCGTCTTCAGCAACGCATTGAACGAGTGCGTCGACAGCATGTGCACTTCGTCGATCAGGTAGATCTTGAAGCGGCTACGGGTGGGCGCGTACTGCACGTTGTCCAGGATCTCGCGCGTGTCATCGACGCGCGTGCGCGAGGCGGCGTCGACTTCGATCAGATCGACGCTGCGACCGGCATCGATCTCCAGACAGCTCGCACACTTTCCACACGGGGTCGCGGTGATCCCGGTTTCGCAATTGAGGCACTTCGCCAGAATTCGCGCAACGGTGGTCTTGCCCACGCCGCGGGTCCCGGCAAAAAGAAACGCGTGATGCACGCGGCCACTCGTCAGGGCATTGCTCAACGCCCGCAGGACATGCTCCTGCCCGGTCATCTCCTCAAAGTTGTGCGGCCGCCATTTGCGAGCCAGTGCGGTGTAAGCGCTCATACCCTTCCGGGGAGGTGATCCGTACCAGTCTTGACTTCGGCACCCGACTGCGCCGTTACCGCTGCTCCCTTCCGGGCCTGACGGGGTTCACGGTTAGTCGTCGCGAAGGAACCGGCACGGATCACCGCTGATCGTTGGCGGAGAGGGTGGGATTCGAACCCACGAACACCCGTGAAGATGTTACTGGAATTCCAGTCCAGCGCCTTCGACCGCTCGGCCACCTCTCCATTCAATAGATTTTGCCTCGTCGGACGGCGGATTCTAACAATCGACTGCCACAGCGCCTACTTCGGCGCGTCCGGTGCGCGCGTCGGCGTCGGGGCGGGCACCGGCGCCGGCAATGAGCTGGGCGTCGGCAGCGGCGCGCCTTGAGGCAGCGCCCCCGTCGTGGGCGCCGGCTTGGAAATCGAGCCGCCGAAATAGTCCGGTGGCCGGGACAGGCAGGGCTCGTTCTTGGCCCGCACGCGCTCAGGCGTGTCGAGTTCGGGCACCTTGATCGCACTGCGGGTATCCGGCGCGTCCATACCGTCGGGGACCTTGAGCGGCGGCCGGTTGTCGGTATTCAGCGAGAACGGCTTCTCGCGGCAGCCGGCATCCTTGTTTCGGTGATGGAAAAAAGGGATCGCGCAGCCGTCGAGCAGCGGAAGCATCGCGCAGCAGAGCACCAGCGCACCGATTGCGGTACGCAAACGCGCCACGAGCGCCTTCACGCCGACTTCGCCTGGGGCAGATGAGTGCCGCGGATCGCCTGATCGAGCGCAGCCCTTACCCGGTTGTGCAGATGCTCGGACAACGGTGTCAGCGGCAACCGGATGCCGGTCTCTATCAGGCCGCGCTCGCTCATAGCCCATTTGACAGGAATCGGATTTCCCTCGACGAACAGCGCTTCATGCAGCGCCCGCAGCGAGGCCTCGAGCTTATCGACCATCGCCCGGTCTCCCTGCAGAGCCGCGGCAGTCACTGCCGCAACCGCCTTGGGGACGACATTAGCCGTTACCGAAATGACCCCGCGGGCGCCATTGAGCATGGCCTGCGAGGCGGTGGCGTCATCGCCTGAAAGCACTGCAAACTCCCTGCCTGAATCCCTGCCGGCCGCCACCAGCTCGCGGATGCGCTCAATGGTCGGTACGGCCTCTTTCACCGCGACGATCGACGACAGCTTCAGCAACCGTGCAACCGTCGCGGGCAGCAGGTCTACCGCCGTTCGACCGGGAACGTTGTACAGCACGACCGGCACCGTGGACGCCGCTGCAACCGCTTCGAAGTGCCGGTACAGGCCCTCCTGAGTCGGCTTGTTGTAGGCTGGCGTGACGATCAGCAGGGCATCGACCCCGGCCGCCGAAAAGCGGCGGGCGCGCTCGATGCTGCTGGCGGTGCTGTTGGTACCGGCGCCGACGATCAGCGCCGCGCGACCCTTGACGCGGGCGCGGGCGCGCTCGATCAGCTGCAGCGTCTCGGCATCGGTGACAGTTGGAGATTCTCCGGTGGTGCCGCAAACGACGATGCCGCTCGTGCCTGCGTCCAGATGCAAGGTCAGCAACCGGTCCCACGCCGCCAGATCGAGACTCCCGTCGGAGTGCATCGGCGTTACGATTGCGACGAGGCTGCCGGAGAACATGAAAATCCTGCGAGATGACGGGAGAATCATGCATGTTACGGGCCGCTCACGAAACTTGGCAAGCGGGCAATGCGGCAGGAGCAAACTCCTGTTCGCAACGCGGACAGGTCCTGCGTACACTGGCAGGATTATTGACGCGGATTATCGACGTGGCTACCGAACACATGAAGCAGTATCTAGCGGTCTCGGCCATCGGAAGTGATAGGCCGGGCATGGTCCATGAGCTGACGCGCGTCATCAGTGACTGCGGAGGCAACATCGCCGAGAGCCGCATGTCTGCCCTGGGATCCGAATTCGCCATGCTGTTGCTGGTCAACGGCAACTGGCACGCCCTGGCACGCATCGAATCCGAGCTTGCGCGACTGGCCGAGAATGGCAGCTACATCGTGCACGTCAGGCGCACCGAGCCGCGCGCGGCTCGCGCCGAGATGTTGCCCTACTCGGTCGACATCGTCTCGCTGGATCAGACAGGCATCGTCGCCGGCCTGTCCGGATTCTTTTCGGGCCGCGGGATCGACATCAGCGAGGTCTCCACTCGCAGCTATGCCGCTGCTCACACCGGCGCCCCCATGTTCGCAGTGCAGATGATCATCAACGTCCCGGGCAAGCTGCAGGTAGCGCAGTTGCGCGAAGACTTCATGGATTTCTGCGATTCGCTGAACCTGGATGCGATCCTCGAGCCGGTGAAGTCGTGAGCGTTGTCGCGCTCGGCAAGGCAGTACCCGATTTCGCACTACCCTCCACTGGCGGCGGCACCTGGCACCTGAAGGACGCCAAAGGTGAGACCATCGCGCTCTATTTCTATCCACGCGACAACACGCCGGGCTGCACCCTCGAAGGCCAGCAGTTCGCGCAGCTCGCACCGCGCTTCAAGAAGGCCGGGGTCACGGTCCTCGGTGTTTCGCGCGACACCCTGAGTTCACACGAGAAGTTCCGCGACAAGATGTGCTTTCCGTTCGCGCTGCTGTCGGATGAAGACGAGAAGGCCTGCAAGCTGTTCGACGTGATACGGGAAAAGAACATGTATGGGCGCAAGACCATGGGAGTCGAGCGCAGCACCTTCCTGATCGATGGCAAGGGTGTCCTCAGGGCCGAATGGCGCAAGGTCAAAGTGGACGGCCACGCGCAGGCCGTGCTCGACGCGGCAAAAGCGCTGTGAAGTCCACCGTTCGCCGGCTGTTCGTGCTCGACACGAACGTGCTGATGCACGATCCGACCGCCATCTTCCGGTTCGAGGAACACGACATCTACCTGCCGATGGTGGTGCTCGAAGAGCTCGACGCCAACAAGAAAGGTCTGTCGGAAGCCTCACGTAACGCCCGCCAGGTCAGCCGTTTCCTCGACGACATGATGGCAGGCGTCACCAAGGAGCAGATCGACGCCGGGCTGCCGATCCCTGGCGGCCACGTCGGTAATCAGAGCCCCCGCGCCGCCGCCGGACGGCTTTTCTTCCAGACGCGCGAACTTCCCGGTGGTCTGCCGGTCGGCCTGCCTGGCCTCGGCGCTGACAATCTGATCCTCGGACAGACGCTGGCGCTGCAGCGCGAAGAAGCCAAGACGCGCGTGGTACTGGTGTCCAAGGACATCAATCTTCGCATCAAGGCAGCTATCGTCGGCGTGCACGCCGAGGATTACTACAGCGACAAGACCATCGAGGACGTCGATGTTCTCTATACCGGCACCGCGGTGCTGGCGAGTGACTTCTGGGAGGCCCATTCCAAGGACATGCGTTCGTGGAAGGACGGAGAGCGCACCTGGTATCAGGTCACCGGGCCGACCGCGGCCAGCTGGCGTCCCAACCTGTTCGTGTACGAAGACTCGGCACAGGGGATCGAGGCCATCGTGCGTTCGGTCGAGGGCGAATCGGCCAAGCTGGAACTCGCGCGCGATTTTCGCAGCGATCGCCACGGGGTCTGGGGTATCACCGCTCGCAACCGCGAGCAGAACTTTGCGCTCAACCTGTTGATGGATCCGGAAGTGGACTTCGTCTCGCTGCTCGGACCGGCGGGCAGCGGCAAAACGCTGCTCGCGCTCGCGGCCGGACTGGTGCAGACGCTGGAGCGAAACCGCTTTGCCGAAATCATCATGACGCGTGTGACCGTGCCGCTGGGCGAAGACATTGGATTCCTCCCGGGCACCGAAGAAGAAAAGATGGAGCCCTGGATGGGCGCGCTGATGGACAATCTCGAGGTGCTCACACGTAGCGACGAGGGCGGCAACTGGGGCCGTCAGGCGACCAACGACCTGCTGCGCAATCGGATCAAGATTCGCTCGCTCAATTTCATGCGCGGCCGCACTTTCTTGAATCGCTTCATCATCCTCGACGAGGCACAGAATCTGACGCCGAAGCAGATGAAGGCGCTCGTGACCCGTGCCGGCCCCGGCAGCAAGGTCGTGTGCCTTGGAAACATCGCCCAGATCGACACGCCCTATCTGACCGAGACCACCTGCGGACTCACCTACGTCGTCAACCGCTTCCAGGGCTGGCCGCATTCCGGCCATATCACGCTGGTCCGGGGCGAGCGTTCGCGCCTGGCCGATTTCGCCTCTGAAGCGTTATAGCCCGGCTGCCGCCGAGGTTTAAGATGGTCTCGAGGCCAGTGGATTCGAGCGGAACCACTGCCCGGCGGCGCGGTCCAATCTTTATATAATGCGTAGTTCTATCAGATAGTTATGCGACGTACCTTCGGCGCTTTCTTTGCCAGTGGCCTCATCATGTGCTCGGGATGGACCGCCGTCGCCGGGCCGCCGGAGACGCAGCCGGTAATCATTCCGGTGCCTGAGCCCTCACCCGCGCCGTCATTGCCCTCGACCCAGGTTCCCGATCCGACGCAGCAAACACCGGTCACCACTGTTCCGACCCCGGACACGCATGTCTCGGCTGAGCCGGCCTTCAGCGCCCGCACCGGTACCGCCTACCTGGGCTACGACCTGCCCGATCTCGGTGGTCCCGCCGACGCGATCGTGAGCAAATCCGACGAATTCGAGATCGGACGCATGGCGCTGAAGCAGATGCGCGATCAGAACATGGTCCTGGAAGACCCCGAAATCCAGGACTACATCCAGCAACTGGGCATGCGCCTTGCGTCCCAGGCCCACGACGAGGGACAGACGTTTACCTACAACGTGCTGCGTGAACCAATCGTCAACGCGTTTGCCACTTTTGGCGGCATCGTGATGATCAACAGCGGTCTGATACTGCTCACGGACAACGAATCCCAGCTCGCCGCAGTCATCGCGCACGAAACCGGACACGTCGTACAGCGACACATGGCCCGCGCGATCGAAGCAGAGAGCCGGATGTCGCTCGCGTCCACCGCGGCGATGCTGGCGGCCATCCTGATCGGCGCCGCGAGCGGTGCCGGCGGACAGGCGATCGAAGGTGCGATGGCCATGGGACAGGCCGTCGCCTTTCAGCAGGCCATGAACTACACCCGCAGCCAGGAGATCGAAGCGGACGCCGTCGGTATCGAACTGCTTGCGAACGCCGGTTTCGATCCCAACGAGATGGCCAGCTTCTTCGAGTCGATGTCTCGCAACGAAGGTCTCGCGATGCAGGGCATTCCCTCGTTGCTGGTCGACCATCCCGTGACCAGCGAGCGTATCGCGGCGGCACGCAACCGCGCCGCCAGCTTCCCGCAAGCGCACGCCCTAGCCGAGTCGCCGGCATTCGAGTTCATCAAGGAGCGCATCCGGGTGCTTGTCTCCCCGCCCGAGGCGCGCCTGGATCAATGGTATGCGTCGCTGCGCGACCGGCGGCCGCTGACGCCAGCGGAACGCTACGGTCAGGCCCTGGTACAGATCCAGGAAAACAGGTCGGCCGCGGCGGTGCCGACGCTGCGCGAACTGCAGAAGCAATACCCACAGATGACCATGCTCTACGCGGCCCTGGGTCAGGGACTGGTGGCCAGCGGCCAGATGCAGGAGGCGCTTACCCTCTATCAGCGCGCGACCGTACTGTTCCCACGCAACGTGCCGATCACCATCCACTACGCCGAGGCACTCATTCAGGACAATCAGGCGGCCCAGGCGCATTCGCTGCTGCTCGACCTGTTCAACAATGTGGATCCCTCGCCAGCGCAGATCCGCCTGACCGCGATCGCCGCCAACGCCGCCGGCGATTCCGGTGACGCCTACGAATACATGGCCGAATTCGAGCTGGCCGGCGGCCAGCTCGCGCTCGCCAATCAACAGCTCGAACTGGCCTTGGCCTCGCCGAATCTCACCAATCAGCAGAAGGCCAAGTTTCGGGCACGACTCGATCAGGTCCGCGGATGGCTGCGCGAACAGCAGCAATCGAAGCACGGCCAGAGTTGAGCCTGCGAGAGGCAGGGACGTTGACCTGATACACTGCGCAACCATGTATCGAGCCGCCCTGTCCGCAGCACTGTTGTTGATTTTTGGCCTGTCCGGTTGCGCAACGCTGCCCAACGGCAAGCCGGATCCGCGCGATCGCTATGAGCGCTTCAATCGCTCGGTCTACAAGTTCAACAATGCACTGGACCACGCGGTACTGCGTCCGGTAGCCCGGGCGTACGTCAAGCTGCCGCAGCCGATCCGTAGCGGCATCAACAACTTCTTCACCAACTTCACTTATCCGACCACCGTCGCCAACGATCTTTTCCAAGGAAAATTCACTGACGGCGTGACCGACTCGGCACGCATCGTCGTCAACACCACGCTTGGCATCGGCGGTCTGTTCGATCCTGCTAGCCGGATGGGACTCGAGCAGCACACGCAGGACTTCGGCCTGACGCTGGGTCATTGGGGCGTGCCGACCGGACCGTTCATCGAGCTGCCGTTTCTCGGCCCGTCCGACGTGCGCGACACGCTCGGTCTCATTCCCGACTACGCGATCAACTACGAAATCAGCCATGCGCTGATCAACAACAACTGGATTTCGGGCGGTCTGTTCGTGGTATCGACCGTCAACAAGCGCTCACAGCTGCTGGACCTGGACAAAGTCCTCGATCAGGCCTACGACCCGTACGCATTCACGCGTAACGCCTACCTTCAGCGGCGCGACTATCTAGTACACGGCGATGAGAGTCCTGAGGCAGAGTTCCCGGACGCGCAGCTGGACGATTCCTCGACGGCGCCGAAGAGCGCAGCGCCGCCGGGAGAATCTACGCAGACGCCCGCGAGTCCGGGCACCGCCAGGTAAGTTCCCGGGTAAGCCCCAAGGTAGCCCCAGATAACGCTAGGCAGCGAATATTCGGGCCTTGATGGCCTCGTATTCGGCGTCGGTGATCAATTTGGCATCGAGCATCTGCTTGGCTTCCTGCAGACGACGCATGGCATCGCTTGGTGCATCGGGACTCGCCGCGGCGGGCGCCATGCCGCTGCCCAATTGGATGCCACCGGCACGCGCCCGCAGCTCCTCCAGCTCGCGTACCCGACGTTTTTCGCGCCACGCCTGATCCTGGGCCTGGCAGATACGGTAGACGGCCTCGGCCTGGGCCTTGCGAAGGCCGTGAAATTCCAGCACCTGGCCGCCCTGCTGTCCCTGCGAAGCGAGATCGCCGACGTGACCCATGCGCACGGTCAGATCCGCAGCCATGATTCCCACGCGCAGCTGCACCTGCTCCAGGTCCTGCCAGCGCAGGTCGCGCAGGTCGAATCCACCGAGCAGGTTGCGCGCGATACAGATGAGACGGCCACTGGTCGCTGCCACCAGCTGACGGCGCTGCCTGAGTGCGTAGATGCGGCGCTGAACCGCACAGGCCTCCAGGTGCTCGCCCGGGATGAGCACTGACTGCAGGTGCGTCAGAGCCTTCGCAAGGCCGGGTTCGACTTCTGAAATCTGCTCGGTCATGCGGCGATGAGCTCCTCCACATCGCTCAGCCGCGCCAGCGCGACGAGTGTCTCGGGCAACTGATCGTATTTGAGCGAACGCGACAGCGCTTTGGCCTCGGCCAGCCAGTCGATCAGCAATGCCAGCCCTGCACTATCGATCGCCGATACCGAATGCAGATCGAAGGTCAGCGCGCCGGTCGCACTGCGGACCAACCTCGCGCCGTTAGCCTGCAACGAGGGGACGCTGGCAAAAGTCAGCGGCCCTTCGACCCGATACACCCCGGGCGAAGCCTCCACCAGGGCGTACTTTGCTGCAGCGTTCATACCGTGCGCCGCGCCTGCTCCGCGGTCACCCTTTCTTGCCGTTGGACGCGCCCTTGATGGCACTGGGCGTATCACCGGCCTCGAGGCGCTTGATCACTTCATCAATGCCTTTCTGCCCGATCTCGGAGTCGAAGTCGTCGCGGAAACTCTTGACGTAGCTGATGCCCTCGATCACTACGTCCCACGCTTTCCAACCGGCATCAGTCTTATGCAGCCGATAGTCGACCGCCACGGTCGAGCCGTCACTCTTGCGTACCGTGGTACGAACGGTGGCATCCTTCGCATTCGCATCGCCGTTGAACGGCAATACCTTCAACTTGTCCGCGGTGAAGTCCACCAGCGCATCGCCATAGTTGTTGAGCAGCGAGCGGTAGAACGCATTGATGAAGCGCTTGTGCTGATCGTCGTTCGCCTCGTTCCAGTGGCGACCGAGCACGAGCCGTGCGGAATAGTCGGAATCGAAGTGCGGCAGCAGAATCTGATCCACCAGGCGATGCACTTTTGCCGGGTCGGCTTTGTATTCGGCTCGGTGTGCATCGAGTTCCTTGAGCATCGCGCCAGCTGCGCTGCGCACCAGCTTTGCCGGATCGCTGGTATCGACCGTGTCGGCTGCAGGGGCACTGTTGGTGGCCGCGGCCGGTGCATCCGCCGCGCTCGCTGTCGGCGTGGTAAGCGCGAGCGCAGCGGCGCCAGCCAAACCTACCAGCAACCGGGCCACGATCGGGACCGCTTTCCATCCACTGTTCATGTATCGCATGACTGGCCTCACTTCTTGCCGCCCGAATCCTTCGCCCCGCCACCTGAACCGGAGCTGGAATCCTTATTGCCGCCACCGGCAATGTTGGCGAACAGCTTGTTGATGAGATTCTCGAGCACGATCGCCGACTGGGTGAATTGGAGTTCCCCGCCGGCCTTCAGAAAACTGTCCGAGCCTCCCGGCCCGATCGCGATGTAGTTTGCCCCGAGCAGGCCTTCCGTCTGAATGGCCGCATCGCTGTCGTCCGGAATCTTGTCGAACTTCTTCTCCAAAGCGATGCTGACTGCCGCCTTGTACGCCGAAGAGTCATAGTTGATCGCGGTCACCTGACCGACCCGCACACCCGACATCTTGACCGGCGCGCCCACTTTCAGGCCGCCGATATTGTCGAATTTGGCAACGATACTGTAGCTTGCCGTCGCAGGCGAAAGGTGTAAGCCGCTGCCGGGCAACTGTGTAGTCAGAAATCCCAGCGCGGCGAAGCCGAGCAGCACGAACAGGCCGGTGCCGATTTCGACGGAACGATTCGATTGCGCCATGAAGCAGTCCCCTGATCGTAGATCTACAAGAAAGCAGCGGTCAGCATATAGTCCAGCAGCAGTACCAGTACGGCGGAAGTGACCACCGTGCGGGTGGTTGCAAGCCCCACACCCTCGGCCGTCGCTTCAGCGTTGTAACCTTCGTAGACCGCCAGCAGGCTGCAGGCGACGCCGAACACCAGACTTTTGATGACGCCTTCCTTGATGTCGCGGAAGCTGACCGCGCCCTGTGTCTGAGACCAGAAGGTCCCGGGCTGCACACCCATCATCGACACACCCACCAGCTGCGCCCCATAGAGGCCGATGCAATCGAAGATGGCCGTCAGCAACGGCATGGCAATGAGGCCGCCGAGGAAGCGTGGCGCCACGACATGGCGCACCGGATCGACCGCCATCATCTCCATCGCCGACAGCTGGTCGGTGGCCTTCATCAGGCCGATTTCGGAGCACAGTGCGGTACCCGCACGTCCGGCGAACAATATCGCAGTCAGCACCGGGCCCAGTTCCTTGATCAATCCGAGCGCGGCCACCACCCCGAGCGCCGACTCCGAACCGAAACGCTGAAGCAGGTTGTATCCCTGCAGCCCGAGCACCATCCCCAAAAACAGTCCGCAGAGCATGATGATCACGAGCGAGCGGGCGCCCGCGTTGTAGATCTGTTTGACCACCAGTACCGGCGATGCAAACGCTGGAACGCTCTGCCCCAGCACGCGCACCAGGAACAATGCCACGGCGCCCAGCTTGGCGAGCGCGCCTAACGCATACGAGCGCCGGCTCAGCGGCACCTTCGCATAGTGCGTCTTCATGCGTCCTGGCGATCGAGCAGCTGCTCGAAGTAGTCGGGTGCCGGATAGTGGAACGGTACCGGTCCATCGGCCAATCCCCCCATGAACTGTTTGACGACTTCCTTGTCGGAGGCCTGCAGCTCCTCAGGGCGGCCCTCCGCCACCACCTGTCCCTCCGACAGCAGATAAGTCTGGTCGGCGATGGCGCTGATCTCGGGAACGTCGTGGGATACCACGATGCTGGTGATGCCGAGGGCTTTGTTCAGCGACTGGATCAACCTGACGATGACGCCCATCGAAATGGGGTCGAGTCCCACGAAAGGTTCGTCGTAGATCAGCAGTTCCGGATCCATCACGATCGCGCGCGCCAGGGCAACCCGGCGCGACATGCCGCCTGACAATTCGGCCGGCATCAGATCGGCCGCCCCGCGCAGCCCCACCGCCTGCAGTTTCATCAGCACCAGCTCACGCAGCACCGACTCAGGAAGCCGGGCGTGTTCCCTCACCGGAAACGCCACGTTTTCGAACACCGACATGTCGGTGAGCAGCGCGCCGTTCTGAAACAGCATGCCGACGCGCTTGCGCAATTCGAACAGTCGCGCACGGTTCAGTTGCGCCACATCCTCGCCGAACACACGGACGCTACCGTGCTCTACGACATTCTGGCCCATGATCAGGCGCAGCAGCGTCGTCTTGCCGGTGCCGCTCGGACCCATCACCGCGGTGATGGACCCGCGCCGCACCTTGATATTCACTCCTTTGAATATCTCTCGCCCCCCGATGCGGTAGTGCGCGGCCTGCACCTCTACGACCGGCGCGTCGTCATTCACGCGGTCTGTTGCTCCATACCCGCCTTGAAGGCGCCGGTGGTGGCCAGACCATTGAACTTGGACCACTTCGCAAATTCCTTCTGCCCGGCGGCGATGTTCGCCGGCTTGCCGCCCCATGCGGACAACGCCGCGTCCTGCAGCGCGCGGCCGTAGCTGAAAGACAGCTTCCACGGTAGCGGGCCCAGCTTGTTCATCAAAGACAGGTGCAGCGTTGCATCGGCCGGCGACTGGCCACCCGACAGGAACATGATGCCGGGCACGGCCGACGGCACGTGGCGCTTGAGACAGCGCACGGTCGCTTGGGCCACCTGCTCCGGTTTGGCTTGTGTAGCGGATTTCTTGCCGGAGATGACCATGTTCGGCTTCAGGATCATGCCTTCGAGATGGATGCGCTGGCGGCCGAGCTGCGCGAATACCTCGGCCAGCACGGCATCGGTCACTTCCTCGCAGCGTTCGATCGTATGACCACCGTCCATGAGCACTTCGGGCTCGACGATCGGAACGATGTTCTGCTCCTGGCACAGCGCGGCGTAACGCGCCAGCGCCTGGGCATTGGCCTCGATGGCGCCCTGGGAAGGGATACCGCTGCCGATGTCGATGACCGCACGCCACTTGGCGAAGCGGGCGCCCAGCTTGTAGTACTCCTCCAGGCGCTCCCTCAGGCCATCGAGACCCTCGGTAATGGTCTCGTCGGGGAAGCCGGCCATGGGCTTCGCGCCCTGATCGACCTTGATGCCCGGAATGATGCCCAGCTTCTTGAGATACTCCGGAAACGGCGTGCCGTCCTTCGACTTCTGGCGCAGCGTCTCATCGAACAGGATGACGCCGCTGATGTTCTGGGCGACGCCGGGCGCACTGAAGAGCATGTCGCGATACGCCCGACGGTTCTCTTCGGTCGATTCCAGGCCGATCTTGTCAAAGCGCTTCTTGATCGTTCCGCTGCTCTCGTCCGCCGCCAACAGCCCTCTGTCCTTGGCCACCATTGCGACAGCCACGTTCTCGAGATCGCTCCGACTCATCGTTGAATACCTCCAGAATGGGGATGCGGAGAATAGCAAAGCGACTGTGTCAGCAAGTGCTTCTCATTGTCCCCATATAGCACTAAAATAGTCCTACTTTGCAGGGGCCATTATGTTGCGAATCAGCAAACTAACAGATTACGCCACCGTCATCCTGGCGCGCCTGGCCGCCGAACCCGAGCAGCGCCTGACGGCGACGCAGATCGCGGCGGCAACTCACCTGGCGCCGCCCACGGTCTCAAAGCTGCTGAAGCAGCTGCATCGTCGCGGTCTGGTGCAGTCGACCCGGGGTCTGCGTGGCGGATACATGCTGTCGCGCCCCGCTACCGCGATCACTGCGGCCCATATCCTGGACGCCATGGAGGGACCCGTGGCACTGACCGAGTGCGCCGGCAGCGAAAGCCACTGCTGCATCGAGACAACCTGTCTGGTCACCAAGGCATGGCAGCGGGTCAATCTGGCCGTCCGCCGTTCTCTGCAGGAGATCACTTTGCTGGAACTGGCCGGCCTTGCCGGAAGCGCGCCGCCTCTGGAGCGTCGTGCCGATCTGAGCCAGCGGGAGCCGCTGTGAGCACACCTGACATCAACGAGCTGGTCAATCGCAGCTACCGGCACGGCTTTACCACTGACATCGATGCCGACACGCTGCCGCCCGGACTGGACGAAGACGTCGTGCGGGTGATTTCGCGCAAGAAGCAGGAACCGCAGTTCCTGCTCGACTTCCGTCTCAAGGCGCTGCGTCATTGGCTGACGATGCCTGAGCCGCACTGGGCTCAGTCGCGCTACGAGCCGATCGACTACCAGGGGATTTCTTACTACTCGGCGCCGAAGCGCACCGGGGACGGCCCGAAATCACTGGCGGATGTCGACCCCAAGCTGCTCGCGACCTACGAAAAGCTCGGCGTGCCGCTGCACGAGCGGGCACGCCTTGCCGGCGTCGCGGTTGACGCGGTATTCGACAGTGTCTCGGTCGCCACCACGTTCAAGGCGCGGCTGGGCGAGGCCGGCGTGATTTTCTGCCCGTTCTCCGAGGCTGTGCAGTCCCACCCCGAGCTGATCGAGCAGTATCTCGGGACGGTCGTACCCTACAGCGACAACTTCTTCGCGACCCTCAACTCCGCGGCCTTCACGGACGGCTCGTTCGTCTACATTCCGCGCGGCGTTCGCTGCCCGATGGAGCTGTCGACCTACTTTCGAATCAATGCGGCAAAGACGGGACAGTTCGAGCGCACGCTGATCATTGCCGACGCCGGCAGTCACGTGAGCTATCTCGAGGGCTGCACGGCCCCGATGCGGGACGAGAATCAGCTGCACGCGGCCGTGGTGGAGCTGGTGGCGCTCGATGATGCCCGCATCAAGTACTCGACGGTGCAGAACTGGTACCCGGGCGATGAGCAGGGCCGCGGCGGAATTTATAACTTCGTCACCAAGCGTGGCGATTGTCGCGGCCGCAACTCGCGCATCTCGTGGACGCAGGTCGAGACCGGATCGGCCATCACATGGAAGTACCCGAGCTGCGTACTGCGCGGCGAGAATTCGGTCGGTGAGTTCTATTCGGTGGCGACGACCAACAACTATCAACAGGCCGATACCGGCACGAAGATGATCCACATCGGTCGCAATACGCGCAGCACGATCGTTTCCAAGGGGATCTCCGCCGGCCATGGCCAGAACACCTATCGCGGCCTGGTGAAGATCATGCCGACCGCGGTCGGTGCCCGGAACTTCACGCAGTGCGATTCCCTGCTCATCGGTGGCGAATGCGGCGCGCACACCTACCCTTACGTCGAGGTTCGCAACCCCTCGGCGACGGTGGAGCATGAGGCAAGCACGTCCCGCATCAGCGAGGAACAGCTGTTCTATTGCCAGCAACGCGGCATCGGCACCGAGGATGCGGTCAACATGATCGTCAGCGGATTCTGCCGCAGCGTGTTCAAGGAGCTGCCGATGGAGTTTGCGGTCGAGGCACAGAATCTTTTGGCAGTGAGCCTGGAAGGAGCGGTGGGATGAGCAGCGAGCTGCTGAAGATCGAGAATCTGCAGGTCAGCGTGGCCGGAAAGCAGGTCCTGCGCGGCGTGTCGTTGACGGTTCGAGCGGGTGAAGTGCACGCGATCATGGGACCGAACGGTTCCGGCAAGAGCACGCTGGCGCATGTACTGGCCGGACGCCCCGGGTATCAGATCGACGGCGGACACGTGAGCTTCGAAGGCCGCGACCTGCTGTCACTGGCGCCGGAGGAGCGGGCACGCGCGGGGCTTTTCCTGGGATTCCAGTATCCCGTGGAGATTCCGGGCGTGAACAACGCCTATCTACTGCGTGCGGCGTACAACGCCGCCCGCAAGTCGCGCGGCGAATCCGAGGTCGACGCGTTCGACTTCCTGCAGCTGGTAAAGGCCAAGGTCAAGCTGATGCAGATCGATGAAAGCTTCCTGAGCCGCGGCGTGAACGAAGGCTTCTCGGGCGGCGAGAAGAAGCGCAACGAGATCCTGCAGATGCTCGTGCTCGAGCCGAAACTCGCGTTGCTGGACGAGACCGACTCCGGCCTCGACATCGATGCGCTGAAAGTAGTGTCCGAGGGCGTCAATTCGCTGCGCGGCCCCGATCGCGCCATGGTGCTGGTGACGCACTATCAGCGGCTGCTGGACCATGTCGTGCCCGACTTCGTGCATGTGCTGGCGCGTGGCCGCATCGTGCGCAGCGGCGACAAATCGCTGGCGCTGGAACTCGAGCGCCGCGGCTACGACTGGCTCACCGAGCAGGCTGCCTGAGCATGGCCCAGGCAGCGATACTCGAGCGCATACACCGCGACTTCGAAGCGGCGGCGGCCGACCTGCCGGCGTCAGTCATCGATCCTGCCGCCCGGCGGCGGGCCGCCGATGAGCTGGAGCGACTGGGTTGGCCGAGCGGGCGCGACGAGCAGTGGCGCTACGCCAACCTGCGTCAGTTCGAGCGCGTCGGTCAGTTCGGCTCCCGCCCCGTCTCCTCGGTCGCCGGGGCTGCTACCGATGCGGCGAATGCGCAGCTGCCCCGTGCACTGCCGGGATTCGAGCGCTGGGTATTCATCGACGGTATCCGTGCGATCGGCGCGCCGACGGCGGGCACTGCAACGACGGGCGCTGTCTGGGGTCCGGAACAGCGGCTTGGCCTGTTATCGGAGATGTTCGGTCGCGACGCCGCCGTCATCGACGTCGGCCGCGATGCCCGCATCGAGGTGCTGTTCCTGACCAGCAAGGATGCCGCTGGCGCCGCTGTCTACCCGAGGTTGCAGGTTCGGGTCCGTGACGGTGCGCATCTGCAACTGGTCGAGCGCCATCTGGGCGATCCGGCGCAATCGACGCTGGTCAACGCCACGATCCGGATCGATGTCGCGGCGGGCTCGCAGCTGTCCCACTATCGGCTGCAGCAGAACGGCGCGCAGATTCTTTTTGGCGATACGCTCGGCGCGGATGTGGCCGCCGATGCGACCTATCGCGTTCGCCAGGTGGCGGTCGGGTCCGTGGCCGCGCGCACCAGCGCACAGGTGCAGCTGTCAGGACGCGCGGCCGCGCTCGACTGGCAGGCTATCGCCGTCGGACGCGCCGAGCAGGTCCTGGACATGTCGCTGCGGGTAGACCACCTTGCACCCGGCACGCGCACACAGGAGGTCTTCCGCGGCATCGCCGATGAGCATGCACGCCTCGCCTTCAACGCCCACGTACACATCAGCGCCCAGTCGCCCGGGAGCGAAGCGCGCCAGTCGCTGCGGGGCCTCATCGAGGGTGCCCGTGCGGAAGTGGATCTGCGCCCGCGGCTCGAAATCTATACCGATGACGTGCGTGCGCAGCATGGCGCGACCACCGGGCAGCTCGACGAGAACCTGCTGTTCTATCTGCTGGCGCGGGGACTGGACGCTCCCACCGCGCGCGCACTGCTCAAGTGGGCTTTTCTCGGCGATGTACTACGGGCCATCGATCTGCCCGATCTTCGGGCGGCTGCCGAACAGGCAGCGGCTCACCAGCTACCCGACGTCATGGCCTCAGGAGCACTGACATGAACAGCAAACTGGCAGTGGTCCAACAGGCGCAGGCCTACGACACCGCGCGGGTGCGTGCCGACTTCCCTATCCTCTCGCGTCAGGTCAACGGCAAGCCACTGGTATATCTCGACAGCGCGGCGTCGTCACAGCGCCCGCGCGCCGTGCTGCGCGCTGTCGAACACTACGAGACGAACCTGCATGCGAACGTGCACCGGGGCGTACATTCGCTCAGCCAGTGGGCCACCGAGGCCTATGAGGGCGCGCGCGAGACCGTGCGTCGCTTCCTCAACGCGCGCTCGACTCGCGAGATCGTGTTCGTCCGCGGAACCACCGAGGCCATCAACCTGGTCGCCAACAGCTGGGGACGCGGCAATCTCAGGCCCGGCGACGAGATACTGATCACCTATCTCGAGCACCACGCCAACATCGTCCCCTGGCAGATGGTCTGCGCCGCCACCGGCGCGACGCTGCGCGCGGCGCCGGTCAGACAAAATGGCGAGCTGGATCTGGACGTTTTCCGTTCGATGCTCAATCCGAAGACCAGGCTGGTAGCGGTTGCCCACGTATCGAATGCGCTCGGAACGATTCTGCCGGTGCACGAGATCGTGCGACTCGCCCACGCCCAGGGCGTACCGGTATTGCTCGACGGCGCGCAGGCGGTCGCCCATCAGCAGGTCGACGTACAGGACCTGGACTGCGACTTCTATGCGTTCTCCAGCCATAAGATCTACGGGCCAACCGGTGTCGGGGTCCTCTACGGGCGCGAGTCGCTGCTGGCGGCGATGCCGCCGTGGCAGGGCGGCGGCGACATGATCCTGTCGGTCAAGATCGAAGGCAGCACCTGGAACGACCTGCCTGCGAAGTTCGAAGCCGGTACGCCGAACATATCGGGTGCGGTCGGCCTCGGCGCTGCGCTCGACTACGTCGAGTCGTTGGGGCGGCCTGCGATCATCGCGCACGAGCAGGAGCTTCTGGGGATTGCCACCGATGCCCTGGCGGCACTACCCGGTATTCGCCTGTATGGCACCGCACCTCACAAGGTAGCGGTGATCTCCTTCACCATGGACGGCGTGCATCCGCATGACATCGGCACGATACTGGACAGCGAAGGCGTCGCGATCCGCACCGGACATCACTGCGCGATGCCGGTCATCGAATACTACGGGCTGGCGGCCACCGCGCGGGCCTCGTTCGGCTGCTACAACAACGCCGAAGACATCGGTCGTCTGGTCGCGGCACTTCGAACCGTGCGGGAAACGTTCGGCTGAACCCTTCTGGCAGCACTCATCATGGATCTGAAAGACCTCTACCGCGAAGTCATCCTCGATCACAACCGCAGCCCGCGCAATTTCGGCCGGCTCTCCCCTGCCGACGCCGAGGCGGCCGGCCACAATCCGCTGTGCGGCGACAAGCTCGACATCACATTGAAACTCGATGGCGACCGGCTGGCGGACCTGCGCTTCGAGGGCCAGGGTTGCGCCATCTCCACCGCATCGGCATCGATGATGACCGAGGCAGTCAAGGGTCGGACCCGCGACGAGATCGCGAAGCTGTACAGCGAGATCCACGAACTGCTGACCGATCGCGGTCATACACCCGTGCGCGACCTGGGCAAACTGATGGCGCTGGCCGGCGTCGCGGAGTTCCCGGCACGCGTGAAGTGCGCCAGCCTGTGCTGGCATACGCTCAATGCAGCGCTGGCGCATGAGCACAAGCCGGTTTCAACGGAGTAGGCAATGCGCGCCTCAGAAAACGAACCCATCATCATCCGGCGTGACGTCGAGGGAATCATGGTGCCATCGGGCCAGTCGATCACGCTCAAGACTGGACTGGCGGGCTATATCACCCAGGCGCTCGGCGGCAGTTTCACGATCTACATCGAAGGCAATCTCTATCGCATACCCGGCGAGCAGGCCGACGCCATCGGCAAGGAGATCACGCGACCGCCGACGCTGCCGCCGAACGCGACTGAGGAGGACGTACGCGAACTGGCCTGGGAACAGATGCGCAGTTGCTACGACCCTGAGATCCCGATCAACATCGTCGATCTCGGACTCGTCTATGAGTGCAAGGTCACGCCCAATGACGATCAGACACGCACCCTGAATGTATCCATGACGCTGACGGCGCCGGGTTGCGGCATGGGTGAGGTGCTGGTCCAGGACGTCAAGGAAAAACTCAGCGCCATTCCGACCGTCAAAGCGGTCGATGTCGAACTGACATTCGATCCGCCGTGGAACCAGACCATGATGTCCGAGGCAGCACGTTTGCAGACCGGGATGACCTGGTAGCGCCCACGCCCATGAGACGGCTGCTGCTGCTACGACATGGCGAAGCGCAACCAGCAGCCCCGGGCGGCAGCGATGTAGAACGAGCGTTGACCGCTGCTGGTCGTGCAGAGGTACACGATGCAGCTGGCGTCATCGCCGCCACCGGGCTCACCATCGACCGGGCATTGGTCAGTACCGCGCGGCGTACCCTGGAGAGCGCCGAGATCATCGCCGCGCACCTGCGGCTGGCGCAGCCGCCGGAACCGCTCGACAGGCTCTACCTCGCGAGCCCATCGGTGCTGCTGCAGACACTGGAGCGCTGCCCATCCAACTACGCGACGCTGCTCGTCATCGGTCACAATCCTGGTTTGAGTGAGCTGGTTGCGCGCCTTGCGCCCAGGAACGACAGCGCCGGGCTACGTACCGCGGGCGTCTGCCTGCTGACCTTTGCCATCGATGGTTGGCGCGACGTCGCTGCCGATATAGCGAATAGCTGCAGGGTGCTGCGGTAGGGTCCATTCGCACGGACCCTTCGGGCGCACGATAAGTTCCGGCATTAACGTTGATCCATACGGCCTATCCAACGCGCCGGCCGGGCTACAATTTGGGCTGATGGCTTGTAAACATTGCAGGCGAGATTTCCGATGACAGAATCATCCGACCTGACCGTCGCCTCGCGACCGTGGTATCGCCGCCCGCTCGTCCTGTTTGGAATAGTGGGCCTGGTACTGCTGGCGCTGGTGCTGGTTCATGTATTCAAGCGCAAGCCTCCCGCGCATCCGACGCCGCCACAGGCCGTTAAAGTGGCGCAGGCAGCCAGTGGCGAGATGCCCGAGTGGCTGTTCGAGCTCGGAACGGTCAGCCCGACTGCCACGGTGACGGTGCTGCCTCAGCTGAGCGGCTATCTCACGGCGGTCGGCTACAAGGAAGGTCAGGATGTCACGAAGGGACAGTTCCTGGCCCAGATCGACCCACGTCAATATGAGATCGACCTGCAGCAGGCCCGGGCCGCACTGATCAAGGATCAGGCATCGCTCGACCAGGCGCGCGCCGATCTGGCCCGCTATCAGCAGCTGCGGGTTCAGAAAGCCATCGCCGAACAGACGTTCGCCGACCAGGAATTCACCGTCAAGCAGGACGAAGGCCAGATCAAGTCCGACGAAGCCAACATTGCCCAGTTTCAACTGGACCTGGTGTATTGCCACATCACCGCGCCTGTTGCAGGCCGCGTCGGTCTGCGCCTGGTGGATCCCGGTAACTATGTCACCGCATCCAGTTCCCCCGGCATCGTCGTCATCACGACGATCAAACCGACCACCGTCGAGTTCACGATCGCGCAGAACGATCTGCAGAAGGTTGTCCAGCGGGTCAACGCGCAGGCCAAATTACCGGTGACTGCCTACAGCAGTGACAACACCCACGAGATCGGCACCGGTACGCTCTATGCATTGAGCAACCAGATGGCCACCAGCACCGGCACGATCACACTGCGCGCCGATTTCGCCAATGACGACGAAGCGCTGTACCCGAGCGAATTCGTCAACGTCAAAATCCTGGTGGACACCCTGCACGATGCGGTGCTGATACCCACTCCCGCTGTGCTGACGGGCGCACCGGGAAGTTACGTGTATCTCGCCAATCCCGATAACACGGTGTCGGTGCACACCATCACGCCCGGTCCGAGCGACGGCATCAACACGGCCGTGCTGTCGGGACTCTCGGTCGGCGACACCGTGGTCACGGACGGCACCGATCGGCTCAGCGATGGGGCCAAGATCAGCGTCGGCGGCAAGCCCAGCGGCAGCGGCGGCACACGGGACACCGATTCGAAGAGCGGCGCTCATCACAAAGGCGGCACTTCGTCTTCGAGCAGCAGCTCGTCGTCGGGCGCAGGTTAAGGTGAAGCCGGCCGGCCGCCTCGCCGGGGCACCTCATTGAACGTCTCGCACATCTTCATTGCGCGACCGGTAGCGACCACGCTGCTGATGATCGCATTGGTGCTGGTGGGTCTGGTGGCGGTTCGCCTGCTGCCGATCTCCTCGCTACCGGACGTCGATTACCCGACCATCCAGGTTCAGACGTTCTATCCGGGTGCGAGTCCGCAGGTCATGGCTACCACCGTGACCGCGCCGCTCGAGGTGCAGCTCGGCGAAATCCCCGGTCTGACGCAGATGACTTCCGCCAGCTCCGCCGGCGCCTCGGTCATCACGCTGCAGTTCAGCCTGTCGCTCAATCTGGATGTCGCCGAGCAGGACGTGCAGCAGGCGATCAACGCGGCCAACAGCCTCCTGCCCGCCGGCCTGCCGGCGCCGCCGATCTATGCCAAGGTCAATCCGGCGGACCAGCCGATCATGACGCTGGCAGTCAGTTCGACGGCCATGTCGCTGACCCAATTGCAGGATGTAGCGAACAACCGCCTGGCGTCGAAGATTGCCGAAGTGTCCGGTGTGGGCCTGGTGACGCCCTCGGGCGGCAACGTACCGGCGATCCGGGTGGAAGCCGATCCACAAAAGCTCGCCGGCTACGGACTGAACATCGACGATCTGCGCACGTTGCTGGCCAATATCAACGTCAGTCAGCCGAAAGGCAATTTCGACGGCCCCGACCTCGACTACACGATCAACGACAACGATCAGATACAGGATCCGAAGGACTACCTGGATGCGGTGATCGCCTATCAGAACGGCGCGCCCGTGTTCATGCGCGACGTCGCCAGGGTTACGCAGGCGGCGCAGGACATCGAACAGGGAGCGTGGGTCAACAAGACGCCGGCCATCGTGCTGAACGTCATGCGCCAACCTGGCGCCAATGTCATCGCCACGGTCAATCAGATCAAGAAGCAGCTCCCTGTGCTGCTGGCGAGCCTGCCGCAGTCGATGCACGTGGAAGTCGTGGCCGACAGCACCGGTGTCATCCGCTCCTCTGTTTCCGACGCCTCGTTAGAACTGCTGCTGTCGATCGCTCTGGTGATCCTGGTGATCTTCGTGTTCCTGCGCAACCTGCCGGCGACGATCATCCCGAGCATCTCGGTGCCGGTGTCGCTGATAGCCACACTGGCGCTGATGTACGAGTTCAACTTCTCGATCGACAACCTGTCGTTGATGGCGCTGATCATTGCAACGGGCTTCGTCGTCGATGACTCGATCGTGATGATCGAGAACATCGTGCGCTACCTGGAAGAAGGCAAGAACGCGATGCAGGCGGCGCTGGAAGGCGCCGGTCAGATCGGGTTCACGATCATCTCGCTCACCATATCGCTGATCGCAGTGCTCATTCCGCTGCTCTTCATGGGCGGCGTCATCGGCCGCCTGTTCAGTGAGTTCGCGGTCACACTGGCAGTCACCATCATCATCTCCGCCGTCGTCTCGCTGACGCTGGTACCGATGATGTGCGCGCGCATCCTGCGCCGCAAAGAGGACCGGAAGCCCAGCCGCTTCGAGCAGGTCAGCGAACGCTTCTTCGACCGCACGCTCGGCGCCTATGAGCGCGGGCTCACATGGGTGCTCGAACATCAAAAGCTGACGCTGGTGGTCGCCACCATCACCGTCGCCCTGACGGTGCTGTTGTATCTACTCATTCCGAAGGGTTTGTTCCCGATACAGGACGTCGGCGTCATCCAGGGCATCACCGTGGCAGACAACTCGGTGTCCTACCAGGCGATGGCGGCACGTCAGATGGAGCTCGCGGACGTCATTCTGCATGACCCGGACGTGACCTCGCTGACCTCCTATATCGGCGTCGACGGCACCAATACCACGCTCAACAACGGCCGGTTCCTGATCAACCTGCGAGCGCACAGCGATCGTTCGGCCAGCGCCGCCGACATCGCCCGCCGGCTGCAGCAGGCTACCGCCAATGTCACCGGCATCAAGGCGTATCTGCGCCCCGAACAGGACCTGACACTCGATACGGTGGTGTCGCCCAACCAGTACCAGTTCGTGCTGCGCGGCCCCAGTCAGGAAGCATTCCAGAAATACGTGCCGGATCTGGTCGCTCGCATGCGCAAAATCCGCGACATCAGCGACGTCACCACCGATCTGGACAACGAAGGCCTGAGCGTCAACGTGGTGGTCAACCGTCAGCTTGCGGCGCGATATGGCATCACGCCTGCGACGATCGACAACGCCCTGTACGACGCGCTGGGTCAGCGCATCGTCTCGACGATTTTCAATCAATCGAACCAGTACCGTGTGATCCTGGTGGCACGCCGCGAGAGCCTGCCGAATCTTCAGGCCCTGGGTACGCTGTATCTACCGACGCAGACCGGCACCACAGGCGAGGTGCCGCTGAGCGGCATCGCCGACATCAAGATCACCCGATCACCGCTCGTCATCAGCCACCTCGCGCAGTTTCCCTCCGTCACGGTCTCTTTCAACCTGGCGGGCAACGCCTCGCTCAGCGGCGCGGTGCGTGAAATCGAGCAGGCGGAAAGCGCAATCCAGTTGCCACCTTCGATCACCAGCTCCTTCCAGGGTGCCGCCGCGGCCTATCAGGACTCGCTCTCCAGCGAACTGTTCCTCCTCATCGCCGCGCTGGTGACCGTCTACATCGTGCTGGGCGTGCTGTACGAAAGCTTCATCCATCCGGTCACGATTCTCTCGACACTACCGTCAGCCGGCATCGGCGCATTGCTGGCGCTGATGATTGCCGGCAAGGATCTCGACGTCATCGGCATCATCGGCATCGTGCTGCTGATCGGAATCGTCAAGAAGAATGGCATCATGATCGTCGACTTCGCGCTCGAGGCCGAGCGCGAGCATGGGGCAAAGCCCAGGGAAGCAATCTTCCAAGCATCGATCCTGCGGTTCCGGCCGATCCTCATGACTACGATGGCGGCGCTGCTGGGCGCACTGCCGTTGCTGCTGGGCACGGGTACCGGCTCCGAACTGCGCCGTCCCCTGGGACTGGCGATCATTGGCGGACTGGCCGTCAGCCAGGTGCTGACACTGTTCACCACGCCGGTGATCTACCTGCTGTTCGACCGGCTGTCCGAGCGCTTCCGGCCTCGACCTCAGAGCAGCAGCACGCCGGAAGCGCCGGCGTGAACATCTCGGCGCTGTTCATCCGCCGACCGGTTGCGACGACACTACTGGCGATCGCGATCGCGCTGTCGGGCGCGCTCGCCTACTTTCATCTGCCGGTCGCGCCGCTGCCGAACGTCACCTTCCCCGTCGTGGTGGTACAAGCAAGCATGGCGGGCGCGAGCCCGGAGATCATGGCCTCGACGGTTGCCGAGCCGCTCGAGCGTCGTCTTTCCACGATCGCCGGCGTATCCGAGCTGACGTCGACCAGTTCCACCGGCAGCAGCCTGGTCATCACGCAGTTCGACATCGACCGCGACATAGACGGCGCATCGCGCGACGTCGAGGCCGCGATCCAGGCAGCGCGAGCGGACCTGCCGTCGACGCTGCGCGGCAACCCGAGCTACCGCAAATACAACCCGGCCGACTCGCCGATCCTCATTCTGGGGTTGACGTCGGACACGATGACCACGGCGCAGCTCTACGATTCGGCCGCTACGGTGATCCAGCAGCAGCTGTCGCAGATCACCGGGGTCGGCCAGATCCAGCTGGGCGGGGGCGCCCTGCCATCGGTTCGCGTCGAACTCGAGCCCGACAAACTCACCAGTTACGGCATTGGCCTCGAGGATGTCCGGGCGTCAATCGCCGCGGCGAATGCCGACAGCGCCAAGGGCCACCTCGATCAGGGGGATCAGCGTTACGTGGTGCTGTCGAACGACCAGGCCACGCATGCCAGCGATTACCGCGACCTGGTCATCGCCTATCGCAATGACGCACCGGTCATGCTGCACGATGTCGCCGAGGTGGTCGACTCGAACGAGAACATCCGCAACGCCGGTCTCTACAACGGTAAGAACACCGTCGGTGTGATCATCTTTCCGATACCCGGCGCCAACATCATCAAGACCGTCTCGCAGATCAAGAAGATTCTGCCTGCGGTGGAGGCAACGCTGCCGCCCGGCATCCAGATGCATGTTGCCAGCGACCGCTCGCAGTCGGTCAGTGCCGCGGTCGCGGACACCGAGCGGAGCCTCTGCGTCGCGGTACTGCTGGTCATCGGCGTGGTATTCGTCTTTCTGCAATCTCCGCGCGCCACGCTCATACCAGCCGTGGTATTGCCGCTGTCGATCATCGGAACCTTCGGGCCGATGTACCTGCTGGGTTACAGCCTCGACAATCTGTCGTTGATGGCGCTGACAGTTGCCACCGGATTCGTGGTCGACGATGCCGTGGTAGTGCTGGAGAACGTCGTCCGGCATATCGAGGCAGGCATGACGCCGAAGGAAGCCGCGCTGCGCGGCAGCGCGGAGGTCAGCTTCACGGTCATCTCGATGAGTCTGTCGCTGATCGCCGTCTTCATCCCGATCCTGCTGATGCCCGGTATCGTCGGACTGTTGTTCCACGAGTTCGCGGTCACGCTCTCGGTCGCGATCCTGTTCTCGCTGCTGATCTCGCTGACCGTCACACCGACGATGTGCGCGTATGTGCTGGCAAACCGCGACGCGCTGCGCAGCCGCGCTCGCTGGGCCACCTGGGCGAACAGGCAATTCGATCGCTTCAAAGAGGCCTACGCACGCTCGCTGCACAGCGTGCTCGACCACTCGCTGCTGTGCGTGGTGGTGCTGATCGGCCTGATCGCGGCGAACTTCTTTCTGATGCGGCTGGTTCCAGCGACGTTTTTCCCCGAGCAGGACAACGGTCTGCTGATCGGTCAGATCATGGCCGATCAGAGCATCTCCTTCCAGGCGATGCGCCTGAAGCTGGCTCAGCTACAGAAGATCGTCGGCGCGGACCCCGCGGTGGAGTCGGTCATCGGCTTTACCGGCACGCGCTCGCTGAACACCGCCAACGTGTACGTGGAGCTGAAACCGTTGTCAAAACGGCATGCGAGCGCCGACCAGGTGGTGCAGCGGCTGCGGCCCAAGCTCAATCAAGTGACCGGCGCGCGCCTGTTCCTGCAGGCGGTGCAGGATCTGCATATCGGCGGGCGCCAGTCCGCCGCTGAATATCAGTACACCCTGACCAGTGAGAACACTGACGCACTCTATACCTGGACGCCCAAGCTGGTCACAGCGCTCAGCAAGGACCGCGCCGACCTGTTGGACGTGAACTCGGACCTGCAACAGCACGGCCTGCAGACTTATCTGACGATCAATCGTGCGACGGCAATGCGCTACGGTTTCGCGGTCAACCAGATCGACGGCGTGCTCTATGATGCCTTCGGTCAGCGCACCGTCTCGACCATCTACAATCCCTTCAACCAGTATTTCGTCGTGATGGAAGTCGCACCAAAGTACTGGCAGTTTCCCCAGACCCTCGACCGCACCTACTTCAGTACCGCCGCCGGCAACGCGACCGGCACCGCGCAGACTCAAATGCCGCGCGACCTGCTGAAGGGTGTCACACCCTACATGGCTATCGCTTCCACCAGCACCGGCGGCGGTAACGCCAACAACGCCAGCGCCGAAGCGAACGCCGTCACCAACAGCATCTCGAACAGCAAGGGCGGCAGTTCGACCGGCAGCGCCGACAGCACTGAGGCCGAGACCCTGGTGCCGCTGTCCGCGATGGCGTCCTACGTCAACAACCATACCGCCACGCAGGTCAATCACCAGAGCGGACTGGTCGCAGGCACGATCTCATTCAACCTGCCGCCCGGCGGCTCGCTGAGCCGCGCGTCGGAGACGATCGAGAGAACGATGCGGGAAATCGGGATGCCCGCCTCCATCCATGGCAGTTTCGCCGGCGCCGGACAGGTGTTCGCTCAATCGATGATGACACTGCCGCTGCTGATACTCGCGGCGCTGGTCGCGGTCTACATCGTGCTCGGCGTGCTCTATGAAAACACGGTTCATCCGCTGACCATTCTGTCGACGCTGCCGTCCGCGGGCATCGGTGCGATCCTGGCACTGCTGATCTTCGGCACTCCGTTCTCGGTCATCGCCCTGATCGGCATCATCCTGCTGATCGGCATCGTCAAGAAGAACGCCATCATGATGATCGATGTGGCGATTCATACACAGCGCGACCATCAGGTGGATGCCGCGCATGCAATTTATGATGCGGCGAGAATCCGCCTGCGGCCGATCATGATGACGACAGCGGCCGCGGTGCTGGGCGCCCTGCCGCTGGCGATCGGCTTGGGTCAAGGCTCCTCATTGCGGCAGCCGCTGGGCATCACTGTGATGGGTGGCCTGATACTCAGCCAGGTCTTCACACTCTATACGACGCCGGTGATCTACCTGTATCTCGATCGCCTGCGGATGAAACTGCGCGGGCTCAGGGCGACGCCTGCGGCAAGTGGCAACGTGGCGGGGGAAATATGAGCAGTTACAGTCGCAAGGCGGCGCGGACGATGGGGACGATGCTGATCCTGTCGCTCAGCGCGTGTGCGGTCGGACCCGACTATCATCGCCCAGGCGTGCCCGTACCTCGGCAATATCAGGAGTCGGCAGGCTGGACCCAGGCCCAGCCTGCGGATGGCGCCCCGAAGGGCGACTGGTGGACCGCTTTCGACGATCCGCTGATCAACCAGCTCGAACCGATGGTGGCCGTCTCGAACCAGACGGTGCGTCAGAGCTATGAGAACTATCGGCAGGCGCTGGCCCAGGTGGAAGTCGCACGCAGCCAGTTGTTTCCCACGATAGGTCTGACGGCTTCGGGATCCCGTTCGGGCGGACCGGCATCAGTGGGTGCGGATGGCACCCGCGTCGCAGGCACGACCACGCCGGTCAACGGCGGCTCGCTCGAGCTGACGGCGAGCTGGGTGCCCGACATCTGGGGCAAAGTGCGCCGGACCATCGAACAGAACGCGGCGACCGCGCAGGCCGATGAGGCGACTCTGGCCAACGCGACGCTGTCAGAGCAGACGCTGCTCGCACAGACCATCATCAATCTGCGCTACGCGGATGCATCGATCGATCTGGAACAAAGAGCAGTCGACGAATTCACCGAATCGCTGCGCGTGGTTCGTGCGCAAGGCGAAGCCGGCATCACCGCGGCACCGCCGTCCGCGGTGATCGAGGCCACGGTAGCACTCGAATCGGCACAGGCAACGCTGATCGGGCTGGGCGTGGCACGTGCCCAGTATGCGCATGCCATCGCTGTGCTGGTCGGCCGCAATCCGGAAGATCTGGATCTGCCGCACGACTCCGCCCTGCCGACACTGCCCGTCGTACCGATGGACGTGCCGGGGACGCTGCTGCAGCGCCGCCCGGATATTGCCGTGGCGGAGCGTACGATGGCGGCACAGAACGCCGCCGTCGGCGTGGCGGTCGCCGCGTACTATCCAACCGTATCGCTGTCCGCGGCGGCGGGATTTTCGCAGTCGCCGCTCGACGGCCTGTTGCGCAGCGCGAACCGGTTGTGGTCGCTGGGCGCGGACGGTTCCGAGACGCTATTGGATTTCGGTGCGCGCCATGGCGAAGTCAGGGCTGCAAAGGCCGCCTACGAGGCAGCGGTCGCGAACTATCGCGGCACGGTGCTCAGCGCGTTCGAGGCGGTCGAAAATGACCTGGCCGGCCTGCGAATACTCGCCAGTCAGGGCGAGGCACTCGACCGTGCGGTGAACGATGCCAACCGGGGAGCTCAGGTTGCGCTGGCGGAATTCCAGGCCGGAACGGTGGATTACACGACCGTTGCATCGGCGCAGGAGGCGCAGGTCAATGATCAGCAAAGCGCACTCAACGTGCAGCTGAACCGTCTGCAGGATGCGGTCTCGCTTATCGGCGACCTGGGGGGCGGCTGGGACAGCGGCCAGCTCGCATCGTCCCGTTAGTCGCGTACCGCCCACCGCCACAGCGCTGCCCCGCCTTCCAGGCCGGCGTCATTCGACACCAGGGTGACATTCGCAGGCAGCTTGAAGGTCACACGTGTGGCGTTGCCTCCACCGATGTATAGATGGTCGTAATGCAGCAGTGACTCCAGCACGTCGAGGGTGGTTCGCACGTGCCTGTTCCAACGCTTCTTACCATGCCTGTGCAGCGCCTCGTTGCCGACGTAGTCGTTGTAGGTGAGCCCCTTGTGGAGTGGATGGTGCGCCAGCTCGAGATGCGGCATCAGCTCGCCGTCGCGAAACAGTCCCGTTCCCGCGCCCGTCCCCAGGGTAAGCACCAGTTCCAGTCCCTTGCGCCGGATGACCGCCAGACCCTGCATCTCGGCATCGTTGATGAGCCGTGCGGGGGCATTGCCCAGGCGCTTCGACAGGGCGCTGGCGAGCGGGAAATCAACCCATTTCTTCGTGCCCCAGTGCGGCGCGGTGAGCACACGGTCACCGCGCACGACACCCGGAAAGCCGATCGAGATGTGATCATGCTGCGCAAGGGGCTTGGCCATTCCCACCAGCGCGTCGACCATCTGTCGCGGCGTGCAGTTGGGCGGCGTCGGCACCTTGAGCCGCTCGCTCAGCATTTTGCCTCCGGCATCGATAAGGGCGGCTTTGAGGCCGGTGCCGCCAATATCGAATGCCAGGATACGCGTTGCGCTCTTTGCCATCGGATGTCGCCTGTTCGCTCAGGCGCGTTTGAGCTGCTTGCCCTTGGTCGCCAGCACGGAGATCATTTCGTTCCACGATTTGTCGAACGACTTCGCGCCATCGCGCTGCAGCTCAGCCGCCAGCGCGGCATCATCGATGCCGGCCTCCTTGAACTGCGCGATGACTGCCTCGGCGTCGCCTCCGTCCTTCGGCATCGCGCCGGACACCTTGCCATGATCGGCAAAGGCCAGCAGTGTCGGCTCCGGCATGGTATTGACGGTCTGCGGCGCCGCGAGCGCTTCGATGTAGAGTGTGTCGGATGCCTTGGGATCCTTGGTACCCGTGCTCGCCAGCAACAGCCGCTGCGGGCGTCCGCCGGCTTTGATGATGGCCTGCCCGCGAGGCGATGCCCACAGATCGCAGTAGAGCTTGTACGAGCGCTTGGCGACCGCTACACCTAAGCGATTTTGCAACGACGCGGGCACCTTGTCCTTGACCGCTCCGTCCCAGCGGCTGACGAACAGCGAAGCGACCGATTCGATCTTGGGATCCCGACCCGCCTTGATGCGCTGCTCGATACCTCGCATATAGGCCTCAGCCGCAGCCCGATATTGCTCCGCGGAGAACAGCAGCGTCACGTTGACGGGAACGCCCGACGCGATCGACTGCTCGATCGCGGGAATTCCCTCGGCGGTGCCGGGGATCTTGATATAGAGGTTGGGACGTTTGGCGCGCCCATGCAGATCGGTCGCGGCCTTGACGGTGTTGGCGGTGTCGTAGGCGAGCAGCGGCGAGACCTCGAGCGAGACGAATCCGTCGACGCCGTTCGTCGCCTTGTGAACCGGCAGGAACAGATCTGCGGCCTGCGTCAGATCCTCGATCGCCAGATCGAAGAACAAACCCTCGGCGGACAGCCCACCAGCGGTTTTACGAGCAATGGCGTCATCGTAGAAATCGCTGTCCTTGATGGCCTTCTCGAAGATCGTCGGGTTGGACGTCAATCCGGTAACGGACAGTTCGCGGATGTATCGCGCCAGCGTCCCGCTGGTCAACATCCCGCGCGTGATGTTGTCGAGCCACAGGCTCTGACCCAAATCGTGCAGCTGCTGAGTCGGTTTCATCACATCTCCTGAGAGGTTGAACGTTTGTCAATGCAGATGCACGGCCCCGGTGCCGAACAGGCCAAGCAATCCGATCAGAATGAGATAAATCGCAACGATAAAATTAAGAAGTCGCGGCATCACGAGGATCAGGATGCCCGCGATGAGCGCCATGACAGGACCGATACTTAAATGTATGTTCATAATTGTGGACCCTTCCAAGTGAGTTAACTGCCAGATGCCGGTAAAAATTGCAACCTATCAGTTGGTGCAAGCTAACAACTA